>JAVHVN010000071.1:0-31542 GCA_032160545.1 Pseudonocardiales bacterium | reverse complement strand
CTCAACGCGAACGACATCGACCAGGCCGCGAAGATCATCGCCGGCACCGCCCGTTCGATGGGCATTACCGTCGAGGGCTGAAGGTTCACCCGATTGTGTGGGAGGGCGCCGAAGCGCGGCGCCCGCTAACCACTGAACCCGGTTCGTACCGGGAGATGGAGTAGAGCAATGAAGCGCAGCAAGGCTTATCAGAAGGCCGCCGAGCTCATCGAGCCCGACAAGATCTACTCGCCGCTCGAGGCGGCGAAAATCGCCAAGCAGGCGTCACCGAGCAAGTTCGACGGCACCGTCGAGGTCGCGATGCGCCTGGGTGTCGACCCGCGCAAGGCCGACCAGATGGTCCGCGGCACGGTCAGCCTGCCCCACGGCACCGGCAAGACCGCCCGCGTCATCGTCTTCGCGACGGGTGACAAGGCCGAGGAGGCCCGCGCCGCGGGCGCCGATCGCGTCGGCAGCGACGATCTGATCGCCGAGATCAACGACGGCTTCCTCGACTTCGACGCCGCGATCGCCACGCCGGACCAGATGGCCAAGGTCGGTCGCATCGCCCGCGTGCTCGGCCCGCGTGGCCTGATGCCCAACCCGAAGACGGGCACGGTCACGCCCGACGTCGCGAAGGCCGTCGCCGACATCAAGGGCGGCAAGATCAGCTTCCGTGTCGACAAGCAGGCGAACCTGCACCTGGTTATCGGCAAGGCCTCGTTCTCGCCCGAGCAGCTGGTCGAGAACTACGCGGCCGCCCTCGACGAGATCCTGCGCGCGAAGCCGTCGTCGGCCAAGGGCCGGTACCTGCGCAAGGTCACGTTCGCCACGACGATGGGCCCGGGCGTTCCGGTCGACGGGAACCGCACCCGCAACCTGCTCGAGGACGCCTCGGCCTGATTGGAACCGGCAGGGCCCGGCAGAGCCTGGCCGTGACGCTGACAGCGTGGCGGCCAGTTCACTTTCCGCGGCGTCGCCGGCTCGCGGAGCGATGCGGCGCGGCCGGGTCGATGCCGTGCGCGGCGAAGACGTCGGCGATGGCGAGCAGCGGTGCGCGCCGCGCCGACCTGGTGGTCAGCGCCAGCGCGACGAGGTGGCAGCGGTGCTCGCCGAAGCTCATCCCGTTCGTCGGGTACTCGGCCACGGCGGCGCCGTCGGCGAGGCGCAGGCACAGCGGCGGGGTGCCCGAGGCGAGCACCGGCCGCACCGCGTCGACCAGCTCGAGCACTCCCGCGGGCAGCTCGTCGCGACCCGGGAGGTACAGCACCGCCCCGGCGTGCCGGCGCAGCCGGCGCGGATCGGTCGCGCACGCGAGTAGCCACGGCAGCCGCAGGTCGCCGAGGTGCGCGGTCACGGTGCCCACGAACGTCCCCAGAGCCTCTGGGGTCGCCTGCGGTGAGAACAGCACGCGAAGGGCGCCGGCGCGGCTGCGGGTCGGCAGCCAGGCGTCGTTCCAGGTCCGCCACCAACCGTCCCGGCCAACGATGTCGTTGCGTTCGACGACCCAGACGCCGTCGGTGAGGACCCGGGACCGGCTGCCCGCGTGCGCCGCCCGGTACAGCCCGGCAGCCGGCCGGCGCACCCCCATGGGGCCGGCCGGTTCGATCACCGGGTTGAACCACTCGCGATAGAGCTCCGCCGCGATCGAGGGGTTGCTCCGCTCGTCGGCGAGCCGGCGGACCAGCGCCGCTGCCTCGTCGAGCTGCGGAACTGCCCAGGGCGCCCACGACGGCGGGCTTGCCACCGGCCGCATGCGCGAGCCCAGGCTGCGATGCGTTCTCGGCTGGACCGCGGTCATGCCGACCTCCTCGTTCGTCATGTTGAGGAGGGCGCCTTCGCCGTCCTGATACTGCCTGCTCACCCGTGCTGACGTATCTCCCGGCGCTCGGGGTTCTCCTTCCAGATACAAGACGTCTCACGGCGCGCTGGTGCTGCATCGGATCGCGGGCAGCCCCTACGCTGCGTGCGACACGTCGACCGTGCTGGGGAGGAAGGGCGAAGTGGACGAACCGTCGGGGGATCGCCGATCTCGCGGACCGGGTGGTCCTCACGGCTCCGTACCGGTAGGGGCATCCGACCGGCCGCCAGCGGCCCCGAGCTCCCAACGCACGCCCCGGCGTGGCGCCGTCGAACCGCCGTGGGTGTATCCCCCGCTGGAGGTGGTCATGCGACCTGGAGTCCGGATCCTCGACCCGAAGACTGCCGCGCGGCTGCCGGGTCAGCAGCGGCTGCGACCGACGGCGTACGTCGGTGACCAGCTCATCGTCACGGGCGCGCCGACGGAGTCGGCGCGTGGCGCCTTGCAGGAGGCTGCCCGCCGCAGCGGTCTGCGAGTCGAGATCGCGGACGACGCGCCTCATCTGCGGACCGAGGCGCTCGCCCGTCAGGTCGGCCTCGTCGTCGAGCCGGCGCTGCAGTCGCAGACGGCCCGTCTGGTCCCGCTGGACGACCAGCCGGCACCGCCACCGGATGCGTGGCAGGTGCTGCAGAACTACCGCGCGCTGGTCGGTGCTCAGGATGCGTCGGCAACGCACGTCGCCCTCGATCACGTGCTCTGGGCGGGACCGGTCACCAGCGGCCACCCGGTCACCAGCGGCCATCCGGTGACCAGCGGCCATCCGGTGACCAGCGGTCACCCCGTCACGGGCGGCCCGTGGGAGGAGTACGTGTATCCGGGCTGGGGTGGCCGGCAGCCGGTCGCCTGGACCGGGTCGCGGCCGACGCGGACCCCCGATGACCAGCTGCACTGCCGCCGGCCGGTCGTCGCCGTCCTCGACACCGGGATCGGCAGCCATCCGTGGCTGCCGAAGGACATCGTGCTCGACAGCCCTTCGGTGATGGGGCTGCCGATCGGGATGCGCGATCCGGCGACGGATCCGGAGCACTCCGGCGTGGTGCTCGATCCGCTCGAGGGCGAACTGGACTCCGACTCGGGCCACGGCACCTTCATCGCCGGCCTGATCCGGCAAGGCTGTCCGGACGCCAACATCCTGGCCGTCCGCGTCATGAACAGCGACGGCGTCGTTCCGGAGTCGGAGTTGATCGAGGCACTCAAGCGCTTGCTCCTTCGCCAGACCCTGGCACAAGCGGCCCAGGACGCCCACGAGGTCATCGACGTCGTCGTGCTCTCGCTCGGCTACTACCACGAGGATCTCGAGGACCTGAAGTTCGACCCGGTGCTGCTCGGCGTGCTGCGTGGCCTCGGTGTGGCAGGTGTCGCGGTCGTCGCCGCCGCCGGCAACGAGGCGACGACCGCGCCGATGTACCCGGCCGCGTTCAGCCCCTACCCCGGCGGCGAGGTCGGCGAGTTCGAGGCCGACTGCGTCCCGGTCATCAGCGTCGGTGCCCTCAACCCGGACCGCAGTACGGCGATCTTCAGCAACGCCGGCCCTTGGATCAGCTGCCGTCGTCCTGGCGCCGCGGTGGTCAGCACCTTCCCGGTGACGTTCGACGGGTCGGCGCAACCGGCGAACGAGACGCCGGCGGACGGCGGCGGATGGCGGGGCACGATCGATCCGGACAACTTCGCAGGAGGCTTCGGCGTCTGGAGCGGTACGTCGTTCGCCGCGCCGGTGCTCGCCGCGGAGATCGCCCAGGCGCTGTTCGACGGATCCGCCGGGCCGATCGACGCGCCGGATCGCGCGAGTGCGGTAGGCCGGGCCTGGAACGCGATCACCGCTCGCATCGGGATCCTGCGACCGTGATCGGCGCGGAAGCGGATTCGGGAACGCTCGCCTCGCGCGCGGCGGTCCTGTTCCGCGCGTTCCGGGACGGCGACGAGAGCAAGCTCGGCGAGCTCGTGGCGCTACTCACCCCGATCCTGTGGCACACCGTCCGTGCCCAGCGGCTGGAGCACCAGCCCGCCGAGGATGTCGTGCAGACGGTGTGGCTGGCGCTCGTCCGCAGCAGCGCGTCGATCGAGGACCCGCAGGCCGTCCTCCAGTGGCTCATCGTGAGCGCACGGCGCGAGGCGTGGCGGGTCGTGAAGCGCAGCGACCGGGTACAGCCGGTCGACTTCGACGCCGACGACCTCGTCGTGCCCGGGACGCAGCTGCCCGAGGAGATGATGCTGCGCACGGACGGCGAGAGCCGGTTGTGGCAGCACATCGCGCGATTGCCGGAACGCTGCCAGGCGTTGCTGCGCGTCATTGCCTTCGCCGACCGCCCCGATTACCACTCCGTCGCGCAATCGCTGGGCATGCCGATCGGCAGTATCGGTCCGACGCGTGGCCGGTGCCTCGCGAAGCTGCGTGCGCAACTGGCCGCAGACCCTGGATGGGAGTCCTGATGGCGCCGTCCCACCGCCGCCCCGGCGTCGACGAGCTCGCGCAGGGTGCTGTCGATGCGGTCGACGAGCAGCTCCTCGCCGGCATCGCCGCGTTGTTCGAGACCCTCGACCCGGTACCTGCCGGCCTCGTCGAGCGGGTGCAGTTCGGCATCACGCTGGAGGCCCTGCACGCGGAGATTGCGCAGCTCCAACGGGGGGATCAGCTCGCCGGAGCCCGCGCGGAGGAGCTCACCGACGCGCGGACCATCACCTTCACCAGTTCGACGCTCGCGACGATGATCACGGTGACCCCGACGGGTGGCGACACCGTCCGCATCGACGGGTGGATCGCCCCAGGCGCCGGGGTGCTGGTCGAGCTGCGGATCGTCGGCAGCAGCCGGCACGCCGTCGCCGACGACGACGGGCGCTTCGTGATCGATGCAGTCCCGCGCGGGCTCGCCCAGCTCGTCCTGCGTCCCGCGCCGGGCAACGACGCGCTCCCGGTCGTCACGCCATCGGTTGACCTCTGACCCGATCGTGAGACCGTCTGCTCATGGCGGTGGGTCGCGAGCCCGTGCAGGTGGGCCGGGCGAGCGATCTGCACGCCCGGGCGGTCGAGGCGAACCGCGCTCTCAAACCCGCCCGCGGCCTGGCGTTGAGCCGCCGGGCGGCGCGTGCTCTGGGGGCCGGCGACGTCGACCGCCTGGCTGCGGGCACCGCCGACCCGGCAACCGCCGGCTTGCTGGCCCGCATCGTGATCACGTCGGCCAAGAGCACCGCCGAGCTGCACGGCTTGGCGGCCGGCCTCGCCGTGCTCGACGTCGCCGAGCTGCTGGCGACGCAGACCCGATCGGCCGAGGGGCTGGGGCTGGTTGCGGGTCAGCGGGGGTTGCTGTACCTGCGCTTCGGTGACAGTGGCCGGGCGCTCGTCGAGCTGTCCTCCGCCCAGCAACATCTACCGGCGCTGTCGACCGTCGACCGGTGCAGCTTCCTGCTGAACCGCGGCGTCGCGTACCTCGGTCGCCTCCAGCTCGCGCAGGCGACGGCCGACTTCGCCGAATGCGCTCGCATCGCCTCCCATGCAGAGCTTGCCGTCCTGCGCGGCATGGCCGAGCACAACCGCGGCTACGCGCAATTCCTTGCCGGCGACCTCGTCGGCGCCCTCGACTCCATGCGCCGGGCCGTGCAGATCGAACCGGGCTGGCCGTCGGGTGCGATCGTCCTCGACCGCGCTCGCGTCCTGCTCGAGGCCGGGCTCACCCGCGAGGCGGACGCGACGATCGCCGAGGCCGCCCAGATCCTCGAGCGTGACAAGTCCTGGCTCGATCTCGCGGAGGCTCAGGTCGAACGGGCCCGCACTGCGCTCGTAGCCGGCGACGTCGGCACCGCGCGTCGGCTCGCCGCTCAGGCGCGGGACCGGTTCCGCCGCCGCGGCAACGACCGCTGGCGGCGGACGGCGGAGCTGGTCCTGCTGCAGGGCGATCTCGCCGCCGGGCGTCCTGGTGGGCGTCTGGTCGAGCCGGCACGGCGGCTGCGCGACGAACTCACCGCTGTCGGGGCGCGCATCGAGGCCAGGACCGCCGGGCTCATCGCCGTCGAGGCGCTGCTGTCTGCGGGGCGGCTGCCGGAAGCGCGCGCGCTGCTCGCGGAGGTCGGCGTCCCGTCGCCCCGCGACCCGCTCACGGCTCGGCTGCACGCTCGCGAGGTGCGTGCCCGGTGCCACGCGGTTTCCGGTCGCGGGGCCGCCGCGGCGCGCGAGGCCCGCCTGGGCATGGACGAGCTCACCGTGCACCAGGCCCGGTTCGGCAGCATCGACCTGCAGACGGCGGCCGCGGTCCACGGCCGGCACCTCGCCGAGCAGCTGATCTCGATCGCCGTGGCCGGCGGCCGCCCGGCAGCGGTGTTCGCGGCCGCCGAGCGGGCCCGAGCGGTCTCGAGCCGGGTACCGCTCGTGCGACCGCCGTCCGACCCGCAGGCCGCCCTACGACTCGCCGAGCTGCGCCAGACCGTCGAGTCGATCCACCTGGCCGGCCAGGACCCTGCACTGCTCGCGACCCTGCATCGTCGCCGGCGCGCGCTCGAGCGTGAGGTCACCTCCCGGCGCTGGTCGCTCATCGGCGCGGGGGAGGCTCGTACGGTCGCGGACATCGAGCAGGTCCGCGCCCGGCTGGGCGACGCGGCGCTGGTGTCGTTCGTCCAGGCCGAGGGAATGCTGCGCGCGGTCGTCGTCGGTGCGCACCAGGTCCGCCTGCACGCCCTCGGGTTGCTGGCCCCGGTCGTCGAGCAGGTCCGCCGGGCCCGCGCCGATCTCGACGTGGTGTCCCGACCGATGCTGCCCGCTGCCCTCGAAGCGGCGGTGCTGGCGTCGCTGCGCAGGTCCATGGCCGCGTTGGACGAGCAACTGCTCGCACCGCTGGGTCTCGACGGTCGGCGGCTCGTCGTGGTGTCCACGGGTGTGCTCGGTCAGCTGCCGTGGGGGCAGCTGCCGTCCCTGTCGGGCGTTCCTGTCGAGGTCAGTCCGTCCGCGACCGCGTGGGCCGTTGCGGCCGCGGCTCGTCGCAGCCGAAGACACCAGGTGGTCGCGCTGGCCGGACCAGGCGTGGCGTCCGGACGCGCCGAAGTCGCCGTTGCCGGGGCCGCCTGGCCCGGGGCGGTCGTGCACACCGGTGCCGCTGCCGACCGCCGTGCCGTGGTGACGGCCCTCGGCCGCGCGGTCATGCTGCACGTCGCAGCGCACGGCGTCCATCAGACCGAGAATCCGCTGTTCTCCTCGATCCGGCTCTCCGACGGGGTGCTGTTCGCTCACGAGCTCGACGGCGCGACCAGGGCGCCCGAGCACGTCATCCTGTCCGCGTGCGAGCTCGGGCTGGCGACGGTGCGGCCGGGCGACGAGGGGCTCGGGCTCACGAGCGTCCTGCTGCGGCTGGGCACCCGCTCGGTGATCGGGGGCGTGGCACGCGTCGGCGACCAGGTCGCGGCCGAGACGATGTCGACCTACCACCGGTTACTCGCCGGGGGCGCGGACTCGGCCGCCGCGCTGGCCGAGGCGAGCGCCACGGCCGGCGGCGTCGCGCCGTTCGTGTGCTTCGGCTCGGCGTGGACGGCTCCGGCGATTTGGCGACGGTGACGCCGCTCGCGTACCGTGGGACCCGATCCACCGAAGACCGCTGGTCGTCGCGTGCGCGCACGCGATCGAACGCCTCCGGAGCGCCGGAGCGGCCCGCGCAGGTTGGACGGTACGGCCCGCCTCGAGCTGCCGCCCCGTGCGCCCTGCGCCGGGGCGTTTTCCGTCTCTCCGGTCGGTGTCCGCCTGCTCCGCAGGGACCCGCACCGACCTGAAGGAGAGGAGGGAGCACGTGCCGAACACCGAGAAGGCAACGGCGGTCGCCGAGATCACCGAGCACTTCGCGAACTCGTCAGCGGCGGTGATCACCGAGTACCGCGGCCTGACCGTCAAGCAGGTGACCGACCTACGCCGCGCACTGGGCCGCGACACGACCTACGCGGTCGTGAAGAACACCCTGACCCGGCGAGCCGCCGCAGATGCCGGTGTCGCCATCGACGCCAGCCTGCTGGTCGGGCCGACAGCGATCGCGTTCGTCCAGGGCGACCCAGTCGTGGCCGCCAAGGGGCTGCGTGACTTCGCGCGGGCCAACCCGCTGCTCGTGATCAAGGGCGGTGTGCTCGAGGGCAAGACCCTCAGCGCCGCCGAGGTCGCCAGGATCGCCGACCTCGAGTCGCGCGAGGTGCTCCTCGCGAAGCTCGCCGGCGCTTTGAAGGCACTGCCGACCCGCGCCGCCGGGCTGTTCCAGGCCCCGCTGTCGCAGATGGCGCGCCTGGCCGCCGCGCTCGAGGAGAAGAAGGCCGCCGCGGCTGCCACTGCGGACGCACCGGCCACCGACGCCACCACTGCCGAGGCGCCGGTCACCGACGCCGAAGCGACCGAAGCCTCCGCCGAGCCGGCGGAGTAATTCCATCCAGCCGGCTCACCCGGCGAGACCAGTTCAAAGAAAGGACGCCATCATGGCGAAGCTCAACACCGACGAGCTGCTCGACGCGTTCAAGGAGATGACCCTCCTGGAGCTCAGCGACTTCGTGAAGCAGTTCGAGGACACCTTCGACGTCACCGCCGCCGCGCCCGTCGCGGTCGCGGGCGTCGCCGCACCCAACGCGGGCGGTGGCGACGGCGGTGCCGGCGCTGCCGAGGAGCAGGACGAGTTCGACGTCATCCTCGAGGGCGCCGGCGACAAGAAGATCCAGGTCATCAAGGAGGTGCGCACCCTCACGAACCTGGGCCTCAAGGAGGCCAAGGACCTCGTCGACGGCGCGCCGAAGCCGGTCCTGGAGAAGGTCAACAAGGAGGCCGCCGAGAAGGCGAAGGCAGCCCTCGAGGGCGCCGGCGCCACGGTCACGGTCAAGTAACACCCGCACTCCGGCGACGGGGCGTTCCGCTGCGGCGGGGCGCCCCGTCGCGGTCTTCCCGGCGCCTGCCGCTGTTCGATCGTCGCACCGGGGCACTGGCGCAAGCGCCGCGGACCGCCCGCAGCGGCGAGTCGACTCAGAGCCCGAGCAGCGTCCGCAGCTCGGGCGACCACTCGATCGCCCCGACCGGCGCGCCGCCGCCCAGCGTCGGCACGGACGACCACGGGGCGACCGCATCGGCGTAGCCCCAGTGCGAGAGGACGGCCGCGAGCAGGGGACCGAGCGCCCTCGTCGCGCCGTCCTCGATCTGTGCCGCCACGGCGCGGCCGTCCGGCAGTGCTGCGCCCCACACGCCCTCCGCCCCGTCCTTCGCCACCAACCCGGGCACGGCGGCCATCAAGCCGGTGACGGCGCGGCCGCTGCCACCGACGAGCCCGGGGTTCGCCCGCATGGCGCCGGCGACCCGCGCCGCCGAGGTCCCCTCGGCGGCCGTCGCGAGGCGCGCAAAGCCGCGGGCCAGGCCGGTGAGGGTCACGGCGAAGGCGGGGGCGCCACATCCGTCGACGGTCGTCGCGGTGACCGGCTCACCGCAAAGGCGCTCGACCGTCGCCCGCACGGCGCGCTGCAGCGGATGCTCGGGCGCGAGGTAGCTCGGGACGTCCCATCCGCTGCCTGCACAGATCGCGACCATCGCGGCGTGCTTGCCGGAGCAGTTGTGACAGATCGGCTCGGGGCCGCGGCCGGCGGCAACCCACTCGAACAGGGCAGCGTGGCCCCGGGGCAGGTCGGCCGGGCAGCGCAACGCACGTTCGTCGAGTCCCGCGGCCGCCAGGACGCCCCGGACGCCGTCGACATGCACCGCCTCGCCCTCGTGACTTGCCGCCGCGAGCGCCACCTCGGCGTCGGTCCCGGCGAACCCGGCCTCGACCATCGCGACCGCCTGGAACGGCTTGAGGCTCGAGCGCGGCAGCATCGGCTCGTCGACGGCACCGGCCGCACCGACGATGAGGACGACGCCGGACCGGTCGAGCAGCACGAGACTGCCGCG
The DNA here is from genome assembly GCA_032160545.1 of Pseudonocardiales bacterium. Taxonomy (GTDB): domain Bacteria; phylum Actinomycetota; class Actinomycetes; order Mycobacteriales; family Jatrophihabitantaceae; genus DATGFB01. The sequence goes on along the minus strand of JAVHVN010000071.1, from coordinate 21,823 downwards.
GTGGCGCGACTCGATCACCGCGCCGCGGCGAATGTCGAGTAGCGCGGGCGGGATCCCTGCCACCGGCGGACTAGGCCGCGCCGAGCGCGGCAAGGGCGCCCGGATCCAGAGTGCTTGCCGCCACCGCGGCCCGCACCGCCTCCGGGCTGGCATGCAGCCGGTTGGCGAAGTGCGTCCGTTCGTCGGCACCAAGGTGGGCGAGCAGGTCCGCCAATTCGGCCCAGAGCCCGTCCTCGGCCGCGGTGACCAGCACCTGGTCGCGCTGCTCGTCCGTGATCATGGCGGTGATCTCGTCCAGCCGGCGCTTGTCGTCCAGGACGTACGCGATGCGCAGCAACTGACCGCCGTCGAAGCTGCGCACCGCGGCGGCGAGCCCGTCGGCGGAGACGTGCGCGACGAACGCGCCGATGACGACCCACTCCGCCCGCCGCGCCAGCTCGGCGGCGATCGTCCCGATGCGGATGGCCGGAATGCGTGCCACCACCTCGGGCGCGCGGGCGGCGTCCATCGCCGCGGAGACGTCGGCCAGGTAACCGTCCGACAAGCGGCCGACGAGGTCGGCCGCGCGGTCGGGATCGATCAGTTCGGCCGTTCGGGCGGCGAGCAGTGGCGGCAGCACGTGCTGGGTCACCTTCGCCGCCAGGGCCACCGGCACCGCGCTCGACAGGGCGGCCAACTTGGCGAATCGCGGCCGGTCGTGTTGGAACAGGGCCTCGGTGATCTGGGTTCGAAGTAGTCGCAGGTCGTCTGCGGGCAGGTCGGCGAGGCCGTCGAGCCGGCCGAGCGGGACGCCCAGGGAGTGCGCCAGCTTCTGCAGCTCCGGGGAAGCGGTCCGCTGCGTCATCCGAGCAGAGCCTTCTTGACCAGCCTGCGGGCCGGAAAGGGCACGTGCCTCAGCGTGGCGTCGAAGGACTCGGCGAGGCTCGCGCGCTGGCGGTCCTTGGCCTCGGCGATGACCGCGGCCAGCTCGGCGCGCGCCGCCTCGGGCAGCGCGGTCACCGACTCGGGCGGGTCCGCGTCCAGCAGCTCGCGCAGCCGGGCGTCCACGTCGGGCATCGCCGTCCTCCATCCGTCATGACGGGCGTCCACCGTGCCGTCCTTCCCGCGACGATAGTTCGGTGCGGTCAGTTTCGTCGGGACGGCGACCGACGTCGAAATCGTCAGCCCACGCCGGCGTTACACGCAGTGTGGCGTGCGGCCGCACCGGACCGCTGCGTCCTAAATGTCGCGACCGTTAGGTGTCACACCTACCCGGGTAAACGGGTGCGGCGCCCCCAGTGCCCCCGTGGTACTCGCGACGCGACGTGTGCAACGCTGTGTCGCCGATCTCGTTACCGACGGGTATTGGCCTCGTTAAATCAAAGTGGTGGCGGGTGCTGCCCCGTCACAGCGGTACGCCGGTGAGTACGGAAGGGGGTCTCGTGGGCGTCGAGGTTGCTGTCCGCGATCTGACCAAATCCTTCGGGAAACAGACCATCTGGGGCGACGTCACCCTCACCCTGCCGCCTGGCGAGATCTCGGTACTGCTCGGCCCGTCCGGCACCGGCAAGTCGGTCTTCCTGAAGTCGCTGATCGGCCTGCTGAAGCCCGACAAGGGCTCGATCATCATCCGTGACGTCGATATCGCCCGTTGCAGCGAGCACAAGCTCTACGAGACCCGCAAGCTGTTCGGCGTGCTGTTCCAGGACGGCGCCCTGTTCGGGTCCATGAACCTGTTCGACAACATCGCCTTCCCGCTGCGCGAGCACACGAAGAAGAGCGAGCGCGAGATTCGCGACATCGTCACCGAGAAGCTCGACATGGTCGGCCTCGCCGGCACCGAGAAGAAGCTTCCCGGCGAGATCTCCGGCGGTATGCGCAAGCGCGCCGGCCTGGCCCGGGCGCTCGTCCTGGAGCCCGAGATCGTCCTGTTCGACGAGCCGGACTCCGGCCTGGACCCCGTCCGCGTCGCGTACCTGAACCAGCTCATCGTCGACCTCAACGCGGTCACCGACTCGACCTTCCTAATCGTCACCCATGACATCGGCACCGCGCGGACGGTTCCTGACAACCTCGGAATGCTGTTCCGCCGGGAGCTGGTCATGTTCGGCCCTCGCGAGGTGCTGCTCACCTCCGAGGAGCCGGTCGTGAAGCAGTTCCTGAACGGGCGCAAGGAAGGCCCGATCGGAATGTCCGAGGAGAAGGACGCCAGCCAGGTCGCCGCCGAGCTCGCGTCGATCGACCAGGACGCCGCGCCTGCGCCGGGCACCGGCCCGAAAGGTGGCGGCGGCGTGGGTGTTCCGCCGCAGATCCAGCCGTCGGCCGGGCTGCCCGAGCGTCGCGCAGTCGCGCGGCGCCAGCAGCGCGTGCTGGAGATGTTGCACACCCTGCCGCCGAAGGCGCAGGAAGCAGTGCGCAAGCTGCTCGACGAGGAACAGGAATACGAGCAGCAAGCCCGGTCCGAGGCCGCGTCCGACCGGCGCGGCGAGGGCGACGGCAGGCCCGACGCACTCGACGAGCGTCCGACGCAGAGCATCTTCGGGCCGGGCTGATGGCGACGCTGTCACCCACGGCCGGTGTGCAGCAGGCGGGCCGGCTGTTCGCGCTCTTCCTGGACGTCTTCCGGCTGATGTTCCGGCGGCCGTTCCAGTTCCGCGAGTTCATCCAGCAGGCCTGGTTCGTGGCGAGCGTGACGATCGTGCCGACAGCGCTGGTGTCGATCCCGTTCGGCGCGGTGATCGCGTTGCAGATCGGCAGCCTCTCGCGTCAGGTCGGCGCGCAGTCGTTCACCGGTGCCGCGAGCGTGCTGGCGATCGTCCGGGAGGCGAGTCCGATCGTCGTGGCGCTGCTGATCGCCGGTGCCGGAGGCTCGGCCATCTGCGCCGACCTGGGCTCGCGCAAGATCCGGGACGAGATCGACGCGATGGAGGTCCTCGGCATCTCGCCCGTGCAGCGCCTCGTCGTCCCGCGGGTACTCGCGTGCACGCTCGTCGCCGTTGCGCTGAACGGCCTGGTCTCGGTCGTGGGCGTCGCGGGCGGCTACTTCTTCAACGTGGTGCTGCAAGGCGGCACGCCCGGCGCGTACCTGGCCAGCTTCTCGGCACTGGCCCAGCTGCCCGACGTCTACGCAGGCGAGCTCAAGGCCTTCATCTTCGGGATCATCGCGGCGGTCGTGGCGTCGTACAAGGGACTCAACGCCGGTGGTGGTCCCAAGGGTGTGGGCGACGCCGTGAACCAGTCGGTGGTCATCACGTTCCTGCTGCTGTTCTTCGTCAACTTCGTGGTCACGGCCGTGTACTTCCAGGTCATCCCGGCGAAGGGGTCCTAGGTGAGCACCGACCTGGTCGCGAGCGCGCGCCGCGCGATTCACGCCCCGCTCGGGCTGTTGGACGAGCTCGGCGCGCAAATGTCGTTCTACGCGCGGGCGCTGGCGTGGACGCCGCGCACGATCCGCCGCTACAAGAAGGAGACGCTGCGCCTGCTGTCCGAGGTCGCGTTCGGCAGCGGCGCGCTGGCCGTCATCGGCGGCACCGTCGGCGTCATCGCGTTCATGTCGTTCTTCACCGGTACCGAGGTCGGCCTGCAGGGTTATGCGGCGCTCGACCAGCTCGGACTCGGACCGATCTCGGGATTCATCTCGGCGTTCTTCAACACCCGCGAGATCGCACCGCTGGTCGCTGGGCTCGCGCTGTCGGCGACGGTCGGTTGCGGCTTCACCGCCCAGCTCGGCGCCATGCGCATCAGCGAGGAGATCGACGCCCTCGAGGTCATGGCGGTGCCGAGCGTGCCGTTCCTCGTGACGACTCGCATCATCGCGGGCTTCGTGGCGGTGATCCCGCTGTACGTCATCGGCCTGCTGTCGTCCTACCTCGCCACCTACGTGATCATCGTGGACTACAACCACGCCTCGCCCGGCAGCTACTCGCACTACTTCCACCTGTTCCTGCCGCCGGGTGACGTGGTCGCGTCGTTCTTCAAGGTGCTGTTCTTCGCGGTCGTCATCGTCCTGGTGCACTGCTACTACGGCTACACGGCCAAGGGTGGGCCGGCCGGCGTCGGCATCGCCGTCGGCAAGGCGGTGCGCACGACGATCGTCGCGATCAACGTGTTTGACCTGTTCCTCTCGCTGGCCATCTGGGGCTCGACGGTCAGCGTCAGGTTGGCGGGGTAGCGCCATGGCACGCGAGAGTGTGGGGACGATCGTCAAGCGCCGGCTCCTCGGGCTGACGTACCTCGTCGTGCTCTTCTGCCTGGTCTCGCTGTCGGTGCTCGTCTACCAGAAGCACTTCACGCCCACCGTGCTGGTGAAGCTCAAGACCGACCACACTGGCAACCAGTTGCTCACCGAGTCCGACGTCAAGGAACGCGGCATCATCGTCGGCAGCGTCCGCGACGTGAAGTCGACTGGCGACGGCGCGACGATCACCCTCGCGCTCGATCCCGGCCGGGTGAAGATCATCCCGTCGAACGTCTCGGCCCAGATCCTGCCCAAGACGTTGTTCGGCGAGCAGTACGTCTCGCTGCAGATCCCCGCCGACCCGGCGCCGCCGATCAAGGGCGGCGCGGTCATCTCGCAGGACCGCTCGACGGTCGCCCTCGAGACGCAGAAGGTGCTGGGGGACTTCCTGCCGTTGCTGCAAGCGGTGCAGCCGGCCGAGCTGAACGCAACGCTGACGGCGATCGCGACCGCGCTGAAGGGCCGCGGCGAGAAGCTCGGCCAGACCCTCACCAGCCTGGACGCCTACCTGAAGCAGCTCAATCCGCAGCTGCCCCAGTTGGTCGATGACCTGAAGAAGCTCGGTGCCTTCTCCGACCAGCTCAACGCCGCGGCCCCGGACCTGCTGCAGACCTTCGACAACTTCCAGACCGGCGCGCGGACAGTGGTCGAGAAGCAGGCCGCGCTGGACTCCGTCCTGGTGACGGCCGAGAACACGTCGAACATCCTGAACAGCTTCCTCGCTGAGAACCAGCAGCGGCTGATCACGGTCGTCGGCACGTCGGCCAAGATCTACAAACTTCTCGCGGCGTACACACCCGAGTACCAGTGCATGCTCGCCGCACTGACTGACCTGCACCAGAAGCAGAGCGACGGCATCCGCAACGACCAGATCCAGCTCAGCGCGCAGCTCTACCTGACGACGCCGACGTTCGGGGCCTACAAGCCGGGCGAGGAGCCGACGTTCGTGACCGGTCTCGGGCCGCACTGCTTCGGGCTGCCCAACCCGCCGCAGCCGTTCAAGATTCCCGGCAACTTCCGCTGCGTGAACGACGGCGCGGCCCTCACCGACTCGGCGTGCGGCCAGGCGGCCAAGACCAGTGCCGTCGACCAGCAGGCGGTGGGCTCTCCGCAAGAGAACTCGTTGGTCAAGTCCATCCTCGCCACGGCGGACGGCACCACACCCGACAAGGTGCCCGACGTCGCGACGATGCTGATAGCACCGTCGCTGCGCGGGCAGGAGGTGACGGTGAAATGAGGGGGCTGCTCGCACCGCTCATCAAGCTGATCGTCTTCCTGATAGTCACCGCGTTCTGCACGTACGTCCTCGGCGCGACGATCGCGAACAGCAGCTACGGCGCCGCCGCCACCTACAAGGCCCTGTTCACCGACGCGTCCGGTGTCAACCCCGGCGACGACGTGCGGGTCGCGGGCGTCCGCGTGGGAACCGTCAAGAGCATCAAGATCGTCAACCACAACTATGCGCAGATCACGTTCACGGTGCAGAAGAGCCGGCCGTTGCCCGCGTCGGCCGAGGCACGGCTGCGCTACCGGAACCTGGTCGGCCAGCGCTATCTCGACATCGAGCAGGGCACTGGCGACCCCAACCAGATCCTGAAGCCCGGGTCCACGATCGGGCTCGACCACACGTTCAACGCACTCGACCTCACCGCCTTGTTCAACGGGTTCCAGCCGCTGTTCCAGGGCCTCAACGCCGACCAGATCAACTCGCTTTCGGGTGAGCTGATCCAGGTGCTCCAGGGCGAGGGCTCGAGCATCGAGCTGTTGCTCGGCACGCTGGCCGATCTGACCAACACGATCGCCGACAAGGACAAGGTGATCGGCGACGTCGTCACGAACCTCTCGTCGGTGCTCACCGCGGTCGGTGACCGCGACACCGAGCTGTCGAACCTCATCCTGGAGCTGCAGCGGTTCATCAGCGGGCTGTCGCAGGACCGCAACGCCATCGGCCAATCGCTCGAGGGCATCAACAACCTGACGACGTCGACGGCGAGCCTGCTCAGCCAGGTGCGCGCACCGCTGGCGCGCGACATCACAGACCTCACCGCGTTGACCGCGAATCTGAACCGCAACACCCCGACGCTGCAGGAGTTCCTCGACCAGCTGCCGCCGACGGTGGCGGGGCTGATCCGCACCGGAAGCTATGGCTCCTGGTTCAACTTCTACCTCTGCTCGATCACGGCCGACGTGCACCTCCCGAACGGGCCGACGCTGCCCATCCCGGTCCACCAGCCGACGACCGTGGCGCGGTGCAAGTGATGAGCGAACGCGACGGGACGCGCAGCCGGGCCGACGACGGCCCGGTCAAGACGCGTCGCACGAGCGTCGGCGGCAAGCCGTTCAGCTCGCGCAACCCCACGACGATCGGCGCCATCGGCCTCGTGCTGATCGCGGTGCTGCTGTGGGCGTCGTTCAACGCCTCCAAGCTGCCGATCATCGGCGGTGGCACCACGTACACCGCGTACTTCACCGAAGACGCTGGCCTGCGGCCGAACGACGACGTCCGGATCGCGGGCGTCACGGTCGGCAAGGTCGAGTCGACAGCGCTCGACGGCAGCCGCGTCAAGGTGAAGTTCCGCGTGAAGGGCGCGTTCGTCGGCGACCAGAGCACCGTGGCGATCCGGCTGAAGACTCTGCTGGGCGCGAAGTACCTCGGCATCGACTCGCTCGGCACGAAGAAGCAGAACGCCAAGGACTCCATCCCGCTGGCCCGGACGTCGTCACCCTTCGACATCTACCCGGTCTTCACCCAGCTGACCAAGACGTTCGACCAGATCAACACCGACCAGCTCGCGAAGGCGTTCGGCGTGCTGTCGTCCGACTTCAAGAACACGCCGAACGAGGTCAAGCCGGTGCTCTCCGGGCTGTCCCGGCTGTCCAACACCATCGCGAGCCGGGACGCGGAACTGCAGACCCTGCTCGAGAAGGCCCGAGGGGTGACCGGCGTGCTCGCCAGTCGCGACACCCAGCTGCAGCAGCTGCTCAACGACGGCGGTCTGCTGCTCGACGAGCTCAATGCACGCCGCGACGCGATCCACTCGTTGCTCGTGAACACCACGACGCTGTCGCAGCAGCTGTCCGGTCTCGTTGCAGACAACCAGCACACGATCGGCCCGATGCTCGACAACCTCGGCCAGGTGCTTGCCCTGCTGCAGAAGAACCAGGACAACCTCGATCGCAGCCTGCAGCTGCTCGCTCCGTTCTACCGGGTGTTCGCGAACGCGCTCGGCAACGGCCGCTGGTTCGACAACTACATCTGCAACCTCGGCGTCGGCGGCATCACCGACATCCTGCTGCTCGGCAACGGCGACGGGGGGTGCAAGGGCTGATGAACCTGACCAAGAACATGATCCGGATCATCGTCGGCGTCCTCGCCGTCGCCGTGGTGGCGGTGGGTGCCGTGTACATCCTCGCTGGCAGCAACCAGAAGAAACTCACCGCGAACTTCGCGTCGGGCGTCGGCGTCTACCCGGGCACGCCCGTGAAGATCCTGGGCATCCAGGTCGGCACGGTCACCAAGGTGACCCCCGACGGCGGGTCGGTCCGGATCGAGATGAACTACGACGACAAGTACCGCCTGCCGGCGAATGCGAGCGCGTTCCTCGTCGCCAACTCCCTTGTCAGCGACCGCTACGTGCAATTGGCGCCGGCGTACACCGAGGGCGCCGTGCTTCCGAGCGGGGGCACCATCCCGCTGGAGCGCACGGCGTCACCCGCCGAGCTCGACGACATCTACAGCGCCTTGAACCAGCTCTCGGTGGCGCTGGGCCCGAACGGGGCGAACAAGACCGGCGCGCTGTCCGAACTCATCAACGTCGGCGCGGCGAATCTCGACGGCAACGGCAAGGCCTTCGCGGCGAGCATCAAGAACCTCTCCCAGGCCGCCCAGACGCTCTCGAACAGCCGCTCCGACCTCTTCGGGACGATCACCAACCTGCGCCAGTTCACCGACGCGCTGAACCAGAGCGACGCCCAGGTGCGGCATTTCGAGGAGCAGCTGGCGCAGGTCGCGGGTGATCTCGCCGACGAGCGCTCGGACCTCGGCGCCGCCCTGCACAACCTCGGGATCGCGCTCGACGATGTCGGCAACTTCGTGAAGGCCAACGCCGGCAAGCTGCACACCGACATCGTCGGGCTCAAGGACCTCACGAACATCCTGGTGAAGGAGAAGGGCGCGCTCAACGAAGCGCTCATCACCGGCCCGATCGCCCTGTCGAACCTGACGCACGGCTACCAGGAGAACACCGGGACGCTCGGCACCCGCAGCAACCTGGCGAACCTGACCGACCCCAGCCTGTTCCCCAAGCAGATCTGCGACCTGCTCGGGGCCGCCGGTGACAGCCCGCTCGGGCAGCTGCTGCTCGGCAACCTGCTGGGACAGATCAGCACGGCGTGCGACTCGGTCGTCACCAAGACCTCGGCCACCGGCCTGTCGGACCTCACCGGTGCGCTCACCGGTGCGACGGCGGGGAGCGGCGGATGAAGACTCCGACACGGCGCGCCGCTGCCACCGTCGCCGCGCTCATCGCTGCGGGGCTGGGCCTCAGCGGCTGCGGCTTCAGCGGCCTGTACAGCGCCAACCTGCCGGGTGGACCCAACGTCGGCAACCACTCGTACACGGTCTCGATCGACTTCGCGGACGTGCTCGACCTGGTCCCGCAATCGAACGTGAAAGTGAACGACGTGGCGGTGGGCAAGGTCGTGTCGGTCTCGCTCGTGGACTGGCACGCGCGGGTCAAGGTGCGCGTCAACGGCAACGTGCGGTTGCCCGAGAACGCACGCGCCGCGGTCAAGCAGACCTCGCTGCTCGGCGAGAAGTATGTCGATCTCGAGCAGCCGCTCGACAACCCGGCGCCCACCGACCTCAAGAGTGGCGATCTCATCCCGCTGACCAGGACCGGCACCGCGCCGGAGGTGGAAGAGGTGCTCGGCGCGCTGTCCCTTGTCCTCAACGGCGGCGGCCTGCAGCAGATCCAGACGATCACCGACGAGCTGAACAAGGCGCTCAAGGGCAATGAGGGCGCCATCCGTGACCTGCTCGGCCAGCTGAACACGTTCGTCGGCGGTCTCGACAAGCAGAAGACCGTGATCACCCACGCGCTCGATCAGCTCGACACACTGACGACGACGCTCAACCGCCAGAAGAAGTCGATCACCGATGCGCTCGACACCTTCCCGCAGGCGCTCGACGTGCTCAACCGAAACCGCAGCCAGCTCACTTCGCTGCTGCAGAGCCTGTCGCGACTCGGCACCACCGCCACCGGCGTCATCAACGCCACCCAGCAGGACTTCGTGTCCTCGTTGCAGTCGCTCTCACCGGTGCTCGAGCAGCTCACGGCAGCGGGGGACAACTTCCCCAAGGCTCTCAAGCAGATGCTGACGTTCCCGTTCCCCGTCGGCAAGACGACGGACTTCGTCAAGGGCGACTACGCGAACCTGTCGCTGCACCTGGACGTGGAGCTCAACACGAACCTCTGTGGGCTGAACATCCCCGGGCTGTGCGACCTCATCAACGGCCTGTTGCCCGCCGGCACCCCGGGCAAGAAGCCCGCGACCACCACGAGCGGCACCGCTACGAACGCAGCGACGAGCACCCCGATCGTGCTGCCCGGAATGGGGGGCTGACCCGTGCTGCGCCGGTCCACCAAGATCCAGCTGGTCATCTTCGTGATCATCACCCTCGTCGGTGTCTCGTACGTGAGCGCCAAGTACGTCGGTCTCACGAAGGGGATCTTCGGCCCCGGTACCTGCACCGTGAACGCCGACTTCCCCGACTCGGGCGGCATCTTCAGCAACGCCGAGGTGACCTACCGGGGCGTGACCGTGGGCTCGGTCGGCAAGCTCGACCTGATCGACAACGGCGTGCGCGTCCAGCTCAAGATCGAGGACTGCTCGAAGCGCAAGATCCCGCTGAGCGCGATGGCCGAGGTCAGCAACCGCTCGGTGATCGGCGAGCAGTACGTCAATCTCATCCCGCCCAACGGCGACGGTCCGTACCTGCGCGGCGGCGAGATCATCCCGATGAGCCGCAACAAGCTGCCCGTCGCGACCCAGGTGTTGCTCACCAACCTCGACAACCTGGTGCGCTCCGTCGACGTGAACAACCTGCAGATCGCGGTCAAGGAACTGGGCAACGCCTTCAACGGCCAGGGGCCCACGCTGGGCGCGCTGCTCGATGCGAACAGCAACCTGCTGCAGGCCGCCCAGCAGAACCTCCCGGACACCCTCGCGCTGATCAAGGCGTCGAACAGCGTGCTGAAGACGCAGCTCGACGAGGCACCGGCCATGCTGAGCTTCGCGCACAGCCTCAACCTGCTCAGCGGGCAGCTGAAGGCGAGCGATTCCGACATCCGCAGGCTGCTCGACAACGGCCCGGCCGACTTGAATGTGCTGCGGACGTTCGTCCAGAACAACAGGACCGATCTCGGGGTGACGTTCGCGAACCTCGCCACCACCGGCAACCTGCTGGTGCGCAACCTCAACGGCATCGAGGAGCTCTTCGAGCTCTACCCGGCGCTGGCCGCCGGCACGTACACCGTGCTTGCGCCCGACGGCACCGGCCGCCTCGGCTTCGTGGTGAATTCGCCCAACCCCCGCGACTGCGGCTCGACGCAGGCCAACCGCGACCCGCGCGAGGGCTACGAGGGCACCGTGGTGCGCGCGCCGAGCGACCTGACGCCGCACGCCCCGAACCTGGCGGCGCACTGCACGGTCAACTCGTCCACGGGAATCAACGTCCGTGGCTCGCAGAACTCGCCCGTCGGAGATCCGATCAGCACCTCCGGATCGGGCGTCGCCTATCCTCGCGTAACCACAGGTGACACTGTCACGGTGGGCACCAACGACGGCAGCAGCGCGCTTCTCGGCGACAAGTCATGGGTCGCGATGCTGACCAACTCGCTGCACTGACCGGGTGGGCACGGCTGCTGCGGCGGACGGCCGGTCCGCCCCTCGTCGCCGTGTCCCTGCCACTGAGGAGATCATGAATCGAATCCGGCTCGGCGGTCGCAACCTGCCGTGGACGACCGCGGCCGCGCTGGGAGCCGTCGCCATCGCGCTGTTCGCAGTGGTGGCGTTCGTCCTGCACCCCGAACACCGCGACCGAGTGGCCGCCGCCGCCGACATCGGGCTCACCCCGACCGAGCAGCAGGTCCTGCAGGCGGCCAAGACCGAGGCGCTCAACCTGGCGACGTTCAAGCGCGCCTCGTTCGACGCCGACTATGCGCTGGGGCTGGCCGGGGCGACGGGCAACCTGCGTTCCGACCTCTCCGACGCATCGCGCAAGGCCGACCTGCTCAAGACCATGAACTCCGGCAAGTTCGATCTCTCGGCCGATGTCGTCAACTCGGCTGTCGAGGAGTCGGCGGGAGGCAGGTACTCGGTGTTGATCTACCGGCGTGACTACAAGGTGCCGACGGGCGGACAACCCACGCTGACCGCCCGGGACCGGCTGGCCGTGACAATGGTGCGCGAGGGCGGAAAGTGGCTCGCGTCCGACCTGACTTCGGTGGGCCTGATATGAGCGAGGACAACGGGCGCGGCCCCGTGAGCTCCGACGACACGCCTGACACGGAGCCGGCCGCCGCGCCGGCCGAGGTGGCTGCCCCGGCGACGGGAGCGGGCTCGGGGGACGTGGTGACCGACGAGCCGGCTGCCGCCCGCCGGCCGAGCCCCAGCGCACGGGCACGGCGCATCGGTGGTCGTCCACTGCCCGGCCCCCGCCCGGCGGCCGACGAGTCAACGCTCGGCATGGCCATTCCGACCGTGAAGCCGGACCGCGCCGACAAGGACAAGGCGATCGCCCGGCCCTCCCCCTCGACAGGCCCGGGACGGCCTCGCGCAGGTCGGCCCCAGGCGCCCGAGGTCGAGGCCCTGCACCGGCAGGTCGAGCGGCTGCGGTGGATACCCGCCGGTGGAGCGGCCGTCGCGCTGCTCGCCGCGCTCGTCCTCGGCGTCTGGCAGAGCCACGGCGTCTGGTGGGGCAAGTTCTCGAGCTCCCGGAACGAGACGCGCACGCAGGTGCTCGCCGCCGCCAAGACCTGCACGGTGGCGGTGCTGTCGTACGACTATCGCAAGCTCGACGCGTCGGAGCAGGCCGGCACCGACTGCGGCACGGGTGAGTTCCAGACGCAGTACAAGCAGAGCTTCCAGACCGTGCGCCAGATCGCCCCCCAGAAGAAGACGGTGCAGACCTTCCAGGTCGCGCGGGGCGGCGTGCAGGCTGTCAGCGCCGACGGCAAGCAGTGGGTGATCATGCTCTACGGCCAGATCTCCTACACCGACTCCTCCACCACCACACCGCGCCTGGACATCAGCAGCCCGGTGGCCACGATGAGCCAGGTCGGCGGACGCTGGGTCGTGACGAATCTGCAGATCGGCGGCTGAGGCGAACTGTGGCACCGGGGTGGGACCCGCTCGCCGAACTCGCTGACGACGTGCCGCCCCGGGTGCGGCTGCAGCTCGGTGCGCCGCAGCTGCCGCCGTTGCCGCGGGTCGGAGGCCTGCTCGCGGGCGCCGCCGAGGTCGACATCACCCCGCCGCCCGGCATGCCGAAGGCGGGGCACTCGGCGAACGCACACTTCGGGACGGGCTTCCGCACCAGGCTGCGCGCCCACGTCCTGCACCTGCGCGCGGGCACGGCGTCGATCACGCTCGTCCAGTGTGACCTGCTCGCCGGGTCCGCGGTCGTCCAGCGCCTGGTCGCCGAGGCCGTCGCCGACACCGACGTGCGGCTGGCCGGCCTGTTCATGGGCGCGACGCACACCCACGCCGGCCCCGGGCAGTTCCACGGCAACGAGCTGATGAATCGATTCTCCTCGAACCGCAGGGGATTCGACCCCGCCTGGACCGCCTTCCTGGTGCGGCGCATCGCCGACGCGGTTCGCGCCGCCGTGACGACGCGACGGCCGGCGCGGCTAGCTTTCGGCGCCACCGAGGTGTGGGGACTCACCCGCAACCGCTCGCTCGCCGCGCACGTCCGCAACGCCGGGTCCGACGACAGCCACGCCCCCGACCGCAAGTACCGGGCGATCAACCCGTGGCTGCACCTGCTGCGCGTGGACGCGGACGCACCTGACGGCGGCAGCGAGCCGCTCGCCGCGATGGCCGTGTTCTCGGTCCACGGCACCGGCATCTCCAGCCGGGACCGCTCGTACAACGCGGACGTCTGGGCCTATCTCAAGGGCGAACTCGCCGACCACATCGCCCGGACGACCGGCGGCCGGGCCGTCGTGGGGGCGGTCGAGGGGACGCACGGCGACGTCGCCCCAGCCGTTCGTCCGGGTCTGCTTGCGTTCCCCGAGGCCGAACGGGTGGGCCGGGGGATCGGCGCGGCGGCCGCGCAACTGTACGACCGGCTCGAGGGCGAACTGCGCGCCGACCCGGCGCTGGCCGCGGGCCTGCGCGAGGTAGACCTGCATCGACACGTCGCCGCCGGCATCCGGCTGCCACCGCCGGCGTTCGGGGCGGCGACGATCGCCGGTGCCCACGAGAACGAGACACCGGTGATCCACCTCGTCCCGCCGTTCCGTCCGGGCGTGCCGAAGCCGTGGGCCCGCGGGCCGCATGGGGCGAAGTGGATCCCGGGCGGGCGCCGGCTGCACGACCGGGTGGCACCGCCGGACGCCTTCCCCAGGCTGATGCCGGTTCAGGTGCTCCGGATCGGCCCGGCCGTGCTGGTCGGCCTGCCCTTCGAGGTCACGGTCGAGGCCGGCCGGCGGGTCCAGCAGTCCGTGGCGGCCGCCGTGGGGCCGGCCGGGATCGACCGGGTGGCGGTCTCGTCGCTCGCGAACGAGCAGTTCTGCTACCTCACGACGCCCGAGGAGTACTCGCTGCAGCGCTACGAAGGTGGCAACACCCTCTATGGCCCGCAGAGCCAGCCGTTCGTCGCCGCGTGTGCCGCCCGGCTGGCGGCCGACGTCGTGGCCGCCGGGGACGGCGCGATGCTGCAGGACGTCCCCGCGGCGCGGGACGCCGAGTTCGCCGCGCGCCGGTACCTGGCCCGCCCGTCGCGGCGGGCGGTGCAACGGGTGCTGCTCGGCGCACCGGCCTTCACCGACGCGACCCGCACCGAGGACGGGTACTGGCAGCTGCTCTGGCGCGATCGCGCGCCGGGGGACCTGCACTGGCACGAGCCGCTGGCGAGGGTCGAGGTCCGTGGCCCGGACGGCGACTGGGTCCCCGCTGTGCGCGACGGCCGGCCGGTGGACGACCAGGGCTACCACCTCGGGGTCGTCCACCTGGGGACGGACGCCGGCGGTGCCGGGACATATGCGGCCCGCTGGTATACGCCCTATCTCGGGCCGGGTGCGGTGCACCGGTTCGTCCTCCCGGCGAATGCGGCGGCGATCGAATGCCGCAGCGGTCCCTTCGCCTGAGCGGGCGCCCTGCGGCTCCCCGGGGTCCACATTCGCGGCGGCGGTGCTTGACGTGTGCCAGCGGGCGAGGCACCCTTTTCCGAGCACGCCTCCGGTCATCGGTCCTCCGGTGCCCGTCCCCGGCGGATGTGGGAGCGCCCCAGGGCCGCTCCCGAGGCCACTCGTGGCCGTCCGTGCCTGGCGGGACGGCACCTGGGTACCAGGCACAGGGTGCGGCCTTGCTTGCCATGCTCCAAGTCGCTAGACTGCAACTTTGCGCTGCCCTCTATCTCCCTGCGGCCCGTCAAGGGTCTACTTCGTGGTGCCCACGGCCCTCGGCCGGGTCCCACGAGGACGACCATGCGGGCCGGCCGGAGTTCGCGAAGGGCAACGCGGTTCGGCTGGTTCAGTAGTCCTTGGAAGGACGCATCTTGGCAGTCTCCCGCTCCGGTAAGGCAAGTTCTCAGTACGGCAAATCGCACGGCATCCCCGGGGCTGCGTCCCGGACGTCGTTTGCCAAAATCCGTGAGCCGTTGGAGGTCCCGAACCTTCTCGCCTTGCAGACCCAGTCGTTCGACTGGCTGATCGGCAACGACGCGTGGAAGGGACGGGCCGGCGACGGGCTCGCGGCACAGTCCGGTCTCGAGGAGATCCTCACCGAGCTCTCCCCGATCGAGGACTTCTCCGGCTCGATGAGCCTGTCCTTCTCCAACCCGCGCTTCGAGGACGTCAAGGCGTCCATCGAGGAGTGCAAGGACAAGGACATGACGTACGCGGCTCCGCTGTTCGTCACCGCCGAGTTCACCAACAACACCACCGGCGAGATCAAGTCGCAGACGGTGTTCATGGGTGACTTCCCGGTGATGACCCGCAAGGGCACGTTCATCATCAACGGCACCGAGCGCGTGGTGGTCAGCCAGCTCGTCCGGTCGCCGGGCGTCTACTTCGACCGCACGCTCGACAAGACGTCCGACGTCGACGTGTACAGCGTCAAGGTCATCCCGGGCCGCGGTGCCTGGCTCGAGTTCGACATCGACAAGCGCTCGACGGTCGGCGTTCGCATCGACCGCAAGCGCCGGCAGCCGGTCACCGTGCTGCTCAAGGCGCTGGGCTGGTCGGCCGACCGCATCCGCGAGCACTTCTCGTGGTCCGAGACGCTGATCGCGACCCTCGAGAAGGACCACATCGCCTCCACCGACGAGGCGCTGCTCGACATCTACCGCAAGCTGCGCCCGGGCGAGCCGCCGACGCGCGAGTCGGCTCAGGCGCTGCTCGAGAACCTCTTCTTCAACCCGAAGCGCTACGACCTGGCCAAGGTCGGCCGTTACAAGGCCAACAAGAAGCTCGGCGTCGACGTGCCGATCACCACCGGCACGCTCACCGAGGACGACATCGTCCGCACCATCGAGTACCTCATCCGCCTGCAGGCCGGCGAAGAGGGCTACGAGGTCGACGACATCGACCACTTCGGCAACCGGCGCCTGCGCACGGTCGGCGAGCTGATCCAGAACCAGATCCGGGTCGGTCTGTCCCGCATGGAGCGGGTCGTGCGCGAGCGCATGACCACCCAGGACGTCGAGGCGATCACGCCGCAGACGCTGATCAACATCCGGCCGGTCGTCGCCTCCATCAAGGAGTTCTTCGGAACCAGCCAGCTGTCGCAGTTCATGGACCAGACCAACCCGCTCGCCGGCCTGACGCACAAGCGCCGGCTGTCGGCGCTCGGCCCGGGTGGTCTGTCCCGCGACCGCGCAGGCATGGAGGTCCGCGACGTCCACCCGTCGCACTACGGCCGGATGTGCCCGATCGAGACGCCGGAAGGCCCGAACATCGGTCTGATCGGCTCGCTCGCGTCGTACGGGCGGGTCAACGCGTTCGGCTTCGTCGAGACGCCGTACCGCAAGGTCGAGGCCGGCCGGGTCACTGATCAGATCGATTACCTGTCCGCCGACGAGGAGGACCGGCACGTCATCGCGCAGGCCAACGCCACGATCGACGAGCAGGGCAACTTCACGGAAGCCCGCGTCCTGGTGCGCAAGAAGGGCGGCGAGGTCGACCTGATCGAGCCGACCGAGGTCGATTACATGGACGTCTCGCCGCGCCAGATGGTGTCGGTCGCGTCGGCCATGATCCCGTTCCTCGAGCACGACGACGCCAACCGCGCCCTGATGGGCGCGAACATGCAGCGTCAGGCCGTCCCGCTGCTGCGCAGCGAGGCCCCGCTCGTGGGTACCGGCATGGAGCTGCGTGCCGCGGTCGACGCCGCTGACGTCGTCGTCGCCGAGAAGGCGGGTGTGGTCACCGAGCTGTCGGCCGACTACATCACCGTGATGGCCGACGACGGCACCCACCAGACGTATCGGCTCGCGAAGTTCGCCCGCTCCAACCAGGGGACGAGCTTCAACCAGAAGCCGATCGTCGACGAGGGCGGTCGCGTCGAGGCCGGCCAGGTCATCGCCGACGGCCCGTCCACCGACAATGCCGAGATGGCGCTGGGCAAGAACCTGCTCGTCGCGTTCATGCCGTGGGAGGGTCACAACTACGAGGACGCGATCATCCTCAACCAGCGGCTCGTCCAGGACGACGTCCTCACCTCGATCCACATCGAGGAGCACGAGGTCGACGCCCGCGACACCAAGCTGGGCGCCGAGGAGATCACGCGCGACATCCCGAACGTCTCCGAAGAGGTCCTCGCCGACCTCGACGAGCGCGGCATCGTGCGTATCGGCGCCGACGTCGTCCCGGGTGACGTCCTCGTCGGCAAGGTCACGCCGAAGGGCGAGACCGAGCTGACCCCTGAGGAGCGCCTGCTCCGAGCGATCTTCGGCGAGAAGGCGCGCGAGGTGCGCGACACGTCGCTGAAGGTTCCGCACGGTGAGGCCGGCAAGGTCATCGGCGTGCGCGTCTTCAGCCGCGAGGACGGCGACGAGCTGCCTCCTGGCGTCAACGAGCTGGTCCGCGTCTACATCGCACAGAAGCGCAAGATCCAGGACGGCGACAAGCTCGCCGGCCGGCACGGCAACAAGGGCGTCATCGCGAAGATCCTGCCGCCCGAGGACATGCCGTTCCTCCAGGACGGCACCCCGGTCGACATCGTGCTCAACCCGCTCGGCGTGCCGAGCCGGATGAACGTCGGCCAGGTTCTCGAGACGCACCTCGGCTGGGTCGCGAAGACCGGCTGGCAGATCGAGGGCAAGCCCGAATGGGCGTCCCGGCTGTCCGAGGAGGCTTTCGTCGGCGTTCCGAACACCAACGTTGCGACACCGGTGTTCGACGGCGCCAAGGAGGACGAGATCACCGGCCTGCTGGAATCGACCCTGCCGACCCGCGACGGTCAGCAGCTGATCGGACGCACCGGCAAGGCCCGGCTCATGGACGGCCGCTCCGGCGAGCCGTTCCCCGAGCCGGTCTCGGTGGGCTACGTCTACATCCTCAAGCTGTTGCACCTGGTGGACGACAAGATCCACGCCCGTTCGACCGGCCCGTACTCGATGATCACCCAGCAGCCGCTGGGCGGTAAGGCGCAGTTCGGCGGTCAGCGCTTCGGTGAGATGGAGTGCTGGGCGATGCAGGCCTACGGCGCCGCATATGCGCTGCAGGAGCTGCTGACGATCAAGTCCGACGACATCCTCGGCCGCGTCAAGGTGTACGAGGCGATCGTCAAGGGCGAGAACATCCCCGAGCCGGGTATCCCCGAGTCGTTCAAGGTGCTGCTGAAGGAACTGCAGTCGCTGTGCCTGAACGTCGAGGTGCTGTCGAGCGACGGTGTCGCGGTCGAGATGCGGGACACCGACGACGACGTCTACCGCGCCGCCGAGGAACTCGGCATCGACCTCTCGCGCCGGTTCGAGCCGAGCAGCGTCGAAGAAGTCTGAGTCCCGACCGGTCGGGACCCCGCGCGCGAGTGCGGGTCCCGGCCGGCCCGAGACAGCCACGAAGTACTAAGCACCACCCAAAGAAGGTAGGAACCTTGCTCGACGTCAACGTTTTCGACGAGCTGCGTATCGGCCTGGCAACCGCGGACCACATCCGCCAGTGGAGCCACGGCGAGGTCAAGAAGCCAGAGACCATCAACTACCGCACCCTCAAGCCGGAGAAGGACGGCCTCTTCTGCGAGAAGATCTTCGGCCCCACCCGGGACTGGGAGTGCTACTGCGGCAAGTACAAGCGCGTCCGGTTCAAGGGCATCATCTGTGAGCGCTGTGGCGTCGAGGTCACTCGTGCCAAGGTGCGCCGTGAGCGCATGGGCCACATCGAGCTCGCCGCGCCGGTCACGCACATCTGGTATTTCAAGGGCGTCCCGTCACGGTTGGGCTATCTGCTCGACCTCGCCCCCAAGGATCTCGAGAAGATCATCTACTTCGCGGCGTACCTGATCACGACCGTCAACACCGAGGAGCGGCACCGCGACCTGCCCTCCCTCGAGGCCGAGATCAGCGCCGAGAAGTCGACGCTCGAGAAGAAGCGCGACGCCGACATCGACGCGCGCGCCAAGAAGCTCGAGGCCGACCTTGCCGAGCTCGAGGCCGAGGGTGCCAAGTCCGACGTGCGCCGCAAGGTGCGTGAGGGTGGCGAGCGCGAGATGCGCCAGCTGCGCGACCGCGCCCAGCGCGAGATCGACCGTCTGGACGAGGTGCTGGACACCTTCCGCAAGCTCGACGTCAAGCAGCTGATCAGCGACGAGCTGCTCTACCGTGAGCTGCGCGACCGCTTCGGCGACTACTTCGAGGGCGGCATGGGCGCCGAGGCGCTGCAGACCCTGCTGAAGAACTTCGACCTCGAGGCCGAGGCCGCTGACCTTCGCGAGACGATCCGCAGCGGCAAGGGCCAGAAGAAGATCCGCGCGCTCAAGCGGCTCAAGGTCGTGTCGTCGTTCCTGTCGACCACCAACTCGCCGCTCGGCATGGTGCTCGACTGCGTCCCGGTGATCCCGCCGGACCTGCGCCCCATGGTGCAGCTCGACGGTGGCCGCTTCGCGACCTCGGACCTCAACGACCTGTACCGCCGGGTCATCAACCGCAACAACCGCCTCAAGCGACTGATCGACCTCGGCGCTCCCGAGATCATCGTCAACAACGAGAAGCGGATGCTGCAGGAGTCGGTCGACGCACTGTTCGACAACGGCCGCCGGGGCCGTCCGGTCACCGGGCCGGGAAACCGCCCGCTGAAGTCGCTGTCCGACCTGCTCAAGGGAAAGCAGGGCCGGTTCCGCCAGAACCTGCTCGGCAAGCGCGTCGACTACTCGGGCCGTTCGGTGATCATCGTCGGCCCGCAGCTCAAGCTGCACCAGTGCGGCCTGCCCAAGGGCATGGCGCTCGAGCTGTTCAAGCCCTTCGTCATGAAGCGGCTGGTCGACCTCAGCCACGCGCAGAACATCAAGTCCGCGAAGCGCATGGTCGAGCGCGCCCGTCCGGTGGTGTGGGACGTCCTGGAAGAGGTCATCCGCGAGCACCCGGTGCTGCTCAACCGCGCACCGACGCTGCACCGTCTCGGCATCCAGGCCTTCGAACCGCAGCTGGTCGAGGGCAAGGCCATCCAGATCCACCCGCTGGTCTGCACTGCGTTCAACGCGGACTTCGACGGTGACCAGATGGCGGTGCACCTGCCGCTGTCGGCCGAGGCGCAGGCAGAGGCCCGCGTCCTGATGCTGTCGACGAACAACATCCTCAAGCCGGCCGACGGCCGCCCGGTGACGATGCCGACGCAGGACATGATCCTGGGTCTGTACCACCTCACCGCGCTGAAGCTCGAGGCTTTGGGCGAGGGCCGGGTGTTCTCGTCCGACGCCGAGGCGATCATGGCGCGGGACGCCAAGACGCTGCACCTGCAGGCTCCGGTGCGGATCCGGCTCAGGGGTGTGAGCACGGTCGACAACGGCCCGAAGGGCGTGCGCTGGACCGCGCCCGAGGGCTGGACGGCGGGCGAGCCGATGATCGTCGAGACGACGCTCGGCCGCTGCCTCTTCAACGAGGCGCTGCCGGCCGACTACCGCTTCGTGAACTACGAGGTGACCAAGAAGGAGCTGGGCCAGATCGTCAACGACCTGGCCGAGCGCTACCCGAAGGTCACGGTCGCGCAGACGCTGGACGCCCTGAAGTCGGCCGGTTTCCACTGGGCGACCCGCTCGGGCATCACCATCGCCATCGACGACGTCGTCACGCCGCCCAAGAAGGCCGAGATCCTCGACCGGTACGAGAAGGACGCCGAGAAAATCGAGAAGCAGTACCTGCGCGGCGTCATCACCGAGGAGGAGCGCCGTCAGGAGCTCGTCGAGGTCTGGACCAAGGCGACCAGCGAGGTCGCCAAGGAGATGGAGCTCAACTTCCCGAAGACCAACCCGGTGTTCATCATGGTCAACTCCGGTGCTCGCGGAAACATGATGCAGATGCGCCAGATCGCCGGCATGCGCGGCCTGGTGGCCAACCCGAAGGGCGAGATCATCCCGCGCCCGATCAAGTCCAACTTCCGTGAAGGCTTGTCGGTGCTCGAGTACTTCATCTCGACGCACGGTGCCCGCAAGGGTCTGGCCGACACCGCGCTGCGCACGGCCGACTCGGGTTACCTGACCCGGCGTCTCGTCGACGTCAGCCAGGACGTGATCATCCGCGAGGAGGATTGCGGCACCGACCGTGGCGTCACGCTGACGATCGCGGCAGCCGGCCCCGACGGCACGCTGATCCGCGACCCGCACGTCGAGACGTCGGTCTACGCGCGCGTCCTCGCCGAGGACGTCAAGGTGGGCAGCAAGGTCATCGCGTCCGCGGGCATCGACCTCGGCGACGTCCAGCTCGAGGAGCTGGTCAACGCCGGTGTCAGCGAGGTGCGGGTGCGCTCGGTGCTGACCTGCGAGTCGGCGCTCGGCACCTGCGCGAGCTGCTATGGCCGCTCGCTCGCCACCGGCAAGCTCGTCGACGTCGGCGAGGCGGTCGGCATCATCGCCGCCCAGTCGATCGGTGAGCCGGGTACCCAGCTCACGATGCGGACGTTCCACACCGGCGGCATCGCCGGTGAGGACATCACGCACGGTCTGCCGCGTGTCGGTGAGCTGTTCGAGGCGCGCGTCCCCAAGGGCGTCGCCCCGATCGCCGAGTCGGTCGGCCGCGTTCGCGTCGAGGAGTCCGACGGTTCCAAGGGCTCGTCCCGCAGGATCGTCATCACCCCCGATGACGGTTCCGAGGAGCGTGAGTACCCGATCTCGCGGCGCGCTCGCCTGCTCGTCAACGACGGCGACACCGTCGAGGCCGGCCAGCAG
>JAVHVN010000068.1:0-2685 GCA_032160545.1 Pseudonocardiales bacterium | reverse complement strand
CTTCGGGCCGGTCGTGGTGCTGACCTCGTTCACCGACGAACGCCACGCCGTCGAGCTGGCCAACGCGACGGAGTACGGCCTGGCGAGCTACGTCTACACCCGCGACGTGTCCAGGGCGCACCGCATGATCGACGCGCTGGACGCCGGGATGACCGGGATCAACACCGGCCTGATCTCCAACGCCGCGGCACCGTTCGGTGGGGTCAAGCAGTCCGGAACCGGTCGGGAGGGCGGCACGGAGGGGCTGCAGGAGTACCTCGAGACCAGATACGCCGCGTTCGGCGGGCAGACGGGTGCGGCGACGACAGCATAGCGTTCGGAGCACGGCGAGGAGGACAACGATGTCGACCCTGTACACGGACGATGCGGCGGTCAGCGCCGGGGAGCTGGTCGCCCAGCTCGCAGCCAGGGCACCGGCGGTCGGTGCGAACACCGGGCTGTGGCCCGGCCTGACGATCTACCGGTTCACCGCGCCGATCGGTCCGACGTGGGAGGAGATCACGTCGTTGTCGCTGTGCATCGTCGCGCAGGGGCGCAAGGCGGTGACCGTCGACGGCGAGACCTACCGGTACGACCAGTTCCGCTACCTCGTGCTCCGCAGCAACCTGCACTTCCAGGCCGAGATCCTGGAGGCCAGCGTGGCCAAGCCGTTCCTGTCGTTCGTGCTGCAGATCGACCCGGCGCTGGTGCGGCAGGTGTCCAGCGACATGGTGGAGCGGCGCACGACCGTCTTCCGCTCCGACCGGTCGCCGGCCACGGCGGAGAAGCCCGCGCACGTGTCGGTCCTCGACCAGGAGCTCCTCGGTGGCGTGCTGCGGTTCCTGCGCGCGACCGCGGGCGACACCGACCGGCGGGTGCTGGCGCCGCTGTACCTGCAGGAGATGGTGTACCGGGTGCTGCAGCGCGAGCAGTACGCGCGGCTGCTGTCGATCGCGGCCGCGGAGGCGGCGAGCAACCCGGTGTCTGCCGTGCTGGAGTACATGCGCGAGCGGCTGTCGGACCCCATCACCGTCGCGGACCTCGCCGAGCAGGTGAGCCTGAGCCCGTCGGCGTTCTCGCACCTGTTCCGGGACGTCACCGGGCGGTCGCCGTACCAGTTCCTCAAGGAGATGCGCCTCGACCGGGCCCGGGAACTGCTCGTCGACGGGCAATGGGCGGTCGCGCGGATCTCGAAGGAGGTCGGCTACGCGAGCGTCTCGCACTTCATCCGGGAGTTCCGGGGCCGGTTCGGGGCGACCCCGCGCTCCTATTGCGACGCGCACGCCCTGCAGCAGGGTCTGCACCTGCAGCAGGCGGGGACGCGGACCTGACCGCGCGGCTCCGCGCCCCCGGACCGCCGATCAGGACGTCGCGGTGATGAGCTCCTCGGCCAGCGGCTGCGACGACGCCGGGTTCTGACCGGTGTAGAGGTTGGCGTCGACGACGACGTGGGCGGTCCACGGCGCACCGCTCTGCTCGAACAGCCCACCGGCCTCGGTGAGCCGGTCCTGCAGCAGCCACGGCGCCCTGTCCGCGAAGCCGACTTGCGCCTCCTCGGGGTTGGTGAAGCCCGTGACGCGGCGCCCGGCGAAGAGCCACTTGCCGTCGCCGTCCTGCGCGGACAGCAGTGCCGCCGGCCCGTGGCAGACGGCTGCGACGAGCTTGTCCCGCGCGGCGAACGCGGCGACCAGTTGCCCGAACGACGGGGAGACGGCGAGGTCCTCCATCGGTCCGTGGCCGCCCGGGACGAACAGCAGGTCGTGGTCGGTGGCGTCGACGTCCTCCAGCACGGCCGGGGCGGCGAGCTGGGCGGAGATCGAGTCCAGGTAGCTGCGGAAGCGCGCGCCCGGCTCGTCCGAACCGCCGTTCATGGCGGCGCTGAAGCCGGCCTCGTCGGCCGTGGGCGCGGCGCCGGCCGGGGTGGCGATGGTGATCTCGAAGCCGGCTGCCGTGAACGCCTCGTGCGGCACCGCCAGCTCCTCCGGCCAGTACCCGCAGGGGTGTCGGGTTCCGTCGGCGAGGGTCCAGTGGTCGGAGCCGCTGACGGCGATGAGTACTCGTGTCATGGGCGCCACCGTAGGAACGCCGGACGGGTTCGACGCCGAATTCCGCTGGAATGCGATACCGCTCGATCGGAGTCGGGCATGCGTGGCGGAATGGGTCACAGGTCAGCAGGAAGCCGCTATCCCAACCCATGGAATACCGCCCGTGGCACTGGCACAGTCCCCGGCGACGACGTTCCCGACAGCGCGCGTACCTGCCGCGGAGGTGGCTGCATGACCCACATCGCCTACCTGGTGACCAGCGCCCGCGAGATGACACTCGCCGATGGTTCGACCCATCCGACGGGCTATTTCGCGGAGGAGGCCATCACGCCCTACGAGCGGTTCGTCGACGCCGGGCTCGACGTCACCGTGATCACCCCGGACGGCCGGTCGCCGCACGCCGACCCGTACGGGCTGTCCTGGTTCTTCCACTACCCGGCGGCGGACAAGGACCATCTCGCGTCGGCGGTACGGACATTCGCCCACGACGTGGACGACATCCGCCTGACCCTGCACCAGAACACCGAGCTCGGGTTGGCCGCCACCCGGCGCATCGATGCCCTGCTGCGGGCCGACGGCCACTCCGCGGCCGAGGCGCACCGGATCGTCTCCGCGGCGGCCGCGACCGCATGGCGGCACGATCGCCAGCTCGTCGACGTGC
>JAVHVN010000067.1:0-15373 GCA_032160545.1 Pseudonocardiales bacterium | reverse complement strand
CGGGAACAACAGGTAGATCTGCATCGAGACGAGCAGGAAGTACATGTGGAACCAGGCAGTGCCGTCGGCGGCGTAGAGCAACGTCTGATCCAGCCAGGACGCGAAGGTCATCGTTCTCGGACCCTGGTACCAGTGCAGTCCCGAGTAGACGACGGTCCAGGTCAGGTACGGAATCCCCACCGTGAGCAAACGGCGGCTCCAGAAGCGGCGGAGGGGCACGGTGCGGCCGGCGTACTGGTAGGTCAACACGAACGCGGTGAGCATGAAGAACGCCGCGCGGGTGAAGTGCAGGAGCATCACCACGGCGTTCGCAGCGACCGACTGGCTTCCGTTGGCCTCCGACACGGTGTGGACGCCGATGACGGCGGCGAACGTCAACACCCGGACGACGTCGACCTCGTGGACGTGGCGCCGAGGCACGGTCATCCGCCGGCCCGAACTGCGTCGCCCGACCGCACCTCGTGACGTCGCACCTTCCCGTTGGCCGCTCGCGGTAGAGCGGCGACCACCTCGATCGCGACCGGGCACTTGAACCGGCTGAGCTGGCTCGCGCATCGCTCGACAAGGTCTGCGACGAGCCGCCCGTCCGGCATCTCGGACTGGACGAACGCAACCGGCACGTAGCCGAGGACGTCGTCGGGCCGTCCGACGACGACCGCCTCCGTGACGCGTGGGTCGCCGAGCAACACCTCCTCGACCTCGCGCGGGTAGACGAGTTCCCCGCCGCGGTTGATCACGTCGTCGCTGCGGCCGGCGAGGTACAGCGCTCCGGTGCCGTCGATGCTGCCGAGGTCCCCCGTGTCGAGCCAGCCGTCGGCGTCGAAGCGGTCGGCGTTCGAACCGTTCAGGTACGCGGAGATCACGGAGCGGCCCCGGATCCACACCCGACCTAGCTCCCCCGAACCGGCCTCGGCGCCGTTGGGTCGCCGAATCTCGAGCCGCACCTCGATCGGGTGCCCGGCCGAGCCCGCGGGTGCCGGGGCGTCGAAGCCGGTCGCGGTGATCTGGCTCGCTGCCTCCGTCATCCCGTAGCTCTCGATGACCGGAACGCCGAGCTGGCCGCGCAGCCTCCGGGCGTGGTCCGGCGGCAGCGGCGCCGACGCCGAGCGGAGGAATCGCAGGCTCGGCACGGCCTGGATCGGCTCGGTGAGCAGCACGGCGATGATCGCTGGTACGGCGTTGATCCAGGTAACGCGCAGCCCGTCCATTCGCTCCCAGAAGCGGGTGCGTGAGAAACGCTGGTCCAGCACGAGCTCGGCCCCGGACACGACACTGGCCAGCAGCGCGACGACCTGCCCATTGATGTGGAACAGCGGCAATGGGTTGTAGCCGCGGTCCCCCGGCGTCAGCCTGTTGTGCGACGCCACGGACCGGGCTGCGTGCAACAGCTGTCCCTCGGTGAGTCCGACCGCCTTGGGCGCCCCTGTCGAACCCGACGTGCTGAGCACCACTCCGCCGCCGGTCACCGTTGCGGCATGGCCGACGGCGCCGTCGCGGATGCGACGTTCGAACGCACCCGACCCCGTGAGTCGGAACCCGGCATCGACGACAGCGGTGATGCGGTCTGCTTCAGCCGGGGGTGCCGACGGATCGATGGGAGCGCATCGGCGACCGGCGGCGAGGATGCCGAGATAGGTCACCGCGAACGCGAGCGGATCGGCGACCTGGGTGAGGACCACGGAGCCCGGTGCGGCGCCCCCCACCTGCAGATCGCGCACGACCGTGCCGATGCCGGATTCGAGCTCACCCCAGGTGATCGTCCGCTCGCCGTCGCCCGACGACAGGAAGACACTGTCGGGGCGATCCGTCGCGTGCCGCCGAATAATCGTCGCTAGTTCCGACCCGGGCGGCCCGGCGGGCGATGCGGGGCGAAGAGGGCGATCCGTCACCTGCTCCACGGTTGTTCCGTCTGCTTGGAGAACGCCGGAGCCGGGTCATGAGTGTCCTGGGAATGCGGCGAGAGCCTGCTGATTCGGTTGCCGGAACGATCGCTGATCGCGCACCGTCGTGACATGGCATCGCGTCGGCATCGAGCTCGGCGCCGCCGCACAACCGGGTATGTGGCCGTGGTCCTGGTCGGACTCGTCTGCGCCGTGCTGGGTATCGCTTCCATCGCCCGAGGGACGAGCCCCCCTAGCCCGGCCGCCGCACCCGATCAGCCGACATCGCGCGTTCCCTCGACGTCGGGGCCGCCGCTCGTCGACATGTCGGACGTAACGGGGCTCACCATGTCGAAGGGAAGGGCGTCGCTCGATGACGTCCGCAAGGCCGCGCCAGGCACGACCGTTTCCGTCCGCACCGTGATCGTGGGTCGCGACCTGCGCGGATCGCTCGTCATCGCACCGGCGACGCAGACGGGACCGTTGCCGCTGATCGTCGTCATGCACGGCGTCGACGAATCCGCCGCTGCCGAGTCGCTGCGGGACGAGTTCATCCCGCTCGTCACGGCCGGCAAAGCCGTGCTGCTCTATCCGGCCGGCTACCACGAGTCGTGGAACATCGGTGTCGACGGTTGCTGCGGGGCGGCCGCGTCGGCCGGGGTCGACGACGTCGCCTTCGTCAAGGCCGCGGTGGGTGATGCGATCGCCCACCTGCAGGTCGATCCCGCACGCGTCGACCTGGTCGGCTTCAGCAACGGGGGCAAGCTCGCGTACCAGGTGCAATGCCAGGCACCCCAGCTCTTCGCGCGCCTCGCGGTCGTTGCCGCCGTGCCGGTGAGCACATGTACGAGCACGGCCGCGAGCGTGCCGGTGTTCATCTCGGTGGGGACGTCCGACACCGACCTGCCGATCAAGGGGCACACCGAGTCGCCGCTGACCGCGCTCGCCACGGCAGTGACGACATTCCGCGCGCGCGACGGCTGCTCGGCCGCAACGTCCACGACGTCCGTCGACGCCGCCACGATCACGACATACCCGGATTGCTCCGGCGGTGAGGTCGAGACCGTGACGTACTCGAACCTCGCCCACTACTGGCCCACCGCGGCGCTGGTGGGTTCGGCGGCATCGGGCGCCAACCTGGTGTGGGCGTTCCTGTCCCCGGCCTGACGGTCGCCGGTCCGGGGCGCGAGCCGGCGCACGCTACGGGCTGCCGAGCGTCCCCGCGAGCTCCGCGATCGAGTCGATGACCGCCAGGCACTGGGCTTCGAGCTGGGCGTCGCGGCAGAGCCGTCCCCACGGCCCCGTGAGCACACGCACGACCTGCATGCCGGCGCGTCGGGCGGCCACGACGTCCTTGTCCAGCTGATCGCCGACATACACCACGCCGGTAGGGGGGCGTCCCGCCCGCTCTGCGAGCGCCTCGAAGAATTGCGGTGCGGGCTTGCTCACCCCGAGCTCGGCGGAGGCGAGCACGCAGTCGACGGGCAGGCCAAGGGCGCGAACCTGCTCGCCGACAGCGGCCGGCTGGTTGCCCGCGACACCGACGAACCAACCGGTTCCGCGCAGCTTTGCCAAGGCACTGCGTGCACCCGGATACAGGTCCGATTCGGCGACGGTCGGCAGGCCCCCGGCCGCGTCGATCTCCTTGCGCAACGTCGACAGCCGTTCGCCGGGCCGGAACCGGGCGAAGACGTCTGTCACTCCCCCGCCCGCGGCCACGACCGCGCCGAAGACGGCGGAGAAGGTGTGCCGAGGGACGGCCAGCCAGTCGGCCCAGGCGGCGTATTCCGCCGTGCGGTCGAGCAGCGTCTCCCCGATGTCGACAAACACGGCGCTCGGCCGTTCGGTTGGATGGGCCATCGATCCGACGGTAGCCGAGGCGAGCCATGATCCTGGCCGTGCCCTGGAGGTTGACAACAGGCGCGGGAGAGGACTTGCTGGAACAGCATGAGGGGACGGCGAGCGCCGTTGAGCGGTGGGGCGTCACGAGAACTGGCCGCGGAACAGGCCGCGCTGCGCCGGGTCGCCACGCTGGTGGCGCGCGGAGTTCCGCCGGAGGACGTCTTCGCCGCGGTCGCCGCCGAGGCAGGACGGCTGCTCGGCACTCAGTTCGCCGGGATGGCCCGTTACGGCGGCGACGACACGGTTACCGTGGTGGCGACGTGGGCCGCCGAGGACGAGTTCGGCGCTGCACACCCGCTGGTCCCCGGTCCGTGGCCGCTCGACGGTGACGATCTGGCGTCGGCGATCTCGAGGACGGGTCGAGCCGTCCGGATCGACGACTACACCGGCCTGCCGGGGCGAATCGCGACGTTCGTCAGGGACGAGCTCGGCGTCGGGTCCTCGGTCGCCTGCCCGATCGTCGTCGATGGCCGGTTGTGGGGCACGCTGTTCGTCCACGCCAAGCGCGGCTGCCCGCCGTTCGCTCCGAACACCGAGGCGCGTCTCGCGGGGTTCACGGAACTCGTTGCCACTGCGATCGCCAATGCGGACAGCCGTGCCGGTCTCGCCCGGCTGGCCGAGGAGCAGGCGGCCCTGCGGCGGGTCGCGACGCTGGTGGCGCGCGGGACGCCGGCGCAGGAGCTGTTCGCCGCGGTCGTCGAGGAGGCTGCTCGGCTGCTCCGGGTGGATTTCGCGGCGATGGGCCGGTACGAGTCCGACGGCACGATGTCTGTCGTCGCGACCTCCGGCCGGGTCGGCGACGGGTTCCCCGTCGGCAGCCGGTGGAGCCTCGAGGGACGCAGCGCCAGCGCGCTCGTCTTCCGGACCGGGCGGCCAGCGCGGGTCGAGAGCTATGCCGACGCGTCCGGCACGCTCGGTAGCGCGCTCCGCGAGGCGGGGACCGGCTCAGGCGTCGGATCGCCCATCGTCGTCGAGGGCCGCCTGTGGGGCGTGATGAGCGCCCGTTCGCGACCGGGACAACCGCTGCCGGCGGACACCGAGGCCCGCCTGGCCAACTTCACGGAACTCGTCGCCACCGCGATCGCGAACGCGGACAGCCGTGCCGATCTAGCTGCCTCCCGCGCGCGAATCGCCGCCGCAGCTGACGAGATGCGGCGGAGGATCGAGCGCGACCTGCACGACGGCATCCAGCAGCGGCTCGTCACCCTCGCGCTGGAGGTGCGTGCGGCCCAGGCGCAGGTGCCGCCGCACCTCGCCGGTCTGCACAGCACCTTGGACGGACTTGCCGACGAGCTTCGCAGCGTGTTGGACGATCTGCGCCAGATCTCGCAGGGCATCCATCCGGCGATCCTGTCCAAGGGCGGCCTGGGGCCGGCCCTCAATGCGCTCCGCCGCCGTTCGCCGGTGCCCGTGACGGTGGACCTGCATACCTCCCACCCACGGCTGCCCGAACCGGTCGAGGTCGCGGCGTACTACGTGGTTTCCGAAGCGTTGACGAATGCCGTCAAGCACGCGCGGGCGTCTGCCGTGAACGTGGAACTCGACACGCATGACCGGATCGCGCGGCTGACGGTCCGGGACGACGGGATCGGCGGCGCCGATCTGAGCCGTGGGTCCGGTCTGGTCGGGCTGCGCGATCGCATCGAAGCGCTCGGCGGCACGCTGCGCGTCTCCAGCCCCGCAGGCAAGGGCACCACGCTGCTTGTCGACGTGCCGCTCGAAGACCGGACACATTCGATGCGCTGAAAGCACGCATAGTTCGCTCTGACAACCTGCCGGGATGGCCTTCGGTGACGATGTCTCTCGGGTGTGGAGCAGCGCGGCCGCAATGCAGCCGGCGCCGACGCGGGAGCTCATCGCAGCGTGTGCGATCGTCGGTGCCGGCCTGGTGCTGTGGTCGCGCGCGTGGCGCTATACCCGCCACGTCGTCACGATCTGCCACGAAGGAGCGCACGGGGTAGCTGCGCTGTGCACGGGACGGCGCCTGTCCGGCATCCGGCTGCACTCCGATACGTCCGGCCTCACGCTCTCGCGAGGGCGACGCACCGGGCCGGGGATGATCGTGACCGCAGCAGCGGGATATCTCGGCCCGGGTGTGACAGGTCTGGTCGCGGCGTACGTCCTGCACCGCCAGCACGCCGTCGCCCTGCTGTGGGGCACCCTCGCGTTGCTCACGCTGCTGCTGGTCCAGATCCGCAACTGGTTCGGCCTGTGGTCGGTATTGGTGACCGCAGGCGGTGTCTTCGCGGTGTCTTGGTGGGCGCCACCGCAATGGCAGTCCGCTGTCGCCTACGCGGCCACCTTCTTCCTGCTGCTGGCCGCTCCTTGGACGGTTCTCGAACTGCGGGTCGCACGCCGGCGTGGAGCCGTTCGAGATTCGGACGTCGACACCCTTGCTCGGCTCACCCGGACGCCGGCGACGCTGTGGCTCGCGCTCCTGCTGGCCGGCACGCTCGGCACGATGGCCGTGGGGTCGTACTGGCTCATCGGTCCCGCGGTGAACTGACCCAGCGCTGTCGCGAGCCCCCGAGCAGAACGACGCTTGCGAAGCAGAGCATCGTCGGCGGCGAACGCCACCTGCATCAGGCTCGTGGTCACCCTGTCGAATATCGGTTAGCGTCACCTCATGAGGGCCATGGTGCGTCTGGCTCGCGCATCGTCGGCGCCGCTGCCATTCGCCGAGCGGCTGCCTCGCCGGCGACGGAAGACCGCGTGGGGCATCGCCGTGGTATCGCCTCTGCTCATCACACTGGGTGCGCGCCTTATCGGCTCGTCCGTACCGCCGGCCACGACCCTGTTCGTGACGCTCCTGGTCGTCGTGATCGCCGCGCTGATCGGCGGCGCGGGCCCGGCACTCATGGCGATCGCCGTCGGCCTTCTCGCCCAGGAGGTCTTCTTCGCGTTCCCCTATGGCAGCCTGACCAACCGCAAGCCCGCCCAGATCTCCGTTCTGATTGTGTTCGTGATCATCGGCGCGGGCATCGGCCTGCTCGTCGACGAGCTGGCCCGGCTCACCACGGAGCAGTCGGCGCTCCGGAGGATCGCGGCGCTCGTCGCTCGTGGCATGCCGCCGGCTCAGCTCTTCTCCGCCGTTGCGAAGGAGGTGTCCGCTCTGCTGCGTGCCGACGGAGCCATGATCGCCCACCTGGAGCGCGAGGGGTTCGTCACCATCCTCGCCGCCGAAGGTCGCGCGGTCCAGAACGGTGTCGGGGAGGGCTGGCAGGTCGAACCGCCCATGGCAATGGAGACGGTGGTGCGGACCCGTCGGCCAGCGCGTACCGATGACTATGCCGACGCGTCACCGGCGCTCAAGGAGCGCATTCGAAGGGTGGGCGTCCGCTCGAGCATCGCAACCCCGATCATCGTCGAGGGGGATCTGTGGGGCGTCATCGTGGCCTGGTCGCGGGGCTGGCCGTTGCCCGCGGAATCCGAGCAGCGGATGCTCAACTTCACGGAGCTCGTCGCGACCGCTATCGCAAACGCCGAGAGTCGCTCGGAACTCGCAGCGTCGCGAGCGCGAATCGTGGCGGCGTCCGATGAAACGCGTCGACGTGTCGAGCGCGACCTGCACGACGGAGTACAGCAAAGGCTCGTCTCCCTTGCGCTCGAGGTGCGCGCCGCCCAGGCGGCGTTGCCGCCCGCGATCACCGAGGTTCGGGCCGAGCTGTCGCACGTCGTCGCGGGCCTCAACGGCGCGCTTGACGAGTTGCGGGAGATCTCGCGCGGGATCCACCCCGCGATCCTGTCCGACGGCGGGCTCGGTGCCGCGTTGAAGACGCTCGCGCGCCGCGCGCCGATCCCGGTTGTCCTCGACGTCCGCGTCGAGGACAAGCTGTCGCAACGGGTCGAGGTGGCTGCCTACTACGCCATCTCCGAGCTGGTCACCAACACGGCTAAGCACGCGAACGCATCGAGCATCGACGTCGCCGTCACATCAGCCGACGGCATCGTGCATATCGCGGCTCGCGACGACGGCATCGGCGGCGCCGATCCCGCGCGCGGTTCCGGGCTCGTCGGGCTGCGCGACCGCATCGAGGCTCTCGGCGGCACGATCTTCGTACGGAGCCCCCAAGGCGGCGGCACGGCGGTCGAACTGGCGCTTCCGCTCGACGGCGACCATCACCCGGACGACAACCCGTACGACGATCACCGCCGGCGGCCAGCCGCACCGGCTGCCTTCCGAAGCCGGTTTCGCCGCACGGTGCGCCGCCAGCCCGATCCCGGCGAGCAGCGGCAGGATCACGCGCCACCGGGTCAACCCCGCCGGTGACCGCGACGCTGCACATGCCGAACGTCCTCACCTTGCTCGGCCCCCGGACCCTCGCTCGGGTTGGGACGAGCTGCGACGCAGGCGTCAGCAGCTCGTCGTTTCGTACATCCTCGTGAACGCGGAGTTCATGGCGCGGTTGGCGCCGGCCGTCGAGGCGCCGGCCGGCACGTGACGATTCACGCCACTCGCTGCTGAGGGGCCGCGTCCAACCAGAGCGGGCCCTCCCGGGTGCCTAGTCGACATGCAGCGCGCGCACGGTGTCGATGGTGTCGGCTTCCTCCGGAAGCTTGTCGTCCCGGTATCGAACGACCCTGGCGAAACGAAGCGCGAGGCCGCCGGGGTACCGCGACGACCTCTGCACGCCGTCGAAGGCGATCTCGACCACCTGCTGCGGTCGCACCAGCACCACCCATCCGTCGGTGGGTCCGTCGGCCAGGCTGAGGAAGCGCTCGGTCTGCCACGCGAGCATCTCGTCCGTCATGCCCTTGAATGTCTTGCCCAGCATGACGAAGCCGCCTGTCGCGGGATCACGCGCGCCGAGGTGGATGTTGGACAGCTTGCCGGTTCGGCGCCCGGAGCCCCACTCGACCGCGAGCACGACCAGATCGAGCGTGTGTACCGGCTTCACCTTGAGCCAGCCTGCGCCGCGCCGGCCGGCCTCGTAGGACGCGGTGAGCGACTTGGCCATCACCCCCTCGTGCCCCGCCGCGAGCGTGCGCCGCAGGAACTCGTCGGCAGCGGCGGGATCGCCGGTGAGCAGCCGATCGACGCGCGCCGCCGGGGGGACGACGGAGTCCAGCGCCGCGAGCCGCTCCCTCGTCGGCAGGTCGAGCAGGTCGACGCCGTCCAGATGCAGCACGTCGAACACGAACACGTGCAGCGGCTGCACATTCCGTGCGGTTGCGATGTCGACGCTGCGCCCGAACCGGGACGCCGTCACCTGGAAGGGGTGCGGTCGCCCGTCGGGCCGCAGCGCGATGGCCTCACCGTCGGCGACGAACGACGAAACCGGAAGCGCGCGCACCGCATCGACGACCTCGGGGAGCCGGGCCGTGACGTCGTCGAGGGAACGGGTGTAGATCGAGACGTCGGTGCCACAGCGATGGATCTGTACCCGCGCGCCGTCGAGCTTCGCCTCGAAGGCCGCCATGCCGCCCAGGCGGTCGAGTGCGTCGCCGACCGACGTCGCGGTCTGCGCGAGCATCGGGCTGACCGGCCGGCCTACTTGCAGCGCGAAGCCGGCCAGACCTTCCTCGCCGTCCCGCATCGCCGCACCCGCGACTGCGGGCAGCTCGCCCCCCAGCATCGCCGCGCGGCGCACGGCCACCGCGGCCACGCCGGACGCGCGCGCGATCGCGTCTGCCATGACGCCGGCGAGGGCGCCCTGCCGCAGGTCGCCGCCGAGCAGCCGGCGCAGGAAGATCTGTTCGTCCTCGGTGGCGGCCCCGAACAGCGCGCCGAGTGCGGCGGCTCGACGCGCTTGGCTGCCCGTACCCGAGATCGCCTTCAACTCGGTGAAGGTGGCGTCGACCCCGGCAACCGTCAACGTCGCACGTTCCTGGGCAGGAGGGACGAACCGCAGCGCCGCCCAACCGACTCCGATCTGGCGCTGGGGCAGCTCGCCGGAAAGCCACGAGACGACCACGCCGATGTCGTCGGCGCCGGCGGCTCGCAACAGTTGTGCGAGCCGCTCGATCTTCGCCAACCGCGACGACGTGGCGCCCACCTCGGCTGACGCGGCGGCGACCTGGCGAAGGAGCATGCCGGCAGCCTTGCACGGACCTCCGACTACCGGCTCAGCACGCTGCGAGCACCCGATCGAGCACCCGGACGCCGAACTTCAGCCCGTCGATGGGCACGCGCTCGTCGATGCCGTGGAACAGCGACATGAAGTCGAGATCGGCGGGCAGGAGCAGCGGCGAAAACCCGAAGCAGCGCATGCCCAACGTCGAGAAGGACTTCGCGTCCGTCCCCCCGCTCATCAGGTACGGGATGGGGTGGGCGGCGGGGTCCTCGGCGCGCAGCGCAGCCGACATGGTCTCGACGAGCGCACCGTCGAAGGAGGTCTCGACCGCGATGTCGCGGACGATGAACTCGCGCTCGACGCCTGCACCGAGCAACTCGTCGATCGTCGCGAGCAGCTCGTCCTCGAAGCCCGGTAGGAAGCGGGCATCGATGGTCGCCTCTGCCTTGGACGGAATGACGTTGGCCTTGTAACCGGCCTCGAGCATCGTCGGATTCGTCGTGTTGCGGATGACCGCGCCGATCATGCGTGACGCGCCGCCCAGCAAGCCGAGCCACTTCTGGGGGTCGTCCGGATCGAGGTCCACGCCCATCGCCGTGCCGAGGCCCTCGACCATGCTGCGCACCGTGTCGGTGATGTGGACGGGGTGTTCGTGCGCCCCGATCCGGGACACGGCGGCGGCGAGCTGGGTCACCGCATTGTCCGGATGCACCATCGAGCCGTGCCCGGGCTGCGCCTTCGCGCGGAGCCGAAGCCAGCTGATGCCCTTCTCGGCGGTTTGCACGAGGTACAGCCGGGCGCTGTCGTTCAGCGAGATGCTGAAGCCGCCGACCTCGCTGATCGCCTCGGTGCACTCGGCGAACAGGTCGGCGTGGTTGTCGACCAGGTAGTGCGCACCTTCCCGGCCGCCCGCTTCTTCGTCGGAGACGAATGCGAGCACGATGTCGCGCGGTGGCTTGCGGCCGGTACGCGCCCATTCGCGGACGAGCGCGAGCACCATCGCGTCCATGTCCTTCATGTCCACTGCGCCGCGGCCCCAGACGTAGCCGTCCGAGATCTCACCCGCGAAGGGGTCGACCGACCATTCGGACGCGTCGGCCGGCACGACGTCGAGGTGGCCGTGGATCAGCAGCGGTGACCGGGAACCGTCGGTGCCCTCGATGCGCGCGATCGTGGAAGCCCGGCCGGGTGCCGCCTCGATGATCTGCGACGCGATGCCGACCTCGTCGAGCTTCTGCGCCACCCACTCGGCCGCGGGCCGTTCTGGATGCGTGGGATTGGACGTGTCGATGCGGATCAACTCGCGGAGCAGATCGGCGACCTCGTCCTGGGCGGACGCGTGAGCGGCAGTCATGCTTCGTGTCTACCAGCCGGTTCGGGGTGGCAGCACCAGGTCGCGGAAGTCAGTCGCCGCGGCGGCGGCCACGGTGCCCGGCCGAAAGGATCATGCCTGCGACGGCGAGCGCGAAGACCGTAACAATCGAGTACAGCAGGAGCGTGTCGGCGCTGGCGGCGTCCGGGCCGGAGAACGGGTCGGCATAGGGGCCGTCCTGGGCCGAAGGCTTCGATGCCGCCGTCGCGGTCGGAACGCCAGCCGGCTTGCCGGTGGACGCGGGCGACGCCGGTGTCGCGCGGGGTTTCGAGACGGGTACGGCCGCGGGCGGGAAGACGATCACCGATGCGCTCGGCAACGCCGCGATCGGATCGGCCGCCGCGGCGCTGTCCTGCGGCTTCGCGGCCGGGGCAACCGTCGGGACGGTCTGGTCGCTGCGGACGGCGCGCGCTACGAGCTGTGCCCGTGAGGCGGCCGCATTCGCCGCCGCCGCCGAGCCGACGGCCTGCGCCGCTGCCTGACTCGCGGCTTGCGCGCTGTCGAGCGCGGCGACCCGCGCCCGTTGGACAGCCGTCCCCGGCAGTGACGTGAGAACCGTGGCGGCGGACTGCGCGGAGACGGATGCTGCGCGGGCGTCGCCAGCGACATCGAGCGTCCGGACCGCTGTGGCAGATGCATCGGTCGCGGTGGACGCGGCGAGCGCTGCATCCATGACGGTCGCGTCCGCATCGGATGCGACTGCGGCCGCCGCGAGTGCCGCGTCAGCCGATGCGGTCGCGGCCTTCTCCGCGGCGGCGGCCGCAGCTGCTGCTGCTTGTGCGACCGATGTCGCAACTCGTGCGGAGTCGACCCGAGCGGCATGTGACACCGGCGGGCGCATGGTCGGCGCGGTCACCACGCGGCCTGGGGTGACTCGGCTCGCCGGCCGTCCCTCCACGGGCGGTCGGCGAGCCGATGTCGCCAAGCTCGCAGCGACGGCAGCGAGATCCCGCGCGTGAGCGGCTGCCCGGACGCCGGTCAGGACCTGGGCACGCGCGCGGGCCGCAGCCTGAGCTGCCTCGACCTGTCGAGCGCGTGCCTGGGCAGCGGAAACGGCTGCGGCGGCAGCGCGGGCGGCCTTGGCTCGGGCCGCTTCGGCGCGAGCCTGCGCGGAGTGACCGTTGGGGTCACGGCGGGTGGCTGGCTGGGCGAGCGCACCAGGCGCGAGGACCCCGGTGCCGAGCAGCAGAACCGCTGCCAAGACGCACACCGCGGTGCTCCATTTCGCCCACTTCAACCGCATTTACCCACCTGGACTTAACAAGTCTCAAACCGGACCTAGCGAGGTTAGCTCCATGTGAAGTTTCTGCATAGATGCATGGCGAACACGGCATGAACCGACCATGTGGACGATCACGGTTCGGGCCGACGGCCCGGCCAGGCGTGCTGCCCTCGTGAGCTAAACTCGCCAGCGCACTCGGTCCGGGTGGCGGAATGGCAGACGCGCTAGCTTGAGGTGCTAGTGCCCTTTATCGGGCGTGGGGGTTCAAGTCCCCCCTCGGACACACGTTCGAACGGGTCTGTGGCCCCAAGGTTTCGGGGCCCCCGACCGCTGGAATCCCCTGGATTCGCGGCGACATCGACCAGGCCGACGGCTCGCAGGTGGGACATATCGCGCATCACGATCGGCGTCTCCAGTCGCGCGACTGTGATCTCGGACGGGTCGGGCCCCACCGCAGCCCTCCGGCGAAATAGGTAGGTCTACCGATGCCGCCCTCGCGGAAGGCGTCGAGGATTGCGCCAGGTCAGTCGGAACCGGCCGGCGACGCGGGCGGTCACGCGAACGCCCACAGACAAGGGAGACCACGATGATCCTTGCAACGACGATGGTCGAGAACGTCGATCGCTTCCTCGAGGTGTTCGGCACGAAGGGCGCCGACAAGCGCGCCCACCACGGCTGCAAGGGCTCGACAGTGTTCAGCGACCCCAATGAGGCGAACCGGGTGTGGGCGCTGTTCGACTGGGACGAGGAGGGGTGGACGAACTTCGTCTCCGACCCGGAGGTTCCGCCGATTCTGAAAGAGGCCGGCCACCTTGGCAAGCCTCAGTCCGCGGGCCTGCTCGCGACCTACAGCGCGTAGGAGCGAGGCCATGACCACCACGATCAACCGCCCGGCTCGGGTCGGCCTCATCACCGATCAGAGCGGCGCCCTCTCATTCATGGGGATCGCCAACGCGAACGTGGCCGAGATGGTCGTCCGCGACATCAACGCTGGCGGCGGCCTGCTCGGTCAACCGATCTTGCTGTCCATCGAAGACAGCGCCACCGACGACGACACTGCGCGGACCGCCGCGGCGAGGCTGATCGACCAAGCGCAGGTCGACGCCGTCATC
This sequence comes from Pseudonocardiales bacterium, assembly GCA_032160545.1. Lineage (GTDB taxonomy): Bacteria > Actinomycetota > Actinomycetes > Mycobacteriales > Jatrophihabitantaceae > DATGFB01. The sequence continues at coordinate 1,871 of JAVHVN010000067.1, read as the reverse complement.
GGCGGCATCTACAGCTCAACGCGTCAGGCGATCAAAGGCCCCGTGGTCGATCAGGCCGGTCGGCTCTACATCTACCCGGAGCAGTATGAGGGGCAGGAATGCCACCCACTGATCTTCTGCACCGGCCCTGTGCCCGCGCAGCAGATCGAGCCCTTCATCCCCTGGCTGATGCAGCAGACTGGAGCGCGAAAGTTCTACCTGCCCTCGGCCGACTACATCTGGCCGCACACACTCAACAAGAAGGTCCGTGAAGCCGTCTCGGCCGGCGGCGGTGAGATCGTCGGCGAGGAATACTTCCCGCTCGATCACACCGACTACCGGCGGGTCGTCGCCGGCATCATGTCGACCGGCGCTGACGTCGTGTTCAACACGATCGTCCCGCCGGGGCTCACCCCGTTCCTCGAACAGCTGCACGACGCCGGCTTCGGGGCCCGCGGCGGCCGCCTCGTCTGCACCTACTTCGACGAGAACTTCCTCAACCTCGCGCCGGCCGAGCACGTCGAGGGCCTGTACGGATGCCTGGACTATTACCGATCGGTTCAGGACCGGTTCAGCCTCGAACTCCTCAGCCGGTACGAGGCGCTCTACCCCGGCAGCGCGATGTTCACCGCCGGCAGCGCCTGCTCAGGAACGTATCGGGCGCTCAGGTTCTGGGAGTCCGCCGTCAACGAGGCCGGTTCGTTGGACCAGGACGACGTCATCGCGGCGCTCGACCACGCGGCGATTGCCGAAGGGCCAGGCGGTCCGGCGGAGATGGTCCCCGGTCAGCACCACGTCCGCATGAACATGTACATCGCCCAAGCCGAGGGCGGCCGGTTCCAGGTGGTCAAGAACCTGGGTCAGATTGATCCGAAGGAGTGCGAAGTCCCGCGGGGCTGACCTCCGAGCGACTGGTTCGCAAGCTGTGCCGGCTGCGGGCTCACTCTCGAGCCACGAACCGCGACCAGATCGCGCGCGGAATCGGCAACGAAGATTCGTCCGAGTGTCACGAGAGGCGGGCGGCTGACACGTCAGCCGATCCGCTCGGCCAGGGACACGATGATCCCTTCCGGACCGCGCACGTAGGCCATGCGCCAGAGGTGTTCGTACTGGCCGATGTCGCCAACCAGCCCGTAGCCGTCCGCGGCCAGCCGGTCGACCGCCGCGTGGAGGTCGTCGACCTCGAAGGCCACGTTGCGCAGCCCCAGCTCGTTGGCCATCGCGGCAGGCGATCCGGGCTGGTGGTCGGGCCGGACGAAGCTCGAGAGTTCCAGCCGGGTACCTCCGTCGGGCGGCCGCAGCATGACGATCTCGGTGCGGGAGTCAGGGATGCCGATGACCGTGTCCAGGAACTCGCCCTCCACGAACATGCGCGTGCCCTCGACCTCGAGACCCAGCCCGACGAAGAATGCCGTCACCGTGTCGAGGTCCGCAACGGTGATACCGACATGGTCGAAACGTCGTACACCTGACATCGGGTCCATCCTCGGTGTTCAGCTTGTCGATCCACCACCCGAAGGGACGGATCGACGGGGGATCTCGACATGATCAGGGGAATCTCCCAGACGTGCCCTGATTGGACAATCGTCAGTTAACGATTGGCGCCCTGCGTCAGCCTGACACCGAGGCGACGGCCGGTATCCATGGATCCGCGCACGCACGTGCGATCAACCTTGGACAACGACGAGCCATTACGCAGCCCAAGCCCGTCCGCCACGCCATAAGCGCGCGGCCTGGGGATTCTGGACCGCACGCGCAGCGCTGCCGGGCATGCGAGCGGGGCCGGGTGGCTGCACCCGGCCCCGTCGCGTGATCAGCGTTACTTGACGGGCTGCAGGATCCCCCACGTCGATCCGGTCGCGAGGTTCGTGCCGACCCTGATGTCGATCCGG
>JAVHVN010000046.1:0-16708 GCA_032160545.1 Pseudonocardiales bacterium | reverse complement strand
CGAAGGACATGTCGTAGGACGCGGCGAGTTCGGAGACCGTCGCCTCACCGGCCAATGTCCGCCGCACGATGTCGCGCCGTGTCGCATCGGCTAAGGCCCGAAAGATCCGGTCGACCTCGGCTCCGCTGAGTGCGTCTCGTACAACCATTTGGTTGTATGTTTGCACGCGACGGAACGTACGTCAACCCCGCGGTAGACGAACGGCAGGACCATCAGGAGTCGTGCACGATCTCCCGGGACCGCCGGCAAGCCGCCGCACTGCGTGCCGCGGTCGCGGCCGCGGCGCAGCGGCGCGAACTCGACATGATCCGAACCGGCGCGTGGGCCGACCAGGGCAGCCTGGACAACGTGCGCACTGACGCGTGGAGGCGGTGAGCAGGCGACGTTCAGCAGCGTGGGATTGGCTCGCTTTTCGCGTCTGATGGGCCCTCTGCCCAGTCCAGCGCGTCGAGGTTGACGACGATCGCCTCCTGGGTGGTCCGGGCGATCACCACGACCGCCTCGACATCGGGGTCGGCGTTCTCCTCGCGGTGCGGGACGAACGGCGGCACGAAGACGTAGTCGCCCGGGGCGGTCTGGATCCGCGTCTCCGCCGGCCCGTCGCCCTCCAGGTCCAGGAAGACGAAGACCGGCGACCCGGAGACGACGTAGATCGCGGTCTCGGAGTCCCCGTGGTGGTGGTTGGCCGAGGCGGTCGAGGCGGGCACGTGGGTCTGTCCCATCCAGAGGTTCTGCGCGCCAACCGTCTTGCCGCTGATCGCCTCGAGCCGCTTCATGCCGGTGGTCTGGGTGGTCTGACCGATCAGCCCCGACGGCGCGATGTGGTGCAGCCGGCGGTGGAAGGGGTCGATGTCGGCCGGGAGCAGCACCCCGCTCGGGGTCCGAACGTAGCCCTCCGGCGAGGATCCGGCAGGCATGTGTACGGCGGACATCAGGCTCCTTGGAGCAGCGCGAGTGGGGTCAACGTAGCTGGAATCGGGCTGGCAAGCAGGTCGGTCATCGCCTCGACAGTGGCGTGGATGATCTGGGCGGAGAGACCACTGCGGGCCCAGACGGCGAGCGGAAGAGGACGAGGTTTCGGCAGGTCGTCACGCGGGGCGAGCCCCTCCGGAGTCTGGCCCAGGGTCGCCATCAGCGCCACCCCCTGGCCCGCCCCGACGGCGGCCTGCACCCCGGCGAGGTGGGTCGCCTCGGCGCGGATCTCGGCGGGCAAGCCGTGCTCGGCCAGCGTCTCGAGCGCCCGGCTGCGCAGGGCACACGGGTCGTCGAAGGCAGCCAGCGGGACCGGCCCGTCCGGCCGGCTCCAGTGCGGCGCCGCGTACCAGGTGAGCTCCAACTCGCCGACCGGCACGGCTCGCGGGTCGTCGGTGCTGCCGAGCAGTAGCGCTACGTCGATGCGTCCGGCGGCGAGACCGTCGCGGAGCTGGGTACCGCGGTCGATCCGGAAGCGGGCCCGATGCTCGGGCAGGCTCGAGGCCAGTGCAGCAGCTAGCGGCGGCAACAACTGTGCCGCGGCGTGCTCCGTCGAACCGATGACGATCGTCTGCTCGCCCTCGACAGCGAAGCTGGCCAGCGCCTCGTCGTGCACCGCCAGGATCCGACGAGCCTGGACGAGCAACTGGTCGCCCTCGGCGGTGAACCGGGAGCCGCGGCCATGCCGCTCGACCAACGGGAGGCCGATCGCACTCTCCAGCCGACGGATGTGCTGGCTGATCGCGCCCTGGCTCAGATGCAGGGAGAACGCGGCGCGCTGGAAGCTCCCGCAATCGGCCACCGCAACGAGGCTGCGCAGCGGACCGATGTCGAGCGACCCGTTCATGTCTACCAAGCTACTAGACAAACGAGAACGACAACGGCGAGAGCGAACGATGAGCGAATGTGATGGGTCACGATCACGAACCGTCGTTGGACTTTCTCTAGTTTTTCTAGCAATCTCATAGACATGAGTCAGCCGACCCGCGTGATGCTCACGTGTCGCCGCTGGCTGGACTACGCCCGCCACGGCGCGGCGCTGTGTCTGTGTTCCTGACGCAGGTCTAGCTCAGAGCAACCGGCACGGTCGGCTGCTCGTCGCCCCGCGGGAATCCCGCACCTCCTGACAACGCACGCCGTCCGGCCTGGCTCCCGGCCGCGGCGGCTCCTCTCCGTCACCGTCGGATCGAAAGGCAATCGCATGTCTCCTCGCACCCTCAAGCTCGGCGCCATCCTGCTCGGCTCGGGCGGACCCGGCCAGCACAACGCGTGGCTGCACCCCGACGTCGATCCGAAGTCGAGCGTCGACGTGCAGTGGTACATCGCGCGAGCGAAGGAGGCCGAGGCCGCCAAGTTCGATCTCGTGTTCATCGTCGACAGCCAGTTCATCACCCCGGATTCGCCGAACCACTACCTCAGTCGCCTCGAGCCGTTGACCCTGCTCTCGGCGATCGCCGTGCACACCAGCAACATCGGGCTCGTCGGCACGTTGACGACCTCCTACAACGAACCGTTCAACCTCGCGCGCCGCCTCTACTCCCTCGACCACATCAGCGGGGGACGGGCCGGCTGGAATGTCGTCACGAGCGGCGACGCCGGCACTGCGGGCAACTACAGCCGCGACGAGCACTTCGACTACCCGACCCGTTACGGCCGCGCGCTCGAGAGCGTCCAGGTTGCCCGCGGGCTGTGGGACTCCTACGAAGACGGCGCCTTCCCGCGCGACAAGGAGACCGGCGTCTTCTTCGACCCGAGCAAGCAGCACACCCTCGATCACAAGGGCGAGTACTTCTCGGTCGTCGGACCGCTGAACCTCGAGCGCTCGCCGCAGGGTCAGCCGGTGATCTTCCAGGCCGGCGACTCCGAAGAGGGACGTGACCTCGGCGCCAGCATCGGCGACGCGATCTTCACCCACGCCCAGACGCTCGAGCAGGCCCGGACCTTCCGCACGAACCTGCGCGACCGCGCCGCACGCAAGGGCCGCAACCCGGAAGAGGTGCTGATCGTCCCGGGGATCTTCCCGATCATCGCCGACACCGACGAGGAGGCGCTCGCGAAGGAGCAGGCGATCCATGGCGCCAAGAGCTTCGAGCGTGCGCTTGCCGAACTCGGCCGCCCGTTCGGCTGGCACGATTTCAGCCAGTACGAGCTCGACGCGCCGTTCCCCGACGTCGCTTCGCTGGGGGAGCGCAGCTTCCGCACCCAGGCCGACGCGATCGCCCGCAACGCACGCGAGCACAACCTGACGCTGCGCGAGGTCGTCGAGCACCACCTCTCGGCGCACCGCTCACCGTTCGCCGGCTCGCCGCTGACAGTCGCCAACGAGATCCAGCGCTGGTTCGACGGGGGCGGCTTCGACGGCATCAGTATCAGCGTCAATGCCCCGAGCGAGTTCGCCCGCTTCACCGAGCAGGTGCTGCCGATCCTGCGTGAGCGCGGGGTCGTGCGCAGCGAGTACGAGTCGAGCACCCTGCGCGGAAACCTCGGCCTCCCGATCCCGGAGAACCGGCACACCGCAGCTCGTGAGCACTCCGCCGAACCCGCCACCGCCGAACCCGCACTCGCCTCCTGAGCCGCATACACCCGTCGAACCCGACACCACTCGAAAGAGAGATCGACACAATGTCCGCACGCCCCTCGCTGTCCGCTCGCCGCTTTCGGCGAAGCGCCGTAATGACGGCCTTGCTGGCCGTCCCGGCGCTTCTCGTCAGCGCCTGCGCCGGTAGCGGGTCCGCTGCCTCCACCGCCGGTGGCTCGGCCACGTTGAAGTGGGCCACGTCCTACTTCCCGACGCATTGGGACCCGGTCGTCTCCGGAAGCGGCGCGCAGTTCCGCGAATTGGCGCTGGTGTACTCCGCGCTGACCCGCACGGACTCCAAGGGCAACGCGGTCCCCGACCTCGCTGCGAGCTGGAAGTACAACGGCACTGGCAACGAGATCACCTTCCACCTCCGCCCGAACCTCACCTTCAGCGACGGGACGCCGGTGAACGCGGCCGCGGTCAAGGACGCTATCGACCGGGCCAAGAGCCAGAAGAACTCCGCGATCTTCGGCGACCTGACCTCGATCAAGTCGGTGACCGTGAGCGGTGATCTCGACGTTCTCGTGCACCTGACGCAGACCGACTACCAGATTCCGTTGCTCTTCGGTGAGCGGGTGCTCCAGATCGCAAGCCCGAAGGCCGCGGCCAGCCCGACGGCGCTGGACCAGCAGCCGGTCGGCGCCGGTCCGTTCATCGTCACGTCGCTGACACCCGGCACGAAGGCGGTGCTGAAGAAGAACCCGAACTACTGGGACGCCAAGGACATCCAGATTGACAGCGTCCAGCTGATCTCGGCCCCGGACGCGGCGACTGTGGTCTCCGGACTGCAGACCGGTGTCTACAACTTCGCTGATATCACCGCGACCCAGGCCAGCGCGGCCAAGTCGGCAGGGCTGTCGGTATTCGTGCAGCCAGGTTTCAACGCCAACAACATCAGCATCAACGTGAACAAGGCGCCCTTCACCAATCCGCAGGTCGTCGACGCGGTGCGCCACGCCATCAACCGGCAGGAGTTCGTCGACAAGCTGACCTTCGGCTATGGGCAGGCGACCAATCAGCCCTTCCCGTCGGGTTATGTCGCCTACGACCCGCAGTCGGCGAACCTGTACCCGTACGACCCGGCCAAGTCCAAGCAACTGCTCGCCGCAGCGGGCTACAAGCCGAACCAGATCACCCTGACGCTGGACATCCCGTCAGCGGAACCGGACGCCGAGATCGTGCAATCACAGCTGGCCGCAGTGGGCATCGCGGTCAACATCAAGGTCGACAAGAACTGGGCCACACCGTTCTTCGCCAAAGACCTGACGTTCTCCCTCTACGGGACGACCGGACGGGACTCGGCGCTGCAGACGCTGACCGCGCACTTCGGCCCGAACGGACCGCTCAATCTGAGCACGCCGTATGAGCCCGCCGGCTTCGAAGCGGCGGTTGCCAAGGTACGGCAGACCCCCCTCAACGACCCGAACTACGCCGATGTCCTGCAAGCGGCTACGCGGGTCGGACTGCAGAGCACGGCCCTGGTGTTCACCTACTCCTCGCCGAATCTGTACGCCAAGAGCAAGTCCATCTCGGCCCTGCCGGCCAACCCGGGCCACATCGACTGGACCGGCGTGACCATCGGCTGAGCCGGCTTCACGCGCAACCCGAGAGGAGTCATTCGCATGGTCACCACAGCTGCATACGCGCCGTCGTTCGTATCCAGCCGCCGTGCCATCACGGTGATCAGGGCACGGCGAGCCATCGGCCGCACCCTGCTCACCATCGCCCGCTCGACCGCAGTCTTCGTGCCGGTCTTCCTGCTGGCGACGTTCGTGACCTTCGCGCTGCGTGCGGTGAGTGGCCTCAGCCCGGCGAGGATCCAACTGGGTGAGGAGGCGACACCCGCCGCAGTGCACCGCATCGAGTCGACGTGGGGCCTGAACCGTCCGTTCCTCGCGCAGTACTGGACCTGGTTCGACAACGTGCTACACGGCAACCTCGGTCGCAGCTGGTCCAGCGGCGTGAATGTCTCCCAGCTCATCGGGGACGGGCTCACCGTCAGCCTTTCGGTCGTCACCCTCTCGCTCGTGATCGGCGTGGTCTTCGGCTTTGCCCTCGGGACGCTGGCGGCGCTGCGCCGCACCACGTGGATCGATCGGGTCATCACCGCGGTCCTGACCGTCTTCTCCGTCATGCCCCCGTTCGTGGTGGGCATCGTGCTGGTGGAGGTCTTCGCGGTCGGCCTGCACTGGTTCCCGTCCGGCGGCTTCGTGCCCTTCGGAGCTGGGGCGGCTCCCTGGCTGTCCCACCTCCTGCTGCCGGCACTCGCGCTGAGCTTCGACACCGTGGCCATCGTGGCGCGCCAGCTACGCGCCGGGCTCATCGGGGCGTACCAGGAGAACTACGTCACCGGTGCCGTCGTCCGCGGCCTCGGCCCGCGCCGGATCTTCTTCCGGCATGTGCTGCGCAACGGCGCCGGACCGGCGCTCACCGTCCTGGGTCTGCAGTTCCCCGCCCTGATCGGCGGCTCCGTCGTTACCGAGTGGATCTTCGGCCTGCAGGGCTTCGGACGCTTCGCCAATGACGCCGCGCAGGCCGGTGACGTGCCGTCGGTACAGGGCGTGCTGGTGGTCTCGATCGTCCTGGTCGTCACCTTCAACCTGATCGTCAACGTAGTGCTGGGCAAGGTCACCCCGGCCGCCCAGCGGGGGGTGTGACATGGTCCGCCGAGTCTTCGCGCTGCGTACCGGCAAGCTGGCGGTCGGCATCCTGGTCTTCATCGCGATGCTCGCCATCCTGGGCCCGATCCTTGCTCCCCACGATCCGCTGGGGACGACCTCCGGGACGCTGGCCGGCCCGTCGGGCGCGCACTGGCTGGGCAGCGACTACCTGGGGCGCGACGTCTTCAGCCGCCTGCTCGCCGGGTCGCGGGCCAGCGTGGTCGGCTCGGTAGAGGTCGCGCTGGTGGCACTCGTCGTCGGCGTGATCCCCGGGCTGCTGTCCGTCTATCTGGGGCGGGTCTTCGAATGGGTCAGCCTGCGTCTGGCCGACACCCTGATTGCGTTGCCGTTCCTGGTCTTCGCGGTTGCGGTCACCGCGCTGCTCGGTAACGGCATCAGCCAGGCGATGTTCGTGGTCGGGGTGCTCGTCTCGCCGCTCTTCTTCCGGGTCTCGCGCGCAGCGACGCTCTCGGTCGCCAGGTCGCAGTACGTCGAGTCGGCACTGATCTCGGGAGCGTCGGTGGGGTGGATCGTGCGCCGCCACGCCTGGGTTAAGGTGCTGCCCGCGATCGCCGTCGCACTGGCCCAGACCATGGGCGTCGGCTTCATCGTCGTCTCCAGCCTGAGCTTCCTCGGTATCGGAGTACAGCCACCAGCGCCGACCTGGGGTGGGCTGCTCGCCTCGGACCTGAACTACCTGCACTTCCAGCCCTACGCGCCGGTCGCCCCTGCCGTCGTGATCATGGCGACGGTCTGGGGCTGCAACCTGCTCGCCGACGCCATTCGTGACGTCTCCGGCGAGAACGGCCGCGCGCTGGAGAACAGCCGTAAGGCCCGCAGCAATCGCCGCGCCGCCCTGCCCCGCCTCGTGGAAAGCAGCCGCTGATGACCGCCCCGTCCGCACTCGAGGTGCCGCAGCGCACGCCCGTCCCGGACGCCGCGCCGGACCAGGTCGTGCTCGCGGTCCGCGACGTCCGTATTCACGACCACGTCAGCGATCGGGAGATCGTGCACGGCATCTCCTTCGAGCTGACGCCGGGCAAGGTCGTCGGCATCGTAGGGGAGTCCGGCAGCGGCAAGACGCTGACCTGCCGTGCGACGCTGGGCATCCTGCCCGAGCACTTCACGGTCTCCGGCGGATCGATCGACATCGTCGGCCGCGACATCGCCGAGCTCAGCCCGGCCCAATGGACTGAGCTGCGCGGCTCGACGATCAGCGCGGTGTTCCAGGACCCGGCCTCCTACCTGAACCCGTCGATCCGGGTCGGTGCACAGATCGCCGAGGTGATCCGGGTCAAGACCGGGGCCACCCGACGCCACGCCCGGCACCGCGCGTTGGAGTTACTGGCGGCCGTGCAGCTACGCAACCCGGCGCTCGTCTACGAGCAGTTCACCTTCGAGCTCTCCGGCGGGATGCTGCAGCGGGTCCTCATCGCCGCGGCGATCGCCGTCGATCCGACACTGCTCATCGCCGACGAGGCCACCACCGCGCTCGATGTCACGGTCCAGGCCGAGATCCTCGACCTGCTCGCCGATCTGCAGGAGCGGACCGGGCTCGCACTGCTGGTCGTTTCGCATGATCTAGCGGTCGTCGCGCAGCTCTGCGACGAGGTGCTGGTGATGCACGAGGGCCAGGTGGTCGAACAGGGCCGGACCGCCGAGGTGCTGCACCACCCCCAGCACGACTACACCCGAATGCTCATCGCCGAGCACGAGCAGTACGGGCTGGAGCGCTACCTCGACTCGGAACCGACCGAACAGGTGGGGCTGAGCCGTGCCGGCTGAATCCGATCCAGCGGTCCTGCAGATCAGCGAGCTGGACGTCTACTACGGCACACGTCGCCATCGCCGTCAGGCGCTCGACGGGGTATCGCTGCAGGTGAGCCGAGGCGAGACCGTGGGCCTCATCGGCGAGACCGGCTCGGGCAAGTCGACGCTGGCCCGCGCCGTCCTCGGCCTGGTGCCCGCCGCGGCCGGGCAGATCCGTATCGACGGCGAACAGGTCACCAGCTACTCGCACCAGCGGTGGCGCACGCTACGCCGCCGCGGCGTCATCCAGTACGTCTTCCAGGACCCACTGCGCAGCCTGGACCCCGACGTGACGATCGAGGACTCGCTGGTCGAGCCGCTACTCATCCATGGCGTGGGCCGTAGCGAGGCGCTCAGCCGCGTCGGCCCGCTGCTGCAGCGTGTCCACCTCGACACCGATCTGCTCGCCCGGCTGCCGGGAGAGCTCTCCGGTGGTCAGCGGCAGCGCATCGCGGTGGCCCGAGCGCTGGTGACCGAGCCGCAGCTGATCATCCTCGACGAGCCCGTCAGCGCGCTCGACTCGGCCAACCGCGTCGAGGTGCTCGAGATCCTCAAGGAGCTGCGCACCGCCGGCGTCGCACTCGTCTTCATCTCCCACGACCTGGGCTCGGTCGCCGGCGTCGCCGACCGGGTCGCCGTCATGTACCAGGGCCGTCTCGTCGAGACGGGCCCTACCCGCCAGCTCATCACCGCCCCCCAGCACGTCTACACCCGTCTGCTCATCGGCTCGGCACAGACCCTGCGCTCGGCCGCAGCCGACCGCGCCGAGCGCAAGGCGTTGCGCGCCGCCCTGCAGGACGCCTGAGCCGCCCCTTCGGAGAGGAACCACCATGCCCCGCCAACTTCACCTTGCGCTGCACCCCTACGGTGTCGGCGGTCCCGGCCAGCACGGGCTGTGGAAGGACGCACTGGTCGCCAAGAACGCCAGCATCGACATCCAGTACTACATCGCGCAGGCCAAGGCGGCCGAGCATGCGCTCTTCGACGCGCTCTTCATCGTCGACAGCCAGTTCATCAACAGCACCTACCCGTCGCACTACCTCAACCGGCTCGAGCCGCTCACTCTGCTCTCCGCGGTCGCGGTGCACACCGACTACATCGGCCTGGTCGGCACGGCGAGTTCTACCTACAACTCGCCTTTCAACCTGGCGCGCCGCTTTGCCTCGCTGGACCACATCAGCGGCGGGCGGGCCGGCTGGAACGTCGTGACGAGCTTCGACACCGGGACCTCGCGCAACTACGGCCTCGACGAGCATCTGGACTACGCCACCCGCTACGGTCGTGCGCTGGAGTCCGTCCAGGTGATCCGTGGCCTGTGGGACTCCTACGAGGACGACGCCTTCCCCGCGGACGTGGCCGCCAACGTCTTCCTCAACCCCACCAAACTGCACGCCCTCGATCACGTCGGTGAGCACTTCCGGGTGGCCGGGCCGCTCAACCTCTCCCGCTCCCCGCAGGGGCAGCCGGTGATCTTCCAGGCCGGGGTCTCGGAGGAGGGGCGCAACCTCGCCGCTGAGGTCGCCGAGGGGATCTACGCCCCGGGTGGCTCACTGGAATCCGCGCACGAGTACTACGCCGACATCAAGCGCCGCACCGCAGCCACGGGACGCGACCCGGAGCACATCAAGATCTTCATCCACGGCGGCCCGATCGTCGCAGCCACCGACGAGGCGGCCCACCGCCGCGAGCGGGAGATCTTTGAGGAGGACAACGACTTCGCCAGCAGCCTGGCTCTGCTCGGCCGCGGCTTCGGCGCCCACGACTTCAGCCAGTACGACCCGGACGGTCCGTTCCCCGACGTCGCACATCTGGCCGAGCGGGGTGGACGCACGGGTGCCGCGAAGATCATCGAGCGGGCGCGTCGCGAGAACCTCACGCTGCGCCAGGTCGTCGACACCGTCTCCGACTTCACACAGACGCCGTTCGTCGGCTCCCCGAACACGGTGGCGGACACGATCGAGACCTGGTTCCGGGCGGACACGTTCGACGGCATCAATCTCGCCTTCCGCAACGACCAGGATCTGAGCCTCTTCGTCGACGGCGTGGTGCCGATCTTGCAGCAGCGCGGTCTGTTTCGCAGCGAGTACCAGGCCGAGACGCTGCGCGGCCACCTCGGGCTGCCCGTTCCGACCAACCGCTACGCCCGCGAACTCGTCGCCAGCCTCCCGGCCGCTGGTGCCGAGGTTGTGCTCGATGTGGTCCTCGGCGTCACCTCACCCGCGACCCCGGCAGAGACCACCCCATCAGTCACCGAACCGGCAGGAGCCTGACGATGTCCGACCTCACCGAACACGACTACGTCGGCCCGCACGGTCTACGCGTCCGGGGCACCGTCCTGGTGATCCCCGGCCGCGGCGAGACCTCCCACAGCTACGTCCGCTTCGGTGCCCGGCTGGCCGCCGACGCCTACCGGGTGCGAGTCCTCGCGGCCCCCGAGCTGGATGCCGACGACCTCGACGCGTCGCTGGACCGGCTCGCCGCCCAGATTGCCGAGGCGATCTCCGAGCTGGAGTCCTCCGGCCCGCTTGCGCGCCCACTGGTGCTGATCGGCTCCGATTCCGGAGCGGCCGCCCTGGGCGCCCTGGTGGCGCGGACCCAGGCGTCGTCGGCGAGCTGGTGGCCGCAGGCCCTCGTCCTGGCCGGGCTGCCCGGCTACGGCGCGCACGAGAGCGGCGCGTGGGACGACGAGCTCGACGCCCGCACGCACTGCCCGGTCCACCGCGGCGTCCTCACCGACGACGTCCAACTGCAGCGCGGCACGCTCGCCGACGCGATCCCGGCGGCCCTGCTCGACGCGGTCTACGGCAGCACCGTCGACCTGCCACACCTGCTGCTGATCGGCGACACCGACAGCTTCGCCGACCACGACGAGCTCGCCCGCGCCGCCAAGGCGCTGCCCAAGGCCCGGCTGACTCAGGTCCGCGGCGCCCACCATGACGTCGTCAACGACCTGCAGCACCGCTCGGTCGCAGCCGAGGTCGTCATCTTCCTCGAGGCGCTGCGCGACGAGGCGGTGCTGGTGCCGATCGTCACCGTTGCATCCAGCGCGTGGTGACCGCGCTCGGCCTCGATCCGCAGCGGCTGCGCCAGGTCTTCGGCGCCTGCCCCACCGGTGTCGCGGCCGTCGCCGCACTCGTCGATGACGAGCTGGTCGGCATCGCCGCGAGCTCGTTCACATCGGTCTCGCTCTCGCCGCCGCTGGTCTCGGTCTGCATCGCGCACACCTCCACCACCTGGCCGGCGCTGCGCCGAGCCGTCCGCCTGGGGGTGAGCATCCTCAGCGCCGGCCAGGAACGGGCCGGCCGTCAGCTCGCCGGTCGTCAGGCCGAGCGCTTCGCCGACGTGCCCTGGCGCGCCACCGACCACGATGCCGTCCTGCTCGACGGGGCGGCCGGGTGGTTCGAGACCAGCGTCGAGAACGAGATCCGGGCCGGCGATCACGACATCGTGCTGCTGCGGGTGCACGACCTCGACGCGGACCACGACATCAGCCCACTGGTGTTTCACGCCAGCCAGTTCCGGCGTCTCGATCAAGGAGAGCAACCATGACCGTGACCGTCGTCGTCGGAAACCCGAAGGTCGGCTCGCGCACCCTCGCCGCCGCGCGGCGTATCGCTGCTGAACTGACCGGCCGACCCGCCGATTATGAGTTCGACCTGGCCACCTTCGGCGCCGGGCTCCTGGACTGGAGTGACGCCGACGTGGCGCTCGCCGTCGCGCAGGTACGGGCCAGCGAGCTCGTCATCGTCGCCACCCCGACGTACAAGGGCAGCTACACCGGCCTGCTGAAGCTCTTCCTGGACCGCTTCGGCGCCGGGTCGTTGGAGGGTGTGCAGGCGGTCCCGTTGATGCTCGGCGGGCACTGGCGTCACGCCCTGGCTCCGGAGGTCTTCCTCAAGCCCGTGCTCAACGAGATCGGGGCAAGCACCCCCACCGCCGGGCTGTTCCTGCTCGACTCGCAGTGGGACGCCCCCGACGCCTTGGCCGGTTGGCTCCCAACTGCGCGCCGACAGCTGAGTGCGGCCGCAGTCTCGTCATGACCGCAACCGCCTTCGCAGGGGCGAGCTACGCGAGCGAGATCGACGCGTTCAGCTACGGCGAGTACCACCCGAACCCGGCCCGGTGCGGGCCGACGTTCCATGGCCGCATTCAGCCGTCCGCGGCCGCCGGCAGATACCATCTCTATCTCGGCTGGGCCTCGATCCCGTCGCACCACACCGCCATCCTGCGGACGCTGCTCGGCCTCGACGGTGCCGTCTCGCTCTCCTACGTCGACACCTTGCGCGACGGGCGGGGCTGGGCGTTCCGCAACCGTAGCGGCCCCGACATGGTCAACGGCTTCACCCTGCTACGGCAGGCCTACGAACTCAGCGATCCGGACTTTGCCGGCGAGGTCCAGGTGCCGCTGCTGTGGGATCGCGAGACTCGCTCGGTCACGTCTGACGATCCTCAGTCGATCACGACGGATCTGCTCGACTGGGCCGGAGTGCCACGCCTGGCCAACGGGCCAGCCGTATCGGACGAAGTGGCTCGCCTCGAACGAGCTTTCGTTGCGGAACTCGATCCGGTCGCGGCGTTGCGGGACCCCGGCCGCCGCGCTCAGTTCCGCCGCGAGCTGACCAACCTCGACCGCCGGTTGAGCGGCATCAGGTACCTGGCTGGTGCTGCCCTCAGCGATGCTGACGTCCGGCTCTGGGTGCGCCTCGCCCGGCTGGATGCGGGCCCGAACGCCTCCGGCGTGATCGGACCGCGCCTTGATCGATACCCACACCTGTGGCGCTGGGCGACGACGCTCTGGAGCATGCCGGCCTTCCGATCGAACACCCATTTCCAGAATTTTGCGGCACCTTTCGCCGACCTGCCGCCATGGCCGTTAGGCGCGGAACTCGGGCTCGCTGAATAACCTCGGCGAAGGCCCGCTACACCGTGCGGGCGGAGTTCCAGCGCCGATTTTCGGCGTTACCCGTCGCCATCAGTTTCAGCCGTCTACCTGGGCTTCACGCGGCGACCGTGGTGGGCAGCTCGGCGATGATGCTGGTTCCGGTCTCGTTGCTGTCGATCACCAGGCTGCCTCGTAACATGGCCAAGCGGTCAGCGAGCCCGGCAAGTCCGCCACCGGCCTGGACCTTCGCGCCGCCAGGGCCGTCATCGCTGACAGCGATGGAAAGGCAGCCACCGATATCGGCCAGGCGAACATCGATGCGTGACGGACGCGCGTGCTTGACCGCGTTCGCGATTGCTTCGGCGACCACGAGGTACGCGGACGCCTCGACGGTGGGATTGAGTCGATCCGGCCCAAGACCGGTCTGCACGTACGTCGGAATCGGGAGTCGATCAACGAGATCGGACACAGCGGCGGCCAGGCCGCGCTCGATCAACGGCGCCGGCATGACGCCGTGAACGAGATCTCGTAGTTCGTTCGCCGTTTCGAGCAGGCCGACGCGCAGCCCTTCGGCGTTACGCCGTGCCGCGCCGGGGTCAGGGCCCTCTGTGGCGAGCTCTCCTGCCTGCAGTGCCAGCAAGATCAACCGTGATTGCAAGCCGTCGTGCAGATCTCTGGCGATCCGGCGCCGTTCCTGGTCGCCTGCGACGACGACTCGTGTCGCGGCGGCCCGCTCGGCGGCGCGGCTCGCGAGCAACTCGACCACTAACCGCTCGCGGTCGACCGCGATCGCGGCGAGTCGAGCTGCCGATGCAACCAGACCACGGTCCTCGTTGAGTGCCCGCTCGTAAACCAACGCGCCAACGAGGTGCCCGCCCACCTCGACAGGCCGAACTGCCCGAGGTGAGTCGTCGGCGGGATGAATGAACGGCCGGCCATCGGCGTCGAGAAACTGCTTACCTTCGGCCGACCAGTAGACGAGCTCGAGCGACGAGTCGCCGAGCGTGGAAGCAAGCGCGTCCCGCAGGCTCATCGATGACTGGCCGCTTTCGCCGAGCCACGTCGCCAGCGACGCGGCGTCTCCCACTCGGGAGAACCCACCGCGCACGACGGCCAACAAGAACGCGAGCGGCAGGCTGCCCATAATGATGAGCTGCACCCACTCCACGGTTTTCTGATTCAGACCTACGGTCAACCGGACGAACTCGTCGATGAACAGCAGCGTGAGCACCGACGCGATTCCGTACAACCACAGGCGGCTGAGCACTCGGCGTTGCTGCGGCGTGATGTTGCGCGATCGGCTGCTCACAACAACGATGACGATGAGCAAGAGGACGAGCCCCGCAGCGCGTGGCACCTCGTAACCGATGCTTGAGATCGTCAGGACAGCCAGGGTGCCGTACAGCCACAAGGGCGTTAGCACCCGCCGCTGCTGCGGGGTGATGTTGAGCAATCGGTTGGCCGCCAAGACAGCTGTGGCGAGGACGACGGCTGTGCCCGCGACGCGCTGCGCCTGGCTGCCGAGGTTGGCCCATTCCGGGTGGTTGGAAATCGTCAGCGCGCCGTACGGGTAAGGCGCAGCGACGAAGACGTACAGAGGGATTTGACCGATGAGCCCGATGGCATATCCACCTGCGACCGTGATCCGCGAGAGGAGACCTTCGACGCGTCCGGTTGGGAATACGTGCATGACGTGGACGACGACGGACTCGAACAGCGTGCCGAGGATCGTGCCGAGCGCGATGAGCGCCTCAATCGACGTATTCGTGAGACCAGCGGCCAGCCATGCGAAGCCGCCGAAGGCGAGAATCGGCCCAAGATGGTTGACCGGGCGACGCGCCCACGCGTACAGCCCCACCGCTAGGTACACGGCCGCATTGATCGGGTAGCCGAAGTGAACCAGCGAGTCGTTCGGCGCCGCCGCCACCAGGGCGACTTCCAAGCCGATGAGGACAGCGCCAACTATCCCTAGCAGCAGAACTGCCATGCGCAACGGCGGGACTCTCCGTCGCGCCACGTCCGACTCTGTTGACGGCACGGGCGGATCGTAGATCGACATGGAGGGCAGTGCCATCACGCAGCGCCTTCCGACATGGCCCGCACGGGTTCAATCGGAACCGCCGAGAGTCAGGGCAGCGCTGCGCCGGGGAAGCCGCGTACCGGGTGCAGGTCGTAGGTGAAGATGCCTGCTCGGACGCCGGGGTCGTCGTCCATGATCGTCTGTACGTCGGCCGCGGCCGCGGCGAAGACGCCGATGCCGGCGAGGTCAGTGTCGTCGGTGACGGGCAGGACGATCGAGAGGATGCCGGCTTCGGCTAGTGCCATGTTGCGTCGTCCGTGTTCCCAGACGATCGGGTCAACGGTGGGCCGGACGAACGAGTCGGTGGTACGCAGCAGGACGGTCGTGTAGGTGGAGGTGCCGGCCAGACGTGCGCGCATCGCGTCGTCGCTGATGATCGGCAGGAGTCGGCCGGAAATGTGGTTGGCACGCTCGATCCGCTCGGCGAGTGGCGTGAGGCGCCAGCCGCTGCCGACGGCGTCTCGCATGGTCTCCCAGCCCTCGCCGTGGCGGTCGAGATGGCGATGGACGAGTACGACAAGGGTGCGTTCGGGCGTGATTTCGGTGAAGGTGATCTCGACTTCGCTGGTCCGCGTCGGATCGGTCTCGATCTGCCACTGGGTGTTGATGTCCCAGCTGAAGCAGACCCGGCTGGGTGGCTCGTAGGTGAGAACTCGTGCCCATCGGCACTCGCTGCCGTCGGTACCGCGATCGATGATGTTCCCGCCGACGAACGGCTCGAACACCATCTCGGCCAAGGGTGCTTCGAGGAGGTGCTTGTCGTCGTCCCACCAGGTGCCGATCTCGGCGGTGAAGACGTGGAAGGCGCGGGCGAGGGGAGCGTCGACTTCGGTCGAGACGCTGACTGTCGTGTCGTTGGTTGTCGTCATGATTTCCTCTCGGTTCGTTCGACTGCCTCTTGGAAGGAGGCGAGCGACCGTTTCCAGAACGCGTCGAAATACGAGCAGATGATGGCCAGCGCGTCCGGGTCGACCTGGTAGATGCGCCGGGTGCCCTCGGCATGATCGGTGACCAGACCGACGGACTTGAGCAGCTGCAGGTGCTGGGACACCGCGGACCGGGAGATCGGCATCTCCCGCGCGATGTCGCTGACCGCCGAGGGCCTCGCGACCAGACGCTCGAGGATGAGGCGTCTGGTGGGCTCGGCCAGGGCGTCCAACAACACATTTGCGTTAGTCACGGCTAACGCAAGCTACGACTAACGGATAGTTCCTGTCAAGCCGCGACGACCAGGACTCGCGAGATGGGCGAGTCCAACCGGGACCACGGGTCACACCGACCGCTGACGGCGCTCCGGGGCTCGGCCGCACTCGCGCGCTCAGCCCGAGCGTGGGAGTTTGGCGAGCTGCTCGTTCAACGATCGCCGTTCGGCGTCGGTCTGGGCGAGCTCGAGTGCCCGTCGGTATGTGTGGCGCGCTTCGTCGTTTCGTCCGGTACGGCGAAGGAGCTCGGCGCGGGCGGAGTGGAAGTAGCGGTAGTGGTCGAGGTCGAGGTGGTCGAGTATCGCCAGGCCGGCCTCAGGTCCCTCGAGTTCGGCGACGGCGATGGCACGGTTGAGTTCGACGACGGGCGAACCGGTCTGGGCGGAGAGGGTGTTGTAGAGCGCGGCGATCTGTCGCCAGTCGCGTGGCCGCTGCAGGTGCAGATCGGCGATGGCGGCCTGCACGACGTAAGGGCCGGTCTCGCCTCGTGCGATTGCCTGCTGGAGGAGCTGACGGCCCTCG
>JAVHVN010000201.1:0-2507 GCA_032160545.1 Pseudonocardiales bacterium | reverse complement strand
ACCACCGTGTCGCCGCCGAACAACCCCATGAGCGCGGCCCACTGCGCGTTGCCATGGATGAGCGGCGCCAGGCACAGCCGCACCATCCCGCCGGTGACCTTGCCCATCTCGGCCTGCTCGAACTCGTTCTGCAGCGCCTCGCCGGTCACGAAGTTGATGCCGCCGCCGAGCGTCCGCCACACGTCCTCGTGCCGCCACATCACACCCTTGGGCATGCCGGTAGTGCCGCCGGTGTAAAGGATGTAGTGGTCGTCGCCGCTGCGCTCCTCGAAGTCACGCCCGGGACGCCCGGTCGCCAGCGCGTCGGCGTACGAGACACCGGCGAACGGGAGTTCCGTCTCGTCCTCGATGACGACGGTGTGCTTGACCGATGGCGCGCCGGGCAGTGCCTCGGCGACCCGGTCGGAGTATGTCCGCTCGTGGACCAGGGCCACCACGTCGGCGTTGTCCAGGACGTACTGGATCTCCTTGGCCGTGTAGCGGTAGTTGACGTTGATCAGTGCGGCACGCAGCTTGTACACCGCCAGCATCGTGACGATGGACTGCAGCCGGTTGCGGGTACACATCGCGACGTGCGACCCGGTGCCGACGCCGTGGTCGGCGAGGTGGTGTGCCAGCCGGTTCGCCCGCTCCTCGAGCTCGGCGTAGGTGACCTCGTCATCGCCGCACGCGACCGCGAGTCGCTCCGGGAAGTAGTCGACCGCGTGCTCGAAGAGATCGGCGATGTTGGAGGCCATCCCGAAAAACTAGAACCTGTTATCGTTTCTGGCAACCCCGGAGCAGCAGGAGGTCCGCGCCGCCATGACCGCCACCACCGCCACGCCGCAGGTCACCCCCGACGACGAGCACTGCCTCGTCGAGCTGCGCGGGCACGTCCTGATCGTCACGATGAACCGTCCTGAAGCCCGAAACGCGCTGTCCGGGCCGATGCTCGCACGGATGACCGAGGCCTGGAACGAGGTCGACGCCGACCCCGAGATCCGGGTCGCGATTCTCACCGGCGCCGGCGGGGCGTTCTGCGCGGGTGCCGATCTCAAGGCCATGACCCAGAACCATCCCGGCGACTCGGCCCGCGGCATGGACCTGTCACGCATCGAGTCGCTGCTCAAGGGACGCCGACTGACCAAACCGCTCATCGCGGCTGTCGAGGGGCCGGCGATCGCCGGGGGAACCGAGATCCTGCAGGCCACCGACATCCGGGTCGCCGGGGTGAGCGCCAAGTTCGGCGTCAGCGAGCCGCGCTGGGGGCTGTTCCCGCTGGGCGGCTCGGCGGTGCGCCTGGTTCGCCAGATCCCGTACACGATCGCGGCCGACCTGCTGCTCACCGGTCGGCACATCCGCGCCGAGGAGGCCAAGGAGATCGGGCTCATCGGGCACGTCGTCCCGGACGGGCAGGCACTCGACAAGGCACTCGAGCTGGCCGATCAGGTCGCCGCGAACGGCCCGCTCGCGGTGCAGGCCATCCTCCGCACGATCCGCGACACCGAGGGGATGCACGAGAACGACGCGTTCGCCCTCGATGCCGAACTGGGCATGGCGGTGTTCCGCAGCGCCGACGCGAAGGAAGGCCCGCGCGCCTTCGCCGAGAAGCGCGCCCCGCAGTTCCGCGGCGTCTGATCCCGCCGCCGCTAGGCGAGGCTCTTGACGAACTCGGCGAGCTGAGCGAGGTTGCGGCACTCGACCATCGGGACGATGGCGCCGTAGCGGCTCGCCGCCGAGTCGCCGGTGTCCCAGGCGCTGCGCCGTTCGGGGTTTAGCCAGTACGCGTGCTTAGCCCGTTTCACCAACAGCTCGAGTGTCGGCAGCGCCAGGTCACCGTAGTTCGACCGCGCGTCGCCGAGGATCAACAGCGACGTGCGCCGGCCGACGAGGTCGGCATGGCGCTCGGCGAACAGCTCGAGGGCGCGGCCGTAGTCCGTGCGACCGATCAGCCAGGTCACGTTCGCCTCCTCGCCGAGGCGTGTGATCGCGTCGAGAACGTCGCCGCCCGGGGCGAAGAAGCGGGTCACCTCGTCGAGCTCGTCGACGAAGGCGAAGGCGCGGACGCGGCTGAACTGCTCGCGCAGCGCGTAGACGAGCAGCAGGGTGAAGTGCGCGAACGAGGTCACCGACTCGCTGAGGTCGCAGAGCACGACGAGGTCGGTCTTCGTCGGCCGCCGCGGGCGGTGCCGGGTGTCCATCGGCACTCCCCCGGACGACAACGACGCCCGCATGGTGTGGCGCATGTCGATCGGGCCGCGCCGGCCGTGCCTGCGCTCTGCGGCCAGCCGGGCGGCGAGCCGCCGGGCCAGCGGCTGCACTTCACGTCGTAGTGCGGCGAGTTCGGGCTTGGTCGCGCTCAGGAAGGCGATCCGGTCGATGCTCGGGCGGACCCCCGACCTGGTCGCCGAGCGCCTGCTGGTCTGCTCGGCGATGCGTCGGCGTACGTCCGCGTCGACCAGTTGCCCGAAGCGCTCGATGCGCGCGCTGAGCGCGGTGCGGGCGCGCTGCTCGTCGAGCCCGGCGGG
>JAVHVN010000179.1:0-9132 GCA_032160545.1 Pseudonocardiales bacterium | reverse complement strand
GCGCTCGACGTCCTGCGCGAGCGTGGCCTGCAGCCGCGGCGTCCGCTCGGCATCGGCAACTTCTCCGACGAGGAGGGTGCGCGCTTCGGCGTCGCGTGCGACGGGTCGCGGCTGCTCACCGGCGCCCTGCCCGCGGAGCGCGCGCTGGGCCTGACCGACGCCGACGGCGTCTCCCTCGCCGAGGCGCTCCAGCGCGCCGGCCGCCACCCCGGCGAGTTGGGCGCCGACCCCGAGGCGCTGCGCCGAATCGCCGCCTTCGTCGAGCTGCACGTCGAGCAGGGCCGTGGACTGGTCGACCTCGGCAGCGCCGTCGCGATCGCCACGTCGATCTGGCCGCACGGCCGCTTCCGCGCCGAGCTGCCCGGTGCGGCGAACCACGCCGGGACGACCGCGCTGCGCGACCGCCACGACCCGACGCTCGCGTACGCACGGCTGGTCCTCGCCGCGCGCGACGCCGCCGAGAGGCACGGCGTGGTCGCGACGTGCGGCAAGGTGCGCGTCGAACCGAACGGCGTGAATGCGATCCCGTCCCACGTCACCGCGTGGATCGACGCGCGTGGCGCCGACGCCGGGGCGGTACGCCGCGTGGTCGCCGAGCTGGACGAGCTCGTCACCGCTGCGGGGGGCACCATGTCCGAGGAGTCGTGGACGGACGGCACCAGCTTCCCGCGCCCGCTCGCCGATCGGATCGCACATGCGCTCGGCGAGCCGCCCCGACTCGCAACCGGGGCAGGCCACGATGCAGGCGTGCTCGGTGCTTACGGAATTCCCGCGGCGATGCTGTTCGTCCGCAACCCGACCGGTGTCTCGCACTCACCGGCTGAGTTTGCCGAGCGCGACGACTGCCTGGCCGGCGTCGATGCGCTCGCGGCCGTCCTCGTCGAGCTGCTGACGGCAGCGGCATGACCGGCTACCTCGCCCAGTACGCGTGGTTGCCCACCGGCCTCGCGCGGGACGTTCGCATCGAGGTCGCCGGCGGGCGCATCCTCACCGTCACGACCAACGCGCCCGCCGAGCCGGGCGACGGCCGGCTCGACGGGGTGACGCTGCCGGGCTTCGCGAACACCCACAGCCACGCGTTCCACCGCGCGCTGCGCGGCCGGCTGTCCGATGCCGGTGGCACGTTCTGGAGCTGGCGTGAGCGGATGTACGCCCTCGCCGAGCGCCTCGACCCGGACCGCTACTTCACGCTCGCGCGCGCGGTGTTCGCCGAGATGGCATTGAGCGGGGTGTCGTGCGTCGGCGAGTTCCACTACCTGCACCACGCACCCGGCGGACGGCCGTACGCCGACCCGAACGCGATGGGTGTCGCGCTCGCGCGGGCGGCGGCCGAGGCGGGCATCCGGGTCACGCTGCTCGACACCTGCTATCTCGCTGATGGGTTCTGGTCGAGCGGTCCGCTCAGGGCGACGCAGGCGCGCTTCGGCGACCTGACGGCCGAGGGCTGGGCGCATCGGGTCGCGGGCCTGCGCCTGCCGTCGCACGCGCGGGTCGGCGCCGCGATCCACTCGGTGCGCGCGGTGCCTCGGCACGCGATCCCGACGGTCGTCGCGGCGGCCGCGGACGGGCCGCTGCACGTCCACCTCTCCGAGCAGCCTGCCGAGAACGAGCAGTGCCTCGCCGCGACCGGTCTCACCCCGAGCGCCTTGCTCGCCGAGTGCGGCGCGCTCGGGCCGAACACGACCGCGGTGCACGCGACGCATCTGACGCCCGCCGACGTCGGCCTGCTCGGCTCGTCGGGGACGTCCGTGAGCATGTGCCCCACGACCGAACGCGACCTCGCCGACGGCATCGGCCCGGCGCGCTGGCTGCGCGACGCCGGCTGCCCGGTCGTGCTCGGCACCGACCAGCACTCGATGATCGACCTGCTGGAGGAGGCCCGCGCGCTCGAGATGGACGAGCGGCTCGCCAGCCTGCACCGCGGCCGCTTCAGCGTCGACGAGCTGGTGACGGCGCTGACCACGGACGGGCACCGGAGCCTGGGCTGGGCGGATGCCGGCCGAATCGAGCCCGGCGCGCGCGCCGACCTGACGACCGTCCGGCTGGACTCGGTGCGCACCGCCGGTACCGATCCCGCGCACGCCGTCCTCGCGGCGAGCGCGGCGGACGTGACGTCCGTGGTCGTCGACGGCCGCGAGATCGTCGTCAACGGCCGGCATGTGCTCGGGGACGTCGGCCGGTTGCTGGCCGAGGCGATCCAGCCGCTCTGGGCCTGACGCCCCGACGGCGAAGCGGCCCGCTATCGGCCGAACAGGCCGCCACCGATCCCGCCGAGCCCACCGAGGCCCTCACGGGGGGACTGGCCCGGTGACACCGAGCCGACCCACTCGGCGAACGCCTCGGGGTTGCGGGTCTGCAGCAGCACCCGGCCGGGGCCGACGAAGTCGAACACCCAGCCCTCACCGGATTTCATCGACTGGATGGAGCGCCCTTGCACCGCTCGCCGCATCTG
This sequence comes from Pseudonocardiales bacterium, assembly GCA_032160545.1. GTDB lineage: Bacteria > Actinomycetota > Actinomycetes > Mycobacteriales > Jatrophihabitantaceae > DATGFB01. Next base: position 6,680 of record JAVHVN010000179.1, on the reverse strand, counting down.
GAACTGCACGGACAGCTGGTATGCCACGACGTGCCCGGTGTCGATGGTGACCGACTCGCCGGGCTCGAGGTCGATGACGTCGACGGCGCCGTAGATGCTGACCAGCGCCTCGCCCTGCCCGCTCGCCCGGAACCCGAAGCCGCCCTCGCCCCCGAACAGGTTGGCCATGCCGCCCCACTGCGTGTCGATCTCGACGCCGTGCGAGTTGGCGATCCAACTGCCGCGGCGCAGGAAGAAGGGTTGGTCCGGCGTGACCTCGATCGAGACCGTGTCGCCCGGCAACATCCCGGCGACATCGACCCAGCCGCCCTGCGAGGGTGCGGTGTAGGTGGTGACGAAGAACGACCCACCGCCGAGCACGCTGCGCTTGAGCCCGGCCATGACGCCGCCCTGGGCCTTCGCCTCGAGCTGGACGCCCGCACTGTGGGCGATCATCGCGCCGCCCTCGACGCGAACCGGTTCGTTGCCGGCGAGGATGCAGCGCGCAACGGTGAAGGACGGGTTGTGCCGGAGTTGGACCTGCATGGCGGACTCCTTGGCCGTACCGAGTGGCGGGGCCAACCGTAGCGGCCTGAGGGACACCGGTTAAGCAGCACGCTGCACGGCACCGCCTGTGGGAACATCAAGATCGTGGCCGCGGTAGCAGAGTTGGGGCTGCGGGCGGCCGGCCCGTTCGTGCTCGATCCCGCACCTCCGCCGCCCGGGATGTCACGAATCGCCCGGCCACCGCGATGGGCGTTGATCGCCACCGCCCTCGCCGTGGCCAACGGCACCGCCTTCTTTCTCGTCCAGCCCGGGGTCAACGACCTGTGGGCCGCGCGCGCACGTGCGTCGGCCGTCTCGCACGGCGTCGGGCTGACCTACTGGTTCTCGTGGTTCGGCGGCGGTTCGACACCTGGCAACTACTCGGTGCTGACGCCCTACCTCTCGGCGCTGATCAGCGCCGAACTTGTCTGCGCGCTCTCCGCCGTGGCGATCACCGCGCTGACCGCATTCGTCGTGCGCGATGCCCCGCACCCGGCCGCGGCCACCGCGGTCGCGACCGTCGCGGCCGGCATCAACCTCTGGAGTGGCCGCGTGCCATTCCTGCTCGGCTGCGCGCTGGCCATCACGGCGCTCATCGCGGTGCGCAAGCAGCAACGCGTCCGCACCGTCCTCGCCACCGTGCTGACCGTCCTCGCGTCGCCAGTCTCGGCGGCGTTTCTCGCGCTGGGCCTTGCCGGCGCCTTCCTCACCTCGCGCGCGTACCGGACGGTCAGTGGTATTGCCATCGGCGCGGTGGTCGTCGCGTTCGGCGCAGTGGCGCTCGCGTTCGGCACTCCCGGCACGCAGCACTTCTCGCTGGTGATGTGCCTCGAGTCCTGCGCCGCGCTGACGGCGTTTCTCGTCGCGTCGCCCGGCAAGACCGTCAGGGCGGTCATCTGGCTCTCGTTCGCGGTCGTCCTGGCGATGCTCGTCATCCCGAGCGGCATGGGGTCGAACTTCGGGCGCATGACGTGGTTCTGCCTGCCGGTCGCAGTCGTGGCGTTCAGCTCGCGACGGGCATGGCTCGCGACCCTGCTCGTCGTCCCGGTACTGGGGGCGGCGAGCAACCTCACGATCAGCGACCTGCGCCAGGCCGGCCAGCCCGTCGCCGGCACCGAGTACTACACGCCGCTCGGGGCTGAGCTCGATCGCATCCAGGGCATGAGCAACTTTCGGCTCGAGGTGGTGGCCGAGACCGCGCACGCCGCGTACGACGCACTGCTCGATCACGCGATGCTGGCGCGCGGTTGGGAGACGCAAGAGGACAACGCACTCAACAGCACGCTGATGAACCCAGGGCTCGACCCGACGTCCTACAAGATCTGGCTCGACAACAACTCCGTCGGTTACGTGGCGGTGCCGGCGTCGAAGGTCGACAAGTACCCCGAGTTCACGCTCGTCTCGGCCGGGCTGCCCTACCTGAGCAAGGTCTGGACGAGCGCGGACTGGTCGCTGTACCGGGTGCAGGACCCGACGCCGATCGTGGCCGCGCCGCAGAGCGTGCTGACCTACGGCCAGTCGGCCATGACCGTGCGTGCGACCTGCGCGTGCACGTTCAGCCTGCGGATCCGTTTCTCCAAGTTCTTGCACGGGCGACCGCTCACCGGCACCGGCACCGGACGCGCGACGTTCACGAGCGACGGTTACGGGTACACGAGCATGACGACGAGCGCGCCTGGCGACTACGAGTTGCGAGGCAGCGTCACCAAGTTCTTCCACTGACAGCGGCAGCGAGCCCGGTCGAAGCAAGCGGCTCGCAACTGATCTTGTGCGTCGGCGCACGGCAGTGGATGCTCGGTCGGCGAAATTCCCCCGGAATTCCCCCGAATGAGGAGCCGACGCCAGGTGACGAGAGCACATGCCTTGCGGCACGCAGCCGTATACGTCGTGCTCGTCATTGTGGCGGGAATGGTGAGCATTTTCGTGGGCGCCGCTCCTGCTTCGGCTGTGTCGCCGCCGGCGGTGGCATCGGTTGCTCCGAACTCCGGACCGATAAGCGGCGGAACCCGCGTGACGCTGACGGGCTCGAATTTCACCAGGGTCACCGCCGTCAAATTCGGGACCGTGTCCGGAGGATCGATCAGCGTCGCGTCGAGCACGAAACTTCAGGTCACGGCTCCTGCACACGCGGCGGGAATTGTCGACGTCCGGGTCGTGAGCTCGTACGGGACGTCGGCGGTCGTCACAGCCGACCGGTACGGGTACGTCGCACCGCCGACGGTGACCGCGATCGCACCGCACGGCGGCACCGTCGCCGGCGGGACCCGAGTAGCGCTCGGCGGCACCAACTTCGTCAACGTCAGCTCCGTGAAATTCGGCACGGTCGCGGGCACCTCGATCACCGCTTACTCGACGTCCGTCCTGGCCGTTACCGCTCCGGCGCAGGGTGCGAGCCTGGTGGACATCCGAGTCACCACCCCGTACGGCGTTTCGTCGCTCGTTGCGGCTGATCACTACACGTTTCTCGCGCACACGCCTCCGTCGGCCGTCACCGCGTTGCGGGTCTCGGTACGAACCACCACGGCGCTGACGCTGCAGTGGGTCGATCCGCCGGACGTGGAACTGACCGGCGTGATGGTCCGCAGAGCGGTCGGCACGGTGCCGCCGTCCTCGCCCGCGGACGGTGTGCTCGTCGCGGACGTCGCCGCGCCGGGCAACTCCGTCAATGATTCCGGGCTGACGCCGGCGACCCAGTACTCCTACGCGTTGTTCGCGCACGACATCGCTCCGAACTACTCGGCGGCGGTGACCAAGTCGGTCGCGACGTCGCCGACGACCGGGATCAGCTGGCACACGCCTCTGCAGATCGGCGCCGGCCTGAGCTTCATCTCGTGCCCGTCCCCCACCTTCTGCGCGGGCACGGACTCCACCGGCCGGACGGTCACCTTCGACGGGACGAGTTGGTCCGCGCCGTCCGCGGCGCAAACAGCACGCCCGCTCGCCATCTCGTGCGCCTCGCCGACGTTCTGCGCAGCGCTCGTGGATGGCGGCAAGGTCGTCACGTTCGACGGCAGTACGTGGACGCCGCCGAAGGTGATCGACCCACAGGGTTCGGGTTCCGCGTGGAACGCCCTGTCGTGCACCGCACCCCGTTTCTGCGCGGCGCACAACCAACACGGGGTCATGATCACGCGCGACGGCACCACGTGGACGGCACCGCAACGCATCTCGACCGCCACCGTCCTTTCGTTGTCATGCGCCTCGCCTGCCTTCTGTATGGCGGTCGATCTCGCGGGCAACGCCATCACCTTCGACGGAACGGGGTGGACGTCTGCCCCGATCCCCGTCTACCCGGCCGCGGGTTGCGCGGCGCATTCGAACTCGTGCGTGGATTTCGTGAGTTGCGCGTCGAGCTCGTTCTGCGTCGTCGCGAGCGACAGCGGCTCGCCCGCGGCACTGTTCGACGGCGCCTCCTGGACGACCCAGTCGCTGACGTCCCGATGGATGAACACGATCACCTGCCCAGCGGTCGGCATGTGCGTGCTGCTCGAACGCGCACCGAATGGCAATTCGACGACGCTCAGCGGGGGCCAGTGGAGTCCGCCCACCCCGCCGGATCCGAACGGCACGTCCGTCGGCGTCTCGTGCCCGACGCCGACGTTCTGCGTGGCCATCGCGGGCAACGAGGTCATCGTCGGTACCTAGGCCCGCCGGCCGGTTGCGGAAGCTCGCTACTTCGCGGGTGGTGGGCAGTACTGCAAGTACGGTTCGATGCCCAGGCCCGGCTGGATCGTCGTGGGTGGGTCGCGGCGGGTCCGAGGTACTAGCCTCTTGCCATGGCGGACGTGACGCACAGCATGACGGTGCTGCCGAGGCTCGATGTCCGGGACGGGTGGCAGGCTCGGCTGACCGACCTGCACACCGGCCAGACCTTCGAGTACACGGTCCATTCGTTGGCCGAGATCGCCGAGTTGATGCGCGACAAGGTCTGCCAGGCACCGATCACGCACGTCGTCATGCGGCAGATGAAGCACGCCGGCGTCTGGGACCTCAGCGAGGACGAGCTGGCCGGCCAGGACATCAGCCTCAACACCGTCGAATGACTGTCGGCCACGCCTGCTACACAGGATGAGTGACCGGGCTGCGTGATCTGACCGAACTTCGCGCCGAGGCTCAGGGGCACCTGCGGGCGCTCGCCGGCGAGGGCGCCGTGCTTCGTGAAGATCAATGGACGGCGATCGCGGCGCTGGTGGCCGATCGCCGGCGAGCACTCGTCGTGCAGCGCACCGGGTGGGGCAAGTCGGCGGTGTACTTCGTCGCCACCGCTTTGCTGCGGGCGCAGGGCAGCGGGCCGACGGTGATCGTGTCGCCGCTGCTGGCCCTGATGCGCAACCAGATCGCCGCGGCCGAGCGTGCCGGAATCCGTGCCGTGACGATCAACTCGACGAACATCGAAGAGTGGCAGCGTGCCTACGCCGACGTCGCGCGCGGCGTGGTCGACGTGCTGCTGCTCTCGCCCGAGCGCCTGAACAACCCGGACTTCCGCGACAACGTCATGCCGCAGCTCGCGGCGACCTGCGGCCTCCTGGTCGTCGACGAAGCGCACTGCATCAGCGACTGGGGTCACGACTTCCGGCCGGACTTCCGTCGGTTGAGGACGCTGCTGCCGCAGCTACCGGACGGCATTCCCGTGCTGGCCACCACCGCCACCGCAAACTCACGAGTTGTCGACGACGTCGCCGATGTGCTCGGGCTGGGGCAGGGCACCGCCGACGATGTCCTCGTCCTGCGTGGCGGCCTGGATCGCACCTCGCTGCACCTCGGCGTGCTCGCGCTGCCGACGACCGCACATCGCCTGGCGTGGCTCGCCGAGAACCTCGAAGCACTGCCCGGCTCCGGGATCATCTACGCGCTCACGGTCGCGGCGTCGCAGGAGGTTGCCGCCTACCTGCGCGACCGCGGGTTCGAGGTGGCCGCCTACTCCGGGCAGACGGAGCAGACGGAACGACTTGCCGCTGAGGACGATCTGATCAACAACCGGGTGAAGGCGCTGGTGGCGACCTCGGCGCTGGGGATGGGCTTCGACAAGCCGGACCTCGGTTTCGTGATCCACTTCGGCGCGCCGGCATCGCCGATCGCGTACTACCAGCAGGTCGGTCGGGCCGGTCGCGGCGTTGACCGCGCGCAGGTGATCCTGCTGCCCGGTCCGGAGGATCAAGCGATCTGGGACTACTTCGCCTCGGTCGGCTTCCCCGCCGAGGAGCACGTCCGGACGGCGCTGCGCACACTCGCGGCGGCGGGCGCGCCGATGAGCACGGCCGCGCTCGAGACCCGGGTCGAGCTGTCACGCTCGCGGCTGGAGATCATGCTCAAGGTGCTCGACGTCGACGGCGCGGTCAAGCGGGTACGCGGTGGGTGGATCGCCACTGGTGCCGAATGGCAGTACGACGTGGACCGTTACGCCAAGGTCGCTCGCGTGCGTCAGGACGAGCAGAACGCAATGCGTGAATACCTCAGCACCGCCGGCTGCCGGATGCGCTATCTGCGCGAGCAACTGGATGACCCGGCGGCGGCAGACTGCGGGCGCTGCGACAACTGCGGCGGCCTGGTGCTCGCCGCCGGCACCGACGACCAGGCAGTCCAGGTCGCGTCGGCCGTGTTGGGGCGTCCGGGCGTTCCGTTCGCCCCGCGCCGGATGTGGCCGACCGCCATGCCGGAACTGGGTGTCGACGTCAGGGGCAAGGTGCCGCTGAGCGAGTTGGCCGAGCCCGGCTGGGCCATCGCGCGGCTCACCGATCTCGGCTTCGGTTCACGGCTGCGGACACTGCTGGCGGCCGACGCGCCTGACGCGCCGGTGCCGGACGACCTGATCAGGGCCTGCGTACAGGTGCTTGCGTCCTGGGATTGGGCGCGTCCCGCTGCGGTGGTGCACATCGGCTCCGCGCGGCGACCGATACTGGTCGCCGACCTCGCGGCGCGGCTGGCCGAGATCGGGCGCCTCACCCATCTCGGCGGTGTCGCCCATGTCGGGCACTCGTCCACCGGCCGCACCAACAGCGCGCTGCGGCTGCGCGACGTGTGGGATTCCTACCCGGTGCCCGACGCGATGGCCGCTCAGTTGACCGGGCAATCGGTGCTGCTCGTCGACGACTTCCTCGACACCGGCTGGACCTTCACGGCCGTCGCCCGGCTGCTACGCCGGGCAGGTGCGGGCC
>JAVHVN010000143.1:0-11826 GCA_032160545.1 Pseudonocardiales bacterium | reverse complement strand
CCCGCAGGCCGCGAGCGCCGTACCGGCGACCTCGAGCGCCGCAGCGGTCGAAGGCACCGCGACGTAGCACCGGAACGTGCCGAGCAGGTAGCGCCAGCCCAGATCGTGGACGGCGGCGGAGGCGGCGGGGCGGGTGAGCGCGACGGTCATGGCCCGAGCGTGCCACCGTGCACCGACACCGGTGCCCGACACCGACCGGCCGTCCGCTGCCGAAAGTCGAGGCAGGCGGACCCGAAACGCAGCCGAATGGCGAGCCGGAAGATCTCCGGCTCGCCATTCGAGTCAGTACGAGCGGGCGCTAACCGACCTGCACCTCATTGAGGCGCAGCGCGTAACCGACGACATTCAGGGCGCTGTCGCGCAGCGGCCCCAGCGTGGTCGCGGTCAATCGGACGTACCGTCCGCTGGTGCTGGCAGGCGGCGTCACCCATTCCGAGGTCACGCCCCAACTCGACGGCAGGGACATGGTGCCCAACTGCCGCACGTTCTGGGTGAACGCCGGATCGTCCGCAGACTCGGCGACGACCCGCGTTGGAAATCCGTCGTACAGGTACTGGCCGTAGTCCGTCGGTGCCGCCCAGATCCGGACCTGTCCCACGACGCGTTCGCTCCCGAGATCCACGACGACACATTCCGGCACATCGGCAGACGCGTGCACGGCGCTGCTGTAGCCGAGTCGGCCAGGTTCGTAGGACGTGACCCCGTCCTGGAGGAACGACCGCGACCAGCCATCGGTTGCGAGCGCGCCGGCACCACACATCGCAGCAACGGTGATCGTGAATTGCTGCTGCGTCGTCACGTCGGCCGTCGCCGTAGCAGTCACCGTCACCGGGTAGGTGCCGGCCGTGGTCGGCTTGCCCGAGACAGCCCATTCCCCGCTCGGCGACGAGGAGAGAGCCAGGCCGGGCGGCAGTCCCGATGCGGTGAGCGTGGGTGTCGGCGAACCGACCACTGCGATCGGGTGGCGGTAGTCGGTGCCCACGCGACCGGCATCGGACGACCCGACACTCAGGTCGACGGAAGGGCTCCTGATGATGAATCGGATCGTGGTCTTCCATTGAAAGAGCTTGCCGTTGCTGTCCACGGTCGATGCCGTGAAGGTGACGTCGACGAATCCGGCGGTCGTCGGGCGCCCGGTGACGGTCGGCACGCCGTTGGTCGAACCGAGGCTGAGGCCGCTCGGCAGCAGATCAGCGGTGACGGAGGGACGCGGCGTGCCGTAGACAGCCACGGTGTACTGCAGCGGTACACCGACGACGCCGTCGACGACGCCGCTGCCGGCATCTATCCCCCCGGTAGGCGTCGTCACCACGGGCGGGACAGGAGGGCTCCCGACCGACAACCTCAACGTCGCCATCGTCCTTTCGTTGACGCTGTTGAACGCACTGAATGTCACATCGAATGACTGGTTGGCGGCAGTTGCCGGCGCAGTGCCCCGCAATGTGTGGTGTAAATTGTCGTACTTCGCCCAGGCCGGCAATCCGACTATCTCGAACCATTGGGCATCGAAGGTGATCACCTTCGAAAAGGCAACCGTCGGTGTGATTGGTTGAGGATTCAGCCCCAGGTGGATCGCAGCCAGTGGCGGCAAAACGGTGAGGGTGAGGGCATCAGTGTGCGGCAGAACCGTATCACCGCTCCACGCCAGGTAGTCGATAACCAGATTTACCGTCCCCGGGTGATCAGGCGTGCCGGAAATTCGAAAGGTTTGGCGGTTCGGACTGCTCACGCTCGCCCAACTCGGGACGTTGTGCAGCCCCGATATGAAGACGGGCCCAGGTAATTGTGGATTCACCTCCTGCGTGTAAGACACGCCTACCCTCCCCTTCGGGAGTGCCAAAGCGTCCGCTCGCGAGTCCGTGGCTCGTACAAGTAGGAACATCAGTGCGCCAGCGAACAAACAGATGGCCAGCAGGATCGCGCTCGGTCGCCGCATGCGCCGCCAGCCCAAATGAACTGCGCCTGCAGGATGTCGAATTGTGAAGGCGGACAAAAATGACTCCTCATGAGGTCAGCTAATATCGACCTAAGCCTAGAATGGTCGGCATCAGTGGCGCATCGCTCAATTGAAGAAGAATGCAGGCACAATTTTCGCGATCAACGGCGCACGGGACAGCGATTGCGTCAAGGCGGGGGCTCAACCACCGTCGACGGTTGCGACGATTCGGGTGGCGGCCTGGTCCGGCGTGAGCTCGCCGGCGACGACGGCGGCCTCGACCTCGCGCACCACGGCCCGGACGGCGGGTGCGTCGGCACGCGAGAGCAGCCGGTCGCGCACCATCGATCGCGTCCATTCAACGAGCTGACGGCGTCGCTTGGCCTCGAACTCGCCATGCTCCGTGAGGTACGAGCGGTGCCGCTGCACGTGCTTCCACACCCGGTCGAGGTCGATGTTCTCGCGACCGCTGCACGTGACGACCGGCGCCTGCCACTCGTCGTCGGCCCCGCGCAACAGCCGCAGCGCTCCGGACAGTTCGCGTGCCGCGCGCCCCGCCTCGATCGTGTGCTCACCGTCGGCCTTGTTCACGCCGATGACATCGGCGAGCTCGAGGATGCCGCGCTTCATGCCCTGCAACGAGTCACCGGTGCGCGCGAGTGTCAGGAACAGGAAGGTGTCGACCATGTCGGCGACCACGTACTCCGACTGCCCCACCCCGACCGTCTCGACGAGCACGATGTCGTAACCTGCGGCCTCCATCACGAGCATCGTCTCGCGGGTCGCCTTGGCCACCCCGCCGAGCGTCCCCGCGCTCGGTGACGGGCGGACGAACGCGTTCGGGTCGCTCGCGAGCCGGGTCATCCGCGTCTTGTCGCCGAGGATGCTGCCGCCGGACCGTGCCGAGGACGGGTCGACGGCGAGCACCGCGACCCGATGCCCGTCGGCAATCAGGTTGACGCCGAGCTGGTCGATGAACGTCGACTTACCGACGCCGGGCACTCCGGTGATGCCGACGCGCTCGGCCGCGCCGGTGCGCGGCAGCAGCGTGGCGAGAAACTCCTGCGCCTGCTCGCGGTGATCGGGACGGCGCGACTCGACGAGCGTGATCGCGCGCGCGATCGCGGCGCGATCCCCCGCGACCACACCGTCGCGCAGCTCCGGCACCGTCAGACCCGACGCCCGGCCCGCATCGGTCACGCCGAGCGGGACAGCTGCTCGGCGAGGACGCGCAGCAGGTCGAGCGCCGCCTCGGCGATGACCGTCCCGGGCGGGAAGATGGCGACCGCCCCGGCAGCGCGCAGCTCGTCGAAGTCCTGCGGCGGGATGACACCGCCGACGACGATGAGGATGTCGGGTCGTCCCTGCGCGGCGAGCTCGTCGCGCAGGGCCGGGACGAGCGTCAGGTGCCCGGCCGCGAGCGAGTTGACGCCGACGATGTGTACGTCGGCCTCGACGGCCTGCCGCGCCACCTCGGCCGGCGTCTGGAAGAGCGGGCCGACATCGACGTCGAAGCCGAGGTCGGCGAACGCCGTGGCGATGACTTTCTGGCCGCGGTCATGGCCGTCCTGGCCCATCTTCGCGACGAGAATGCGCGGACGGCGACCCTGCTGCTCCTCGAACCCCGCCGTGGCGGCCCGCGCCTCGTCGATCGTGCTCACCGGTCCTCCAGACCCAGCCTCGGCGGAGTACACGCCGGCGATCGTCCGAATGGTCGCCGAGTGCCGACCGTAGACCTTCTCGAGCGCGTCGGAGATCTCTCCGACGGTTGCCCGGGCGCGCGCCGCATCGATGGACAGGGCGAGCAGGTTCTGGCCGAGCCCGGCGTCGCGCGTGCCGTCCATCGCGGCCGACGCTGCGGAGGTCAGTGCGTCAAGCGCCGTGTCGACCGCACCCTGGTCCCGCTCGGCGCGCAACCGGCGCAGCTTCTCGAGTTGCTCGCGCCGCACGGCCGAGTTGTCGACCTTGAGGACGTCCAGCATCTCGTCGTCGTCGACCCGGTACTTGTTCACGCCGATGACCGGCTGACGCCCGGAGTCGATGCGCGCCTGCGTACGTGCGGCGGCTTCCTCGATGCGCAGCTTGGGCAGGCCGGCCTCGATGGCCTTCGCCATCCCCCCGGCCTGCTCGACCTCCTGGATGTGGCTCCACGCGCGGCGCGCGAGGTCGTAGGTCAGCTTCTCGACGTAGGCAGACCCGCCCCACGGGTCGATGACGCGGGTGGTGCCCGACTCCTGCTGCAGTACCAGCTGTGTGTTTCGCGCGATGCGCGCCGAGAAGTCGGTCGGCAGCGCGAGCGCCTCGTCGAGGGCGTTCGTGTGCAGTGACTGGGTGTGGCCCTGCGTCGCGGCCATCGCCTCGATGCAGGTCCGTATGACGTTGTTGAACGGGTCCTGCGCCGTGAGCGACCACCCCGACGTCTGCGAGTGCGTACGCAGGGACAGCGACTTGTCGTTCTTCGGGTCGAACTGCCGCACCAGCTTTGCCCAGAGCAGCCGTGCGGCACGCAGCTTCGCGACCTCCATGAAGAAGTTCATGCCGATGGCCCAGAAGAACGACAGCCGCGGCGCGAACGCGTCGATGTCGAGCCCCGCCGCCCGCCCCGCGCGGATGTATTCGACACCGTCGGCGAGCGTGTACGCGAGTTCGAGGTCAGCCGTCGCTCCGGCCTCCTGGATGTGGTAGCCGGAGATCGAGATCGAATTGAAGCGCGGCATCTTCTGCGAGGTGTACTCGAAGATGTCGCTGATGATCCGCATCGACGGCGCCGGCGGGTAGATGTAGGTGTTGCGGACCATGAACTCCTTGAGGATGTCGTTCTGGATCGTGCCGGTGAGCCGCTCCGGCGCGACCCCCTGCTCCTCGGCGGCCAGCACATAGAGCGCGAGCACGGGCAGCACCGCACCGTTCATCGTCATCGACACGCTCATCCGGTCCAGCGGGATGCCCTCGAACAGCTGCCGCGTGTCGAGGATCGAGTCGATGGCGACACCCGCCATGCCGACGTCGCCGACGACCCGCTCGTTGTCGCTGTCGTAGCCACGGTGCGTCGGCAGGTCGAACGCGATCGACAGACCCTTCTGACCCATCGCGAGGTTGCGGCGGTAGAAGGCGTTCGACTCGGCTGCCGTCGAGAAACCCGCGTACTGGCGGATCGTCCACGGCTGGTTGACGTACATGGTCGGGTACGGCCCGCGCAGGTACGGGGCGATGCCCGGGTAGGTGTCGAGGAAGTCGAGCCCGTCGAGGTCGGCCGCGGTGTAGAGCGGCGGCACGACGATGCCTTCCGGGGTTTCCCACGGCGCGACGTCGATCGGCACCGGGATTGCGGGCTCGCCCGACGGACGGTCGAGTGTCGCGTCGCCGAAGTCGGGGATCGCCATCACTTCACCCCCAGCCGGTCGAACGTCGTCGCGAGCACCTCGAGCGCGTCCACCCCGGCATAGAGGTAACCATCGACCCCCGGGACGTCGGCGGGCGTGCCCGCCAGCCAGACGTAGTGCGCGCCTGCCGCGTGCAATGCCTGGGCGGCCGGCGCCGCAGTGTCGGCATAGACCTTGTCGGACGAGCACAGGCAGGCCACCGTCGTCCCGCTGTCGCGGAACGCCGCCACGATCGCATCGACGTCCCCGCTGCCGGTGACCGGCTCGATGCCACCTGCCTGGAAGAGGTTGCTCGCGAAGCCGACGCGCGTGCTGTGCGCCGCGAGCGGCCCGAGCGCGGCGAGGAAGATGGCCGGCCGGGTCGGCGTCGCCTCGGCGCGATCCCGAAAGGACTCGTACGGCTCGGCGTAACGCAGGCGCGGCAGCAGACCTCCGCCGCGAACCGCCGGCGCGGGCGCGCGGGTCACCGGCGGCTCGCCGAGGAACGCGTACTCGCTCACACCGGTGAGCGGTGCCCGGCGATGGGCGAGGTCGGCCGCTCGCTCGGTGCGGGCCGCGGCGAACAGCCCGTCGAGCGTGCCGTCGTCGAGCGCGGCCAGCGCACCTCCGGCCCGCTCGATCGCGGTGAACGTCGCCCACGCCTTCTCGGCCAGCGCGTCGGTCAGCGATTCGATGTACCAGGAGCCGCCGGCGGCGTCGACGACGCGTGCGAGGCTCGACTCGTCGTGCAGGATCGCGCTGGTGTTGCGCGCGATGCGGCGCGCGAACGCATCCGACAGGCCGATCGCCGAGTCGAACGGCAGCACCGTGATCGTCTCGGCGCCACCGACCGCGGCGGCGAAGCACGCGATCGTCGTGCGCAGCATGTTCACCCACGGGTCCCGGCGCGTCATCATCGCCGCCGACGTGACCGCATGCTGGCGCTGGCCGCGGCGTTCCCCCGATGCGCTCGACAGCTCGGCGACGCGATCCCACACGCGCCGCGCGGCGCGAAGCTTGGCGATCGATAGGAACTGGTCGGCGTTCACCGCGAAGCGGAACTCGAGCGCGTCCAACGCCTCGTCGATCGACCGGCCCGCGTCGGTCAGCGCGCGCAAGTAGGCGAGGCCGACGGCGGTCGCCGTGGCGATCTCATCGGAGTCGCTGCCGCCGGCGTCGTGGTACACGGACGCGTCGACCGTCGCGACCCTGAGATCGGGGCAGGCCTGCGCGGCGGTAGCGAGTTCGTCGAGAACGGCGAGGTCGGCGACGGCACCCGTGCGCGCTCGCGTGCCGATGGGGTCGGCGCCGAGCGTGCCGCGCAGCTCAGTCAGGGCAACACCGCGATCGGACGCGAGGTGGAGCAAGGCGCGGGCGACCTGAGGCGTCTCGTCCCCCGCGTCCAAGGCGATGGGGGCGAGGTCGAGGTGCACACCGTCGAGCGCTGCCGCGAGGTCGTCGACCGCCAGGCGGCCCTCGCCGAGCACGAGCCAGATCGACGTCGCTCCGTGCGCCAGGTCGGCGAGGACCGCCGCGTTCGTCCGCGCCGGGTCGGGGTCGGCGTGCCGCTGCCGGACGTCCCACCCGGTGCTGGTGGCGCCTGCGGGCGTCGCAGCCCGGACGAACGGCGGACGTCCCGGAACGCCGTCAGCGTCTGCGCCGTGCGCGTCGTGTGCGGTGTAGAGCGGCTTGATCGCGATGCCGTCATAAGTGGTCGTCGCCAGTGCGACTTCCGGATCGACGTCCTGCGCAGCACCGGACTTGGTCAGTACGGCGCGAACGAGCGCCCGCCACTCGTCCCTGGTCGCAGCAGGGAAGTTCCCGCCCAGCGCAAGCGTCCCCGATTGGTCAGGCATGCTTTGGATCGTATGGCGACACTTGGTGTTCCCACGCCCCTGAGTGGCGGAAACCTCCCCAGCTCCCACGCCGACAACCGGCTAGGCTCGGCGCTCGTGACAGCACCGGCAGCAGCCACCGACCCGGCCGGACTCGCCGCCGCGGCGGCCGCGGAGCTCGCCCGCCGCACCGGCGTCGAACGCCATGACGTCGCGGTCGTCCTCGGTTCGGGATGGGTTCCGGCGCTGGACGCCCTCGGCCCGGCCGAGCACGAGCTGCCCGTCACCGATCTGCCCGGCTTCCTCCCGCCCACCGTCGAGGGCCACGCCGGCCGGATCCGCTCGCTGACGGTAGGCGATCGACGCGTGCTCGCCTTGCTCGGACGAACGCATCTCTACGAGGGGCGCGGCGTGGACGCGGTCGCGCACGCGGTCCGGGTGGCGGCCGCCGCCGGCTGCCGCACCGTCGTGCTGACCAACGCCTGCGGCGGGTTGCGCGCCGGCCTGGCCGTCGGCGACGCGGTCCTGATCAGCGACCACCTCAACCTGACCTGGCGCACGCCACTGCTCGGGCCGCGCTTCGTCGACCTGTCCGATCTCTACAGCGCGCGGCTGCGCGCGCTCGTCCACTCGATCGAGCCCGACCTGCCCGAGGGCGTGTACGCGATGTTCCCCGGGCCGCAGTACGAGACGCCGGCCGAGGTACGCATGGCTGGTGTCCTCGGCGCCGACCTGGTCGGCATGTCGACCGCCCTCGAGGCGATCGCCGCCCGTGCCGAAGGGTGCGAGGTCCTCGGCATCTCACTGGTCACCAACCTCGCGGCCGGCCTCGGCGACGCGCTCGACCATGAGGAAGTGCTCGCCGCCGGGCGCGCCGCCGCGACCCGGATGGGGACCTTGCTCGGCAAGGTCATCCCGCTGTTGTGAGCAGGGCCGCATGAGGACGGTGTTGATCACCGGTGCCGCCGGGAAGATCGGGACGGCGCTGCGCGAGCGACTGCCGCTGTCCGGGTGGGCGATCCGTCCGTTCGACCGCGAACCTCTCGACGGCGGCGTGCAGGGCGACATCACTTCACCGAGCGACCTCGACGCCGCGATGGCCGGCGTCGACGCCGTCGTGCACCTGGCCGGAATACCCACCGAAGCGCCATGGCCGGCCATTCGCGCGGCGAACATCGACGGCACGTTCGAGGTGTTCGAGGCCTCGCGACGGGCCGGTGTACGTCGCCTCGTGTACGCGTCGTCCAACCATGCGGTCGGCTTCACGCCGGTGACGCCACGGCTGCCCGCCGACACCCCGCCCCGACCGGACACGCTCTACGGCCTCAGCAAGGTGTTCGGCGAAGCCCTCGGCCGTTACTACGTCGACCGCTACGGCATGCAGGTGGCGTGCCTGCGCATCGGGACGTTCGAGGACACCCCGCCCGACGCTCGCGCACTGTCCACCTGGCTCTCGCCCGATGACTGCGCACGGCTGGTCGACGCCTGCCTGCGTTCGTCGGAGTTGACGTACGCGATCGTATGGGGCGTTTCGGCGAACACCAGGCGCAGGTGGACGCTCGACGAGGGGCACGCGCTGGGGTACAACCCGCAGGACGACGCCGAGCAGTTCGCCGACCGCGTGCTGGGCGGCGAGGAGTCCCCCGCTGCCGGCTCTGAGGGCTCTGACGACACTGCGGGCTCTGACGGCTATGTCGGCGGAGGCTTCACCTCGCCAGGCTTCGGCATCGACGAGGTGGTGGCGCGTTCATGAGCGGCCTGGCGGGGCAGGTGCAGGCGTGGATCGATGACGAGGTCGACCCGGCGGCGGCGGCCGAGTTGCGCGCGCTGCTCGCCGATCCCGACGCCGAGGACGAGCTCGCCGACCGGTTCCGCGGGCCCCTGACGTTCGGAACTGCAGGGCTGCGCGGCCCGCTACGGGCCGGCCCGAACGGTATGAATCGCGCCGTTGTACGGCGGGCGGCGGCCGGCCTCGCCGCCTGGCTCACCGAGCAGGGGTATTCCGGTGAGCCGGTCGTCGTCGGCTACGACGGGCGGCACGGCTCGAAGGACTTCGCTGACGACTCGGCCGCGATCTTCGCCGCCGGGGGGTTCCGTGCTTTGGTCCTGCCGCGCTTGCTGCCGACACCGGTCCTCGCCTTCGCGGTGCGCCGCCTCGGCGCCGCGGCGGGCGTGATGGTCACCGCGTCGCACAACCCGCCGCAGGACAACGGCTACAAGGTCTATGCGCACGACGGCGCGCAGATCGTGCCACCGACCGACTCCGAGATCGAGCATGCGATCCGCTCCGTCGGCCCGACGCGCGCCATCGCGCTCGACCCGTCGCGCGTCCGCGTGCTCGGCGGGGACGTGGTCGAGGACTACGTCGCGGGCGTCGCGCAGCTCGCGCGCGATGCGGACGCCCGGGACGTCCGGATCGTGCACACCGCCATGCACGGTGTGGGCACCGAGGTGGCCCGCAGGGTCTTCGCGGCAGCCGGCTTCCCGCCTTTCGTCGCGGTGCCCGAACAGGAGCAGCCCGACGCCGACTTCCCCACCGTGGCGTTCCCCAATCCCGAGGAGCCGGGCGCGCTCGACCTCGCGCTCGCGCTGGCCCGCCGCGAGCACGCGGACGTCGTCATCGCCAACGATCCGGACGCCGACCGCTGCGCGGTGGCGGTACCTGGTGCGGACGGTGAATGGCGCAGGTTGCGCGGTGACGAGGTCGGCGTGTTGCTCGCGGACTTGCTGTTGCGCAAGGGGGTGCACGGCACCTATGCCACCACCATCGTCTCGTCGTCGATGCTGAGGGCGATGGCCGAGAAGCACGGCGTCGGTTACGTCGAGACGCTCACCGGGTTCAAGTGGATCGCCCGCGCCGCGCCGGACCTCGTGTTCGGCTACGAGGAGGCGCTCGGTTACGCCGTTGCCCCGGAGCTGGTGCGCGACAAGGACGGCATCAGTGCGGCGCTCACCGTCGCGACGCTCGTCGCGGCGCTGAAGGCGGACCGTCGGACTCTGCTCGACCGCCTGGAAGAACTGGCCGCCGAGTACGGGCGCTACGTCACGGACCAGATCTCGATCCGGGTCGAGGACCTGTCGATCATCGACGCGACGATGGCCCGGCTGCGAGCCGATCCCCCACGCTCGCTCGCCGGCGCGAAGGTCGCTGTCGAGGATCTGCTGCCCGACGCCGACGTGCTGCGCTTCCGCTGGCCGTCGGGCCGGGT
Source organism: Pseudonocardiales bacterium (assembly GCA_032160545.1). Classification (GTDB taxonomy): domain Bacteria; phylum Actinomycetota; class Actinomycetes; order Mycobacteriales; family Jatrophihabitantaceae; genus DATGFB01. The sequence goes on along the minus strand of JAVHVN010000143.1, from coordinate 1,484 downwards.
GGTCGTGCGCCCGTCCGGGACCGAGCCGAAGCTCAAGGCCTATCTCGAGATCGTGTCGCGTCGTTCGGCGGCCGAGGCCGCAGCCCAGCTCGCGCAACTGCGCCAGGAACTGACCGCACTCATCGGGGCGTGACCTCGGTCAGCGGATGTCCAGGTCGACCTGCACCGGCAGGGAGGCGGGCCGCACCCGGGACTGACCGAGTCGCTGCCAGAGCAACTGCCACGCGCGAGCGCTGGCCATCGTCGGGCAGTACGGATCGCGGCCGCAGGCGGCGCTCTCGGTCAGCGGCCCGACGATCCGTAGCGCCGGGCGGCGGTGCCTGACCGCCGTACGCGAGATGAGCGCCCACTGCGCGGCCATCGCCGCGTTGTAGATCTGCGGGAGTGCGACGATGCGGGACGGCGCGAACCCACCCGCCAGCCCAGCGAGATCCGACGCCCGCCAGCCATTGCCGCAACTGGAGTCCGGGACGACCCACGAGCAGCCGTCCGCCGAACCGTTGAAGACGAACGGCGCTGTCGTCGCGGAGAGATAGCCGAACAGCCACGCGCGGGTCTCGGCAACCCCGGCGCGGAAGCCCGGCTCGATGTCGTTGGCGCCGGCGATCGTGATCTGTGGGTACCTGGCTGCGTACGCGCGAATCGGGTTCACGACGTTCTTGGCCCAGGTACGACCGGCTCCCCTGTTGACCGCCAGGTCGTTGTTGGTGCCGATCGCGACGGTCACGGGTGCGTTGGGCCGCTGCCGCGACCGGTAGCCGTCGACGTACGCCTTCATCGCCCGGGCGAGCGCGGCATTGCTGATGAACGTGCGCGTGGTCGAGAGATGGACGCCGCCGGGGACCTGACCACCGATGTCGAGCAAGACCATGTGTTCCCGACCGGACGCGTTGCGGGCCGCATCCCGGGCGCCCAGCGCGCGCATCGCGGCGGCGTCGTGGCCCGACCGCCCGGTGAGCGAGCGGATGTAGTGGCCCGATCCGACTGCGCCCGGGCGAGTGCGGGGACGGATCGGTGCGCTCGGCCGGCGGGGCGCGGCGGGCTTCGGCGACTTGGTCGACTTGGTCGAGTTGCTCGGCGCGGCGGCCGCCGTCGGGATAGCGATGGGAAATGTCGGCCACATCGGCGCCTTGGCGGCTCTCGTAGTGGCCGTGGTCGCTGCGGCGACCGGTAGGCGCTGCTCGGTCGCCGGCGGCAGCGGCGCTGCCGGCGCGACGGGAAGACGGGTGGTAACCGGCCGGCCGGCGAGCAGGGCCGGGATGAGCGACGCGCGTGCCCAGAGCGGATTGCCGCCCTGGACCGTTAGGACGGCCCCGACGGGGAGCGTGTTGGTAGTGGGTGCCGCGGGAACGGCCACCGGCGCGACGGCGGCCTTCTTCTTCCCGACCGGCTTCTTCTTCCCGACCGGCTTCTTCTTCCCGACCGGCTTCTTCTTCCCGACCGGCTTCTTCTTCCCGACCGGCTTATTCTTCCCGACCGGCTTC
>JAVHVN010000154.1:0-2622 GCA_032160545.1 Pseudonocardiales bacterium | reverse complement strand
CGTGCGGTCGGCGGCCCCGCACTGAACACCGTCTGGGTCGCGTTCTCGTACAGATGGCATCCGCGACAGTCGCGGGCAGCCGCCCTGAGACGCTCCAGATCGGCGTCCGCCGGCACGAACGGCTTCGCGGTGGTGAATTCCTCGGTCGCCACGATCCGAACCTAACGCGCTGGCATGTTCCAGTGCCGGATCACGGCACGCTCGCGTTCGAAGCCCAGTACCGAAACGGTGGCCGTATCGAGCGCGAACAACGCGCCGGCCGTCGGTTCGAGACCGAGCCATCGGGCCGTGAACACGCGCAGGAAGTGGCCGTGAGAGACGACGGCGACGTCACCTCGGCCGAGTGTCGGCAGCACCCGGCGCACGACCCGATCGGCCCGCGCGGCGACGTCCGAAGCGGTCTCGCCGTGCTGGCCGTCGGCGGTCGGTACGACGCCGTCGTCCCACAGCAGCCAGCCGGCGCGCCGCGCGCGTATCTCGTCGGTGGTCAGGCCCTCGTAGCCGCCGTAGTCCCACTCGACCAGGTCGGGTTCGATCTGGACGTCGGTCAGCCCGGCGAGTTCGGCCGTGCGCCGAGCTCGCTGCAAGGGGCTGGAGAGCGCCAGCACGAAGTGGTAGTCGGAAAGGGAGGCAGCGAGCCGCCGGGCCTGGCGTTCGCCGCTCTCGCTGAGTTGGAGGTCGGTACGCCCGGTGTGCTTACCGGATGCACTCCAGTCGGTCGCGCCGTGGCGCAACAGGACCAACCGGCCGACCGGCGCGGATCGCTCGTCATGCGGCGACGCATCGGTCATTCGACGACCGTATCGGGCGGCAATTGCGCGACGTCGCGATGTCGGGCGGCACCAAGTACGACGCCACAGAGCAGCCCGAATGCCGGGAAGTGCCAGACGAAGTCGACGAGCCCGGCCGCGCCCACCATGGCGAGCACGGGGGCCGCGAGTTGGCTGCGGCTGAGTCGCAACGCCTTCAGCACGATGACCGCGCAGACGACGAGCACGGCGGCGCCGACAACACCTATGGACACGAGTATTTCGAGTGGTTCGTTGTGTACGAAGTACGCGATGCCAGGCTGACCGTTCAACGTCTTGGCGGCCACGGTCGGGTCTGGTCCGCTGCCGAAAAGCGGATGCAATCGCAGGACGTCGACCGCGCCGCGCAGGATGTGCCCGCGTTCGGCCCAGCTGGCGTCGAGGCCCGACACGGCATGGTGTTGTGTGAGGAGCAGCCAGCCGACGAGGCCGATCGCTGGCACCGCGACGATTCGCCCGAGCCCGCGCAGCACTCCGTTCGGTACGAAGGCGATCGCGAGTGCCAGAAGCGCACCTGCGGCGATGATTGCCGGACGGCCGCCGTCGCGCTGGCCGAGGAGAACGATGGGCGCGCCGAGTCCGGCCGCAACCACAGCGGGGAGTAGCGCGCGCCGCACCCGCGGAAAGCACAGTGCGACCGCTAGACCGAGCACAGCACCTCGGCTGTCCGTGGCGACAACTCCGACCAACATGAGCGTTCGCACAACGGGTGCCCATCGGCGTCCGGTGATCGATGAATCGTCGTCGGGCCAGAGGTCGATCGTCGCGAGCAGCGCGACTGCAAGGAACAGGCCGGTTGCACTCGGATAGGTAAGCGGGCCTGCCAACCGCAGCGACCGTTCGTCGAGCCAGGTCCAGGTATCCGCGTGGACGCCGACAAGCGTCAGACCCGCCACCGTGATCGCGCACCCGAGGACGGCGACTGACAGCACCATCACCCTGCGTGCCGCGGGCGGCAAGCCGCGCGCTGCGCCGTACCCCGCGACCGCGCACATCCAGGTGGCCGGCAACCGCCACGATTCGACGCCGTGCCGCGACTGGATCGCGGCGATCAGCCACCAACCGGTCGCGAGGACGACGGCTGCCGAGGCAACCGGATTGGTACGCAGCCAGCGCCGAGCCGGGGCAGCGGAGGCCGCGAGTGCGACGGCGACGATCGGCAGCACGACGATGTCGGGTCGGAAGAAGCCGCCCTTGCGCAAGGTGCCTATCGCCAGCAACGTGATGAGGGGCGCCGCGAACCCGATCGCGTCCGCGCCGATATCGCTGACGTCGAGGTGCGGAAGTGACTTGTCCGGTGCCGCGGTCGCGGCGCGGCGAGGGCCCGGCGGCTTCGCACCAGCGCGGACGCCTCCTGCGCTCACGTGCGAACCTCCCAACCTGGCGACGACACGTGTGCCGACTATCCTCCCGTGGTGCCCTCGCGACCGGCGACGGACGTCGCGGCTCGCGAGCGATGGTTCGTCAAGAAGCTCCTCCTCGTCGGTGGTTGCCTCGCGGTGGCGATGGCAGCGGTCAAGCTCGGGTCGTTGTTCACCCGGCCGCCGTCGCCAGCCTGGTGGTGGCCGCTCGTCGGGGTCGGGTTCGCGGGGGCGTGTGTCGGTGGGCTGGTCTGGGCGCCGAGCAGGCGGCTGTTCCGGCGCAATCTCGCGCTCCCACTGCTGCTCTGTGTGCTCCTGGCCATGCCGGATCACATCGGCACGTTGCGCTGGCTGGCCGACGTGGAGGCGCTGGCGGCGGGAGCGGTGATCGTGGTCGGGGCCATGGCGATCCTGGCCGGACTTGACCTGCTCGGGCCTTCGCTGCGGAGTGC
>JAVHVN010000153.1:0-22597 GCA_032160545.1 Pseudonocardiales bacterium | reverse complement strand
TGGCGCCGACACCGACGAACATCTCGACGAAGTCGGAGCCGGAGATGGAGTAGAACGGCACGCCGGCCTCACCGGCGACTGCGCGGGCGAGCAGCGTCTTGCCGGTGCCGGGCGGGCCGTAGAGCAGCACGCCCTTCGGGATCTTCGCGCCGATCGCCTGGAACTTGGCCGGATTGGCGAGGAACTCCTTGATCTCTTCGAGTTCCTCGATCGCCTCGTCCGCACCGGCGACGTCAGCGAACGTCGTCTTGGGCGTGTCCTTGCTGACCAGCTTGGCCTTGCTGCGGCCGAAGCTCATCACCCGGTTGCCGCCGCCCTGCATCTGGCTCATGACGAAGAACAGCACACCGATGATCAGCACGAACGGCAGCAGGCTGAACAGCAGCGACAGCCAGGTGTTCTGCTTGGTCACCTTGGTGGTGAAGGTGATGTGGTTGGCCTTCTGCGCCGCGGTGAGGTCGTTGAAGATCTCGTCACTGGAGTTCGACGGGTACTGGGTGCTGATCTTGGTGTGACCTTGGAACGGCGTCTTCAGGGTGAGCTGGAGCGTCTGCTCCTTGTCCTCCTGAGTGGCCTTGGTGACATTGTTCGACTGGAGCTGCGCGAGCGCGTCCGAGGTGTTGACGCTGTGGTAGCTGTTGGTGCCGGACAGCAGTGAGGGCACGACGATGAAGCCGAACAGGATCACGGCGGCCCACAGCCACCACGACCGGACGATGCGCTTGCGGTTCATATCCTCTTCACGAACGGCGGACCGCCCGCGTTCCTCCTGCTCAGAACGACCTGATTCCCGTTACCGACGGTACACGTCACCCGCCGTACACAGCGGGCCGCAACCGCCCTATGTACGGGAGATCTCGGTACCTCTCGGCGTAGTCCAAGCCATATCCCACGACGAATTCATTGGGTATGTCGAAGCCTATGTAACGCACCGGGACGTCGACCTTCACGGCATCCGGCTTGCGCAGCAGGGTGACGATCTCGACCGAGGCCGGCTGCCTGCTGTTGAGGTTCTTCAGCAGCCACGACAGGGTCAGGCCGCTGTCGATGATGTCCTCGACGATGAGGACGTGCTGCCCGGCGATGTCGCGGTCGAGATCCTTGAGGATCCGCACGACGCCCGAGGACGTGGTGGAGCTGCCGTACGAGCTGACCGCCATGAACTCCATCGTGGACGGTCGCTCGAGCGCCCTGGCCAGGTCGGACATGAACATCGCCGCGCCCTTGAGCACCCCGACGAGAACCGGCTCGCGGCCGGCGTAGTCGGCGTCGATCTCCTTGGCGAGTTCGGCGATCTTGTCCTTGATCTCGTCGGCCGAGACGACCACGGCCTCGATATCGGCGTCGAGCTCACTCACGAGACGGGCTCCGGGAGGTGGGGGGCCGGTGGGATGAACTCAATCCTTCCAGACACCCGGCGCACGCGTCGGCCGCCGGGGAGGTCGACGGGACCCTGGCCGTGCCACTTGACGACGAGGGCGTCGAGGGACCCCAGGTGCCCGGCTGCCAGCGGCGGGACACCGGCCGCAGCGCACCAGGCCCGCAGCAGCCGGGTGCGGATCGCCCGCGGCCGTCCCGCGAGATCGGCGGCCTGCAGCGCCGCATCCACGTCGTGATCGATCCGGGAGTCGAGGGAGTCGAGGGAGTCGAGGGCGTCGAGGTCGTCGCGGACGAGCGCGGCGGTGCGGGCCAGTGCCTCGGCGACCCCGCCCTGCAGGACGTCCTCGAGCAGCGGCAGCACCTCGCGCCGCAACCGGACCCGCTGGAAGGACGGATCGGCGTTGTGCGGGTCGTCCCACACGTCGAGGCCGAGCGCCGCGCAGGCCGCCGCGGTGACCGCGCGGCGAACGCCGAGCAGCGGTCGCACCCACCGGCCGTCGACGGGCGCCATTCCGGCGATCGAGCGCGGTCCCGAGCCGCGACCGAGACCCAGCAGCACCGTCTCGGCCTGGTCGTCGAGCGTGTGCCCGAGCAGCACGCACGCGCCGAGCGCCTCGGCCACCGAACCGAGCGCCGCGTAGCGGGCCACTCGCGCGGCGTTCTCGCGGCCCCCGGCCGTCCCCACCGACACCGGGACGATCTCGACGGGGTCGAATCCGAGCTCGGCACCGAGCGTCGCGACCCGGCGAGCCACCGCCGGCGAATCCGGCTGCATGCCGTGCTCGACCGTGACCAGCCCGGCCTGGACCCCGGCCCGCGGCGCCTCGAACGCCACCGCGGCCGCGAGTGCGAGCGAGTCGGCACCGCCCGAGCAGGCCACCAGCACCGGCGAGCCGTCGAGGACCGCCCGGATCGCGCGGCGCACTTCGGCGACGGCGGGATGCGGCCCCATCAGCTCACGCGTGGACGCGCGCGATCCACTGCGCGGGCGAGGCGATCTCGGCCTTGGTGGGCAGGGTGTCGCGGGACGTCCAGATCGCGTTGAAGTCGTCGATGCCGATGCGGCCGACCACCTCGCGGACGAACGCCGAGCCGTCGACGTACTGCCGGGTCTTGGCCTCCATGCCGAGCAGCCGGCGCAGCATCCGGTCGAGGGGGTTGCCGCCCTTGCGGCGGCGATCGGCGAAGCGCTTCTCGATCGCCTCCTGCGTCGGGATGACGTCACGCGAGATCGCGTTCATGACGTATTCGGCGTGCCCCTCGACCAGCGACATGAACGCGGTGACCTGGTCGAGGATCGCGCGCTGCTCCGGTGTGGCGAGCACGGCGATCAAACCGGAGCCGTCGCCCTGGCCGCGGATCGTGCGCACCAGCTCGGTGACGGCACCCGAGAGCCGGCCGCGCAACGCCGCCGGGTCGGTCTCGACGGCGTCGGTGAGGGCCGAGACCTGGTCGAGCATGTACTGGCGCAGCCAGGGCACGGCGGTGAACTGCACCCGGTGCGTCACCTCGTGCAGGCACACCCAGAGCCGGAAGTCGTGGGGGTCGACGCCGAGCTGGCGTTCGACGGCGACCATGTTGGGAGCCACGAGCAGCAACTGCCCGCCCGGACGGTCGAAGAACTCGAACTGCCCGAGCACCTTTCCCGACACGAATCCCAGCACGACGCCGACCTGCAGGCCGGTGACCCGGCCGCCGATGATCTCGGCCACCCGGCCGACCGGGTTGTCTGCGAGCAGTCGCTCGACGAGGGGCGTGGTCAGCGTGCGCATGCCGCTGGTATTCGCGTCGATCCAGGCGGCGCGGTCGATCACGCGCGTGACCGCGGTGACCGGCGGCTCGTGCAGGTGGGTGAGCTCGGCGACGTGGCCCGCCGCCCGTGCCGTCGCCTGGTACAGCTCGCCCACGGCGTCGTCGGCCTGCTGGCGCGAGACCGCGGGCGGAGGCGGGCTGAACCGCTTTGCCGCGCGGGCCGCGACGTCCCAGTCGATGAGGGAACTCACTAGGCCAGCCTACGTCTGCACGGACGCGATACCTGATCGCGGACGAAGCAGTACCGATGAGCCGGCTCAGGAAGTGCAGCCGCACGCAGCGAGCGTCGCCGCGACGCGATCGAGCGCAGCCTCCGCCGCGGCCGTCCCGGTGGCGGGCACCTGGTCGGCGAGCAGGGCGAACGCCAGCAGCCGGCCGCTGCGGTCGTGCACCAGCCCGGCCAGCGCCGAGACGCCCGTCAGCGTGCCCGTCTTCGCACGGACCACGCCGGCGCCCCCGGCCGCGGAGCCGCTGAGGAACCGGTCGGCGAGCGTCCCGCTCCACGCCGCGACGGGCAGCCCGGTGACGACCGGATGCAACTGCGGGTGCTCGGGCGACACGATCAGCCTGAGGACGTCCACCAGCGCCGCTGCGGCGACCCGGTCGGTGGTGGCCAACCCGCTTCCGTCGTGCAGGCCGGCGCCGACGTCGACGCCGAGGGCCGCGAGCGTCGAGCGGACCGCCGTGGCGGCGCCGTCGAAGGACGCGGGCTGATGCGACGCGACCGCGACCTGGCGCGCGAGGCATTCGGCGATCACGTTGTCGGACTGCTGCAACATCTGCCCGATCAGTACCGACATCGGTGCCGAGCGGACGGTGCCGAGGACCCGGGCGGTAGGCGGCGCCGTCCCGCGGGTGACCGGTGCGCCGGGCACGCCGAGCTGCGCGGCCAGCGCGCGCCCCGCGTCCAGGTCGGGCGTGCTGCTGCGGATGACGGCCGACGGCGACGCACGGCCGCCGTCGACCATGACGGCCGTGACCGGGGAGGCGTAGTCGCTGGGGATGTCGCCGGCCTCCCAGGCGGGATTCACCGAAGGTCCGGAGTACCGCGAGTCATCGACGACGACCCGGCGCACCGGCACCTTCGCCCGGGTGGCCTGAGCGGCCAGATCGGACAGCCGTGCCGCGCCCGCATACGCCGGTGCGGCGGGCGGCTCGGCGGCGGTCAGCGTGGGGTCGCCGCCGCCGACCAGGTAGACGGTGCCGGCGCCGTCGGTCGAGAGCGTCGTCGGGATGCGATAGGCGCCGCCGCGGGTGGCGAGCACGGCCGAGGCGGTCAGCAGCTTCATCGTCGACGCCGGAGCGGCATCGGTGTCGGGCCCCTGCGCATAGAGCACCGCTCCGGTCGCGGCGTCGGCGACCTGGGCACGCAGCCGCGAACCCAGGGCGGGCGCCGCGACGACCGGCCGCAGGGCGGTCGCGACGGCGCCGGCGACGGCGGCCGGCCCGGCACTGCCCGGTGGCGAGCTCGGGGGCGCGACGGTGGCCGAGGCCAGGGCAGACGGGGTGGGCGTCGGTGTCGGAGCGGCTTCGAGGCCCCGCCGCACCTGCCGGCTCGCCTCGTACCCGCCGAGCCCCGCGGCGGCGAGCAGCGCGACCGCGAGCACGACCGCCACTGCCAGCAGAGCCCGCCGCGCCATGATGGGTCACACTAACGACAGCGGGCGCGGCGGCCCGCCGTGCCGACCCGCCCGATGCCAGCCCTGATCCGCCCCGTGCCCACTTGCCCACTTGCCCACCACCTCGCCAACCCGCCCACCCCGCCCAATAAGGAGCGCGCCGCCGTGGAGTTCGACGTCCTGATCGAGATCCCCAAGGGCAGCCGCAACAAGTACGAGGTCGATCACGAGTCCGGCCGCATGCGCCTCGACCGCACGCTGTTCACCTCGACGCAGTACCCGGCCGACTACGGCTTCGTCGAGGGGACGCTCGGTGCGGACGGTGATCCGCTCGACGCCCTGGTGATCCTGCTGGGCGACCCGCTGTTCCCCGGCGTGCTCGTGCGCTGCCGCGCGATCGGCATGTTCCGCATGACCGACGAGAAGGGCGGCGACGACAAGGTGCTGTGCGTGCCGGCCACCGACCCGCGCCTCGAGCACCTGCGTGACATCCACCACGTGCCCGAGTTCGACCGGCTCGAGATCCAGCACTTCTTCGAGGTCTACAAGGAGTTGGAGCCGGGCAAGAGCGTCGAGGGCGCCGAGTGGGTCGGACGGACCGAGGCCGAGGCCGAGATCGAGGAGTCCCGCCGCCGCCTGACCGGTCCGGTGCGCTGACCAACCTCCATGATCAAGAGATCAGCCGCGTCGAATGCCGACTGAAGCGATCTGTTGATCATGAGGGGTCGGCGGGCCGGATGCCGACCGGGCGGTACCGCAGGTAGTGGTTGGGCCGCGGGTTGGCGCAGGTGAGGCCGACGGCGGCGACCCTCTCGACCTGGACGGTCACCTCGAGCGAGCCGTGCGGGCCGCTCAGGCGCACGGCCGACAGGCCGTCCACGACCGGCGCGGCCGACTCGACGTGCAGGGCCGAGCGCGCGCGCAGGGCGAGGTGCTCGTAGGCGAACGCGAGCGCCGCCTGGGCGGTCGGCGGCAAGCCGACCCGGCCGCGCAGCAGCGCACCGACGACCTCGTCGGCCTCGGCCGCTGCGACGAACTCCGGCGCCGCGAAGGGCAGCACGCGCCCGTAGAGCAGGCCGGCCGGCAGCACCAGGACGTTCGCGGCGAACCGGTCGCCGCCGAGGTGGCTGCATTCCCACACCCGGCCGGGACGGGCCGCGTCGATCGCCGCGGCGACCGGACGCCCGCGCAACGCGCAGCACGTGTCGTGCTTGCTGTGCGCGCACACGAGGTAGACCGGATCGGGGTCGGGCGTCCCGGTCGAACCGTCGAGCGGCAGGTCGAGCAGGTCCTCGTCGGCAGCGAACGAACCCCACGTCAGCGACTCACAGCCGTCGCGGGTGTCGACCAGCGCCCAGCTGCGGGTGGCCGCCCGCCGGGTTCGGCCGGGCCGGCGCACCGCCTGCACGCGCACGCCCTGCGCGCCGGCCCGCTGCTCGAGCGCCGCTGCGGTTGCGGAGTCGAAGCGGGACTCCCGCAGCCCGGCCGAGCCCCACGGGCCGGGTTGCTCGACGAGCAGCAGGCGCGCGGCCGGGAACGCGGTCCCGAGCATCGTGTCGCCACGCAGTTGCGCGCGCAGCGCGCAGAGCTCCAGGGTCTCGCGGGGGCGCGGGTGATGCTCCGCGGCGGCCGGCACGGTCACGACGGCAAGCCTGTCACGGCAACGAGGTCACGCCGGGACGAGGATCCCTTCGCGCAGCAGCCGACGGGTGACGATCAGTTGCTCGCCGGCGTCGAGGCCGGGCAGCTCGTCCGGCGTGAACGCGCTGCCGGACAGCATGGTCTTCACCGCGCTCTCGGCCGAGCGCGGCACCGACACGGTCCGGTCGAGGAGGGTGATGCGGACCAGGTCGTCGACGACCGTGACCGCGGGGTGCAGGCCCGCGCGAGCGCGCAGCGAGGTGCGGCCGTCGACCGCGTCGGCGGCGGCGAGCTGGGCGAGCGGCCCGATCGGTTCGGGGCGGGTGTCGCGCCGCAACCGGGACCCGACCCGTCCCGCCACGGCGGCGGTGTCGGCCCGATCGAGGAACGACCGCAGCGCATCGAGGGTCGCCGCGAGGTGCGGCCCCAGGACGTCGGGATCGCTGAGGTCGGCGCCCATGGGCAACGACCTCCGCAGCTCGGGGACGTCCTGCGCCGTGTCGAGCAGGTGGCGCACCAGCTGGTAGCGGGTGACCGGGTGGACGCCGACCGTGAGATGGATCGAGGTCTCGCCCAGCGCCTTCGCCGCGTGGATCGTGCCGCGCGGCAGGTACAGCGCGTCACCGGGTTCGAGAACGGTGTCGATGAACGGCTCGCCGCCGGCCCGTTCGACGACCTCCGCGCGGTACTGCTCCCAGGGCTGGTCGGCGAGTGGGTCCGGGACGACCGGCAGGTGGATCGTCCACCGCTTGCGTCCCGCGACCTGCAGCACGAACACATCGTGCACGTCGTAGTGCGGCGCGAACCCCTGGTTCTGCGGCGGGGTGACGTACGAGTTGACCTGCACGGGGTGACCGAGCTCGTCCGACAGGGCCGAGGCGAAGGACACCAGCGGCGGCCACACCCGGTGCAGCGCCTGCAGCACCAGCGTGGCGCCGTCACCGACGAGCGCCAGCACGCGGTCGTCGGCGACCTGGTCGGGAATGGTCGCACCCGCGCCGCCGCCGCGGGTGAACCGGGCGGTGGCCAGAACGTCGCCGTCCTTCGCCATCCGCGCGAACGGAGTGCGCAGGCCGCGCGCGGACACCAGCTCGTCGACCGCGTCGGCACTCAGCAGGTCGGTGAAGCCTCCCGCAAGGTCCGCGGCTCGGCTGAGCAGGGGTGCGAGCCCCCAGTGCTCGGACGCGAAGACGTCGGGGCCGCAGGCGATGCAGCGCCGCAGCGCCGACCCGCCTCCGGCCCCGACCTCATGCACCCTCAGGCGCCGCCGTCCGCGCCACCGTCATCACTGGCACCAGCGTCGCCGCCCTTGTCGGCACTCCGATCGGCGCCACCGTCATCACTGGCACCGCCCGCGTCGCCACCGGCACCCCGGTCGGCGCCACCGTCCGCCCCCGCGTCGCCACCGGCACCGCGATCGGCGCCGCCGTCATCGGACCCCGCGCCGCCGTCGCCGCCGCCGTCCGCGCCGCCGTCCGCGCCGCCGTCATCGGTCTTGATGTCGTCGTTGATGGTCATGTCGCTCCCTCGCGTCGATGGCGGGACGAGACCGGAGACTCGGTCACATCGTCAACCTAACGACGAGCGCCGTATCCGACCAGAGCGGCGGGGAAACGGTTGCGGGAGCAGGCAGGCGAACGCCAGGCCGCGCGCAGACGCTCAGGCGCGCTGGGCGAGGTGCAGGGCGACGACGCCGCCGGACAGGTTGCGGAAGCGCACGCCACGCCATCCCGCCGCCGCGATGACGCGCGCCAGCTCGGCCTGCGCCGGCCATGACCGGATCGACTCGGCGAGGTAGACGTAGGCGTCGGGATTGGACGCCACGCGGCGTGCGATCCACGGCAGCGCGCGCATGAGGTAGTTGAGGTAGAGGAACCGGAACGGCGCGAACACCGGGCGGCTGAACTCGCACACGACCAGCCGGCCGCCGGGGCGCACGACCCGCGCCAGCTCGGCGAGCGCTCGCGGGACGTCGGCAACGTTGCGCAGCCCGAACGAGATCGTCGCCGCGTCGAACGACGCGTCGGCGAACGGCAGGTGCAGCGCGTCGCCCGCGACGAACGGAACGCCTCGGCGGGCCTTGCGAGCGCGGCCGGCCTTCAGCATGCCGATCGAGAAGTCGCACGCGACGGCATACGCGCCCGAGCGCTGCAGCTCGACGGTCGAGACACCGGTACCGGCGGCGAGGTCCAGCACGCGCTGCCCCGGCTGCAGTTCGAGGCACTGCCGGGTGCGTCGCCGCCAGCGTCGGTCCTGGCCGGCGGACAGCACGGTGTTCGTGACGTCGTAGCGGCGCGCGACGCCGTCGAACATGTCGGCGACGTCAATGGGCTTCTTGTCCAGCGCGGCTCTGCTCATCGCCTCCGATTGTGCCGGACGTGCGACCGCCCGCCGGGGACGCGGCCAGCAGCACCGCCGACACGACGATCGCGGCGAGGCACAGGACGTACGCGGCCGCGTATCCAGCACCGGCCGGCACGTGCTCGGCCAGCAGCACCGCCCCGATCAGAACCGCGATCAGCGGGTCCGCCGACAGGCTCGCCGGCACGCTCGCGGCCAGGGCACCCACCTGGAACGACACCTGGGTGAGGGCCATGCCGAGGCCGCCCAGGACCGCGATCCCGGCGAGCGCGGCGATTCCCGCCGCCTGGCTGACCAGGCCGAGCACGCCGGCGTGGCGGACCTGCTCGCCCGCAGCGTCGATGAGCACGCTGACCGTGCCGAACCACCCGCCCGCGACCGCCCCGTACGTTGCGGCGCGCACCGCCGGACTCCGCCCGCGCACGGCGAGGCACAGCGCGGCACCGGCGAGCACGGCGGCGACCCCCGTCGTGGCGAGCTCGGCCGGCCGGGGCACCCGACCTGCGTGGGGCGTCCCGACGAGCAGGAAGAACACGCTGAGGGCCGCCGCGATGGCGAGGCAACCGAGGTAGTCACGGCGCCGTGGGCGGCCGTTGCCGAGCATTGCCCCGACGGCGATGGCCACCGGCAGGGTGAGGACGAGCAGCGGCTGGACGAGCACGACCGGCCCCGTCGCCAGCGCGGCCACCTGGAGCAGGAAGCCGAGGGTGTCGCCGCCTATCGAGAGCACCCAGCGCGGGTTGCGCACCAGCCGCAGCAACCGGCGCGCGTCGGCCTCGCCGGTGCCCGTGTACGCGGCGTCGTGCTGAACGGCCGTCGCGGCTCCGTACGCAACCGCGGAGGCAACTCCGAACGGGACCGCGACCGCCAGCGACACGAGCCGCAGCGTAGCCGCGGGTGGGTCGCGAGCCTCCCGGTTAGCGGCGCAGCGATGAAGGCGCAGGCCGAGGCGCGGTTCGCGAAGGTCCTCGGCGCCGTGCTCCCCTGGCCCGGCGCCGTGCTCCCGTGGCCCGGCGCCGTGCTCCCCTGGCCCAGCGCCGCGACCGGTTCAGCGCGCGCGGCGCACTGATCGGGCGTAGCTTGCCCGACGGCTCTCCGTCGCCGTCCTGAGGGGTCGTCCATGCGCATCGCCCGCCTGCTCGCCGTCGCGTCGCTCGCCGCCGCCGTGCTCGCGATCGTGCCGGCCACCGCACAGGCCGACCCGGTGCACTACTACGTCGCGCTGGGGGATTCGCTGGCGGTCGGGTACCAGCCCGGCCTCGGGGACACCGGGCAGGGCTACGCCGACCAGCTCTACCCGACCCTCAAGGCCAAGGACCCCGCACTCGTCCTGGTCAAGCTCGGGTGCAGCGGCGAGACGACCGGGACGATGATCAACGGCGGCAGGTGCACGGACGGTCGCTACCCGGCCGGCTCGCAGCTGAACGAAGCGGTCGCCTTCCTCGCGGCGCACGGCGCCGACGTCAAGTACCTGACCGTCGACATCGGGGCGAACGACGTCGACGGCTGCACGCCAGGTGGCTCGATCGACCCGGTGTGTCTCGCGCAGGGTGTGCTCACCATCGAGTCGAACCTGCCGACGATCCTGTCCCGGCTGCGTGCCGCCGACGCCAACCTGCCGCGCTCGGTCGGTATGACCTACTACGACCCGTTCCTCGAGTACTGGCTGCACGGCGTCCAGGGCCAGCTGGTCGCCACCGCGTCGGTGGGCCTGCTCGCGACCATCAACACCGCAGAGATCGGCATGTACAACCAGTACGGCTTCGCGGTGGCCGACGTGCAGGGCGCCTACAAGACCGCGAGCGTCCTGCCGTTCACCACCGTCGCGCCGTACGGCTCGCTGCCGACGAACGTGGCGACGATCTGCAGGCTGACCTACATGTGCAGCGTCCAGAACATTCACCCGAACCCGGCGGGATACGGCGTTATCGCGCAAGCGTTCGCTGCCAAGATCAGCTGATCGCGCCGAATGCGATTAGCCTCGCCCGGTAATCCGGTTGTGCGAGGTTCCCATGACGAGCATCCCGTTGTGTCCTGACCCGATGTCGACGCACGTCCACGGCACACACTGCTACTGGGACGTCCTCGACTGCCGCTGGGTCTGCGGCTCGGCGCCGGCAGCAGCGCCAGGGCCGGCGCCATGCGACGAGGCGGTCAGCTTGCTGCTGCGGCAGCAGCCGGCAGGAGCGGCAGCGCCGTCGAGCTGAAATGTGAGTGCACCCGGTCGTCGACGGGGTCGTGCGCCGGATCCTGGTGCACGACGAGGTGGCGGTACAGGGTGTCGCGCTGCGCCGGGATGCGTCCCGCCCCGCGGATGAGCTCGATCAGTTCGGTGCGGTTGCTGCGGTGCCGTGCGCCGGCCGAGGACACGACGTTCTCCTCGAGCATCACCGAGCCGAGGTCGTCCGCGCCGTAGTGCAGCGTGAGCTGGCCGATGTCCTTGCCGGTGGTCAGCCACGAACCCTGCAGGTGGTTGATGTTGTCGAAGAACAGCCGGGCCACGGCGATCATGCGCAGGTACTCGAGGCTGGTCGCCTGCGTGCGTCCTTTGAGGTGGTTGTTCTCGGGCTGGTAGGTCCACGGGATGAAGCTGCGGAACCCGCCGGTGCGGTCCTGGACGTCGCGGATCATGCGCAGGTGCTCGATGCGCTCGGCGTTCGTCTCGCCGGTTCCCATCATGAACGTGGCCGTCGACTCCATGCCGAGGCCGTGCGCGGTCTCCATGACCGACAGCCAGGTCTCGCCGGACTCCTTCAGCGGCGCGATCGCCGTACGCGGGCGCGCCACGAGGATCTCGGCTCCGGCCCCGGCGAACGAGTCGAGACCGGCCGCCTTGAGCCGGCTGATGACCGCGGCGTGGTCGAGGCCGGACGTGCGCCCGATGTGCACGACCTCCGACGCGCCCAGCGAGTGCAGGACGAGCTGTGGGTACTCGCGCTTGATCGCGCTGAACGCCTGCTCGTACCACTCGATGTCCAGCTCGGGCGAGTGACCGCCCTGCAGCATGATCTGGGTGGCGCCGAGCTCGACCGCCTCGCCGCAGCGCCGCAGCAGCTCGTCGAGGCTGTGCGTCCAGCCCTCGGCGTGGCCGGGAGCGCGGTAGAACGCGCAGAACTTGCAGGCCGTCACGCAGACGTTCGTGTAGTTGATGTTGCGGTCGATGATGTAGGTCGCGATGTTGTCCGGATAGCGACGGCGGCGGACCACGTCGGCGGCCCGGCCGAGCGCGTGCAGCGGTGCGTCGGTGTAGAGCAGCAGCGCCTCGTCCGGGGTGATGCGAGCGCCGGCGGCGGCGTCGGCGAGCAGCTCGGGAATCGCGCGCGTCATGACCGCAAGACTACGGCCCGGCACCGTTCCGTTCGCCTCCGCGGCGATCGCGTCGGCTCGTCGCCACCGCGGGCGCCCTTCCCGGAGGCGAGCTCGCGCTGCGGGCCCTATCGTCGGCGGCATGAGCCTGCCGCCCCCAGCACCCGACCGCGCCGCCGTCGTCACCGGCGCGTCCTCAGGCATCGGCGCCGCCATCGCCCGTGAACTCGCGAGCCGGGGGCACCAGGTCGTTCTGGTCGCGCGGAACGCCGGCGCGCTCGAACGGCTCGCCACCGAGATCGCGGCGAGGGGCACCCGGGCCGAGGTACTGCCGGCCGACCTCACCGACCGTGCCGCGCGGGCCGAGCTGCTGCCCCGGCTGATCGGGCTCGGGCTCACACCCGACCTGCTCGTCAACAATGCCGGGCTGTCGACGCTCGGGCCGGTCAACCGAAGCGACCCCGGCAAGGAACTGACGATGATCGAGGTCGACGTCGCTGCGGTCGCCGACCTCTGCAGCAGGTTCCTGCCCGGCATGGTGCAACGCGGGCGCGGCGCGGTGCTCAACGTCTCGTCGACGGCGGCCTTCCAACCGCTGCCCGGCCAGGCCGGTTACGCGGCCGCCAAGGCGTTCGTGCTCTCGTACACGCAGAGCCTGGCCGGCGAGCTGCGCGGCACGGGCGTCACCGCGACCGCGCTGTGCCCCGGACCGGTGCCCACGAATTTCGGCGCGACGGCCGGCTTCGAGGACTTCGAGTCCGCGCTGCCGAAGATGCTGTACGAGACGCCCGAGTCGGTCGCGCGCGCCGCTGTCGACGGCATGGCGCGGGGGCGGATGGTCGTGATCCCAGGGGTGGCGAACCGGGTGACCGCGGTGCTCTCGCAACTCGCGCCGCGCAGCCTGCTCGTGCCGATCCTGTCCAAGGGACACCCCGGCCTGCGCAACCGCTGATCCACCCCCTCCCCCCTCCCCGTGATCAAGAGATCGATTCGGGCGCTATTCGACGAAACAGATCTCTTGATCAAGGAGGAGAGGGGGGCGGGCGGGGTTCAGACGGCGGCGAACGTCGGGGTGACGCGCCCGGGCACCGCGCCGGCGTCAGCGGCCCGGCGGCCGAACTCGACGAGCCCCTCGACCTGCCGCTGCCCAAGCGAGAAGTCGAGCGTGCGGAAGTACGTCGCCAGCGTCGGGGCGTCGAAGACCTCCCAGCGCGCGGCCTGCTCGGCCACCTCGTCGACGTGGGCGAGCGCTTCGTCCCTGCTGCGGACGAACATGTCGTGCACGTCCTTCACCAGACCGGGATTCGCGTCGGCGTACTCGCGGCGCGCGGCCCACACGGCGAAGACCATCGGCAGGCCGCTCCACTGCCGCCACACCTGACCGAGGTCGTAGACGTCGAGGCCGTGGGCGGGAGCATTGTGCGTCGCGCGCAGGGCGGCGTCACCGATGAGCACCGCGGCATCGGCCTCGAGCAGCATGGTGGTGAGATCCGGCGGGCAGCTGAAGTACTCCGGCTCGACGCCGTGCACCTGCGCGAGCCACATCCGCGCCAGAAGCACGGACGTGCGCGAGGTCGAGCCGAGCGCCACCCGTCGCCCGTCCAGCGCGTCGAGGGGGACCTGGCTCACCAGGTTCACCGACAGCACCGGGCCGTCCGAACCGACCGCGAGGTCCGGCAACAGCACGAGATCGTCGGCGTTGCGCAGGTACTCGACCAGCGAGATCGGGCCGATGTCGAGATCGCCCGCGACGAGCATGTCGTTGAGCCGGTCCGGGGTGTCCTTGGTGAGCTCGACGTCGAGCAGGCCACCCGAGCGCACCAGGCCCCAGTAGATCGGCAGGCAGTTCAGGAACTGGATGTGGCCCACCCGAGGCCGTCCCACCGCCGTCACGGATCCGACAGTACGCGCGCGCCGGATCGGTACTGTCGGCGCGTGAGCGACGACCTCGAGCTGGCCGCCACGCTCGTGCGTGACGCCGGCGAGCTCGCCGCACGCATGCTTCGCGAGGGACTCCGGACCGAACACAAGACCTCGATATCGGACGTGGTGTCGGCCGCCGACCACGCCGCCGAGGAACTCGTCGTGAGCCGGTTGCGCACCGATCGCCCTGCCGACGGCGTCGTCGGTGAGGAAGGCACGAACGAGCCCGGCGCGCGCACCTGGTTCGTCGACCCGGTCGACGGGACGTACAACTTCCTGAGCGGCCTGCCGACGTGGTGCGCCGCCATCGCGCTGGCCGACGCCGAAGGCCCGGTGCTGGGTGCCGTCTATCAGCCGGTCGCCGACGAGCTGTGGCTCGGCGGCCGTGACCTGCCGACGACCGTCAACGGCGTGCCGGTGGACGTCCTCGCGGACCGCCCGCTCGCGCAGCTGTCGGTCGCGAGTTACCTGCATCCCACGACGCTGCTCGACGACGGAGCGCGGGAGCCACTGCAACGGGTGTGGCAGAACGCCGCGACGGTGCGCATGCTGGGCTCGGGGTCGGTCGAGCTGGCGTCCGTCGCCGGGGGCCGGCTCGGTGCGTGGGTCCAGATCGACTCGCTCGACTGGGACTGGTTGCCCGGCAGCGCGCTCGTCATGGCGGCGGGCGGCGCCACCGCCGTGTTCACCGCCAGCGGCCATCGGTGGCATGTCGCGGGCAACCGGCAGGTGGTCGACGAGATCCGCGCGTTGATCGTCGGCGGCGACGGCCTCGAGGCCCGGCTCGCGGCGCTGGTCGCCGACGCGTCGAGCCGCATCGGTTGCAGCCCGAAGCTGACGATCGACGGCCGGCTCACCGGCCTGCCCGAGCCCACGGCCGCGGCGCTCGAGGCGGTGCTCGCCGAGGCACTCACCAACGCCGTGCGGCACGCGTACGCGGGCGCGATCGCAACGGGCGTGTCCGTCGGCGACGAACTGGTGCTCACGGTGGTCGACGACGGAGTCGGGCCGAACGACGAGCCCACCACAGGCACCGGGCTGCGCGCCATGGCCGCTCGCGCGGCGGCGCTCGGCGGCACGTTCACCGTCGAGGAGCGCGCGGCGATGGGCACCGAGGTGACCTGGACCGTCCCGCTGGGGTGAGCTGTCAGCCCTGCTTGCACTTCGCGGTCATGTACGCGGTGATCTTCTCGCCGTCGGTCGACAACGACGAGGCGATCTGCGACAAGGTCGCCTTGTCCGCGTCCGTCGGATGCACCAGCAGATCCCGTGCCTGACCGAACGCCGCGATCATGTTCTCGAGAGACACCTTGATCTCACTCGGCGCGTCGGCCTGCAGGCTGCGCAGTTCGGTGACGATCGTGTCGACCGCCTTCTGCGCGTCGGTGCCACCGCTGTAGAGCGACGCCTGCGCGGCGTTGAGCCGGTCGGCTGCCGCGCCGAGCTTGCCGCAGTAGCCGTTCGTGCCGACAGGCACAGGTCCGGAGCCGAGCGTCGTCGACGGCGAGGCCGCGGGGTGAATCTCGGACCGGCTCACCAACCCGGAGGTCGAGTTCGACGGCGCCGCGTTGCCGCCGTTGCTCGTGCACGCCGTCATCGTCACGGCGATCACCGCGACGGCTGCGGACACCCGGAGATTCACGCGCACGTCGGCCCCTCCCGTCGCGCCGCTCCTCGCCCGTTCGAGCGGAGAACCGGCATATGGTACCGGCCATGCGGAGGTCCGTCGCGCTGTCGCTCGCGCTCGCGCTGCTCGTCCCGAGCTGCCGTTTCAGCAAGGTCGACTCGAACGCGACGGTGACCATCACCGGCCGCGCGGTCGACACCGCGGGGCGCCCGCTCGCCGACCGCACGGTGCTGTTGTTCAAGGAGGGTGACGTCGCCGATCTCGTCCTCGGTGTGGTGTTCACCGTCGGGACCCTGGGCGGCATCTGCCTGCTGCCGCAGGCACCGGTCGTGTGCCGCAAGGCGAGGACGGCGACCACCGACGGCGCCGGCAATTACCGTTTCGAGATCAGCGGACGCGACACTCAAGGGCTGATCGGCACCGAGTCGACGCTCGATGTCGTGGTCGCCGACTCCACGCCGAACGGCGCGAGCACGACCGTCACGTTCGCGGTGCGTGAGACGTCGGTCGCACTGCCGGACGCGCGGTTGTGGGATGCCGCTGCGCGCGTCACCGAGGCGGCGGGACGGATCAGGCTGTCGTGGACCGCGCTGCCCGCCGGTGCCGGCAGCAAGGCGGCCTTCACCGCCCAGCTGTTCGACCCGCAGCGTCAGGCGGCGGTATGGTCGCAGCCGGCCAAGGGCAGCGCCGCGGACGTGGACGCCAGGCTCCTCGAGGATCACTCCGGGGCGGCGGCGGTCAGCGCGCGCACCAGCCTGAGCGGGCAGGGCGCGGCCGACGTGCACGGCGTCTATCTCAGCCCGCGGGTGGCCGTGCGCCCGATCGCCGGTGCCCCCCCGTCGCGTGGCCGTGCGTGCCTCGCGGTCACGGGCACCGCAACGCTCGCGACCGCGCCGCAGAACCCGTGTCGCGCGACCGACGGCGACCTGCTCACTCCGGCTCGTCTCATCGCAGCGCCGGGCACGAAGGGCACGGTGGTCGACGGCGCGGTCGTCGACCTCGGCTCGTCCCGTCGCGTGCAGCTGGTCGTCGGGCGCGGGTTGAGCGGCCAGGTCCTCGTCGAACTGTCCGACGACGGCAGGACCTACCGCACCATTGCGACCGGCACCGGCGTCACCACGGCCGTCAGCCCGCCGG
The DNA here is from genome assembly GCA_032160545.1 of Pseudonocardiales bacterium. GTDB lineage: Bacteria > Actinomycetota > Actinomycetes > Mycobacteriales > Jatrophihabitantaceae > DATGFB01. The sequence goes on along the minus strand of JAVHVN010000153.1, from coordinate 5,791 downwards.
GCGCGCCCACCGCACGCTTCGTGCGCCTGCGCTCGCCGAGTGGGTTGGACGAGAGCCTGCTGAGCGAGGTCTCCGTCTGGTAGGGCCGACAGGTCCCACGACGTCCCGGCCCTACCGAACGCCGGCACTCACGGACCGAGGTCGCAGTCGAAGCCGAACTTGATCCCGTTGCCCAGCGGCGAGGCGAAGAACGCCACCACGTCGAGCAGGAAGTCCGGCAGGCTGATCAGCGGAGACGGCGTGATCAGCCAGGCCGGTGTGTGCTCGCCGTCGCTCAGCGGCGTGTCCAGCTCGACGGATTCGGCCGACTGGTTGAACTCGCCGCGCGGGCGCGCGTTGACCGTCACGTCGCAGTGCGCGAGCAAGGCCTCGAACGCCGGGATGCTGAAGATCTCGCCGAACTGGTTGCTGCTGATGTGGAACTTCTTCACGATGTTGCCGAGGGTCAGCGTGTCGGTGTAGTTGAACAGCCCGATATGCACGACGCCGAACACCGGCAGATCGATCGCCAGGCCGAAGTGGTCGTCGACGTAGATCGTCGTGTCGGTGTCCTCGCCGAAGCTGAAGTGGCTGAAGTCGCCGGTCAGCGCGGAGGTGATGCCCAGCTCGAGCCCCAGGTCGGCCATGTCCTTGAAGCCGAGCGTGATCCGGTGGATCTGGGCGTTCACCGTGAGGTGGCCGGTGTTGTAGAAGCCGGTGTCGTTCGGGTCGCCGAACCCGAGGTCGACGTCGACCCCCACCGAGCCGGCCGCGTTCAGCGTGAACTCCTTGGTCTTCGGCGTCGAGGTGATGTGCAGCTTGGTGCCGTCGAGCGACCCGGTCACGACCGTGCCCAGGTCGACGACGTGCAGGCTGACCGCCGCCGTCACGTTGACGGGCGTGAACAGCGAGGCATTCGCGAACGCGTCGATGTCCAGGCCCGCGTCGCTGGCCGTGAACGTGAAGTCGGGGGCGGTGACGGTCTTGGTGCCGTCGGTCGCCGTCGCCTTGCCGATCACGAGGTCGACGGTCTTCGGGACCTGCTTGAGGTCGACGGACGCCCCGAAGTCGATGTCACCGACGTGCTTGTACTGGGCGAGGATCTCGCCGATGCCGTGGCTCATGCCCACGTGCACCGTCTTCTGGTCCTTGCCGAACGCTGCGCTCACGGTGATCGACGGCGCGGTACCACCGGGGATCTCGCTGATGAACAGGTGCGCGTCGTCAGTGGTGCCGTACGTCGCCTCGGCGTCCAGCGACCCCATGTCACGGCTCGCCGTGTAGTTCACGCTCAACGAGGACGTCCCGTCGCCCGCCGTCGACGACACGAACGGTCCGAAGGTGAAGGTCACCGGGTCGGTGCCGACGTGCTGCGTCAGTAGCAGCGAGAGCGGCGTCGACACGAGCTTGGTGAGCTTCACGTCGACCACGAGCGCGTCGATCGACGGGTGGTAGTTGCCCACCGTGTACGTGCCCGCCGGGGAGTTCAGGTCGAGCGTGTCGGGCAGCCCGGTAAGGAAGACGTGCGCCTTGACGGCCTTGCCGCCGCTGACGCTCGCACCGTCGCGCACCGAGATGCCGTGCACGTTCGTCGGCGCCGGCACGCTCGCGATCGCTGCCGAGTCCCCCGCCGCGATGTCCAGCGTCAACGACGGATTGTCGTCGCCGTTGTACTGGATCCGGCCGCCGTCGCTGCGCAGGTGGATGTGCGCGGGCAGGTGGTCGAAGTTGCCCGAGGCGTCGAGCAGGTCGGCACCGAGGTTGACGTGCGCCCCGAGGTTGAACAGGCCGTGGTTGCCCATGTCGAGGTCAGCCACGAAGCCACCGCCGCCGGCGTCGGTGAGCTTGCTGAACCGGGCCTGCGTCAGGTTGCTGATGTGCAGGCTGGCGTCGAGATCGCCGGTCGGGTCGTCGTAGTACGCGCTCAGGTGGTCACCCGGCAGCACGTGGTAGGCGCCGTGGTTGGTGACCCGCGCGTCGATCGCGCCGATACCTGCGCCGCCCGCGACGAACGACACGTTGCCGCTGCCGAAGGTGGCGTACCACTGCGCCGGGATGTCGCTGATCGTGAGCGCGGCGTCGAACGTGCGGGGGCCGCCGAGCGTGTCCGGCGTGAGGTGCGCCTGCGCCCCGATGCTGCCGGTCGGGCCCGACGCGTTCCAGTTCAGCTTCGAGCCAGTCATGTCGAAGAGCAGGTCGATCGCCGTGGGGACACCGGTGATCGCCGCCGAGACATGGTCACCGTTGGCGCGCACCACATCGGTGGTGATCGCATCGATCGCGGACGTCGCGTGGTACTGGATGTCGTTTCCGACCTGGTCGATCCGAACCTGCGCCGGGACCTTGTCGATGGTGCCCGTGGCGGAGAGGTTGTCGGTGGTCAGGTACGCCCGCACGATTCGCGGCGAGACGTTGCGGATCTCGGCGTGCAGTTCCTGGTTCGTGGTGTCGGCACTGAGGTACTTCAGGCCGCTGTAGAGCACCTCCGCGTGCGTCTGGCCGCCCACCGTGTTCAGGTACAGGTGGTCGTCGGCCGTCGGCGGGCTCTGGAAGGTCCCGTCGGTCGTGTACTGGAACAGCACCTGGCCGAGGAAGTCCGAACCGGTCGGCGCCGTCGACGCGGTACGGGCGTCGAAGACGATCGGCGCCTGGCCCTGGATCGCCAGGTACAGCGGCAGATCGCTGATGACACCGTGGAAAGCCAGATCGTTCGGAGCCTTCTGGTAGGTCGCGTCGATCTTGCCGAGCCGCGAGTCGGCGCTGTAGGTGAGCGACGGCGCCGCGCCGGACGTGTTGAACGTGACCGCGATGTTCTTCGGCAGCTGCAGCAGCGACAGCGACGCCAGCGTTTGCGTGTCACGCTTGGTGAAGCTGCCGGTCAGGTCGGGGATCACGCTCGACGCGGAGTACGTCGCCGAGCCGCCGACCGGGTCGATCACGACGCCCATCGACGACGGCAGCGAACCGACGTGCACCGTCGCGTAGACGTTCGGGTCGTCCAGGTCGGCGATCGCGTCGAACGCCTGGCCACCCGGGTCGAGACCCAGACTGACGATCGTCTTCTGCGAGCCGTCGAAGTGGGCCGAGCGGAACCCGCTGAGCTGGAAGTCGACGCCGAGCTTCTGGCCGGCCTTCAGCACGGTGGCGTGGTCGCCCGGCAGGCTGAGGAAGGCGCCCTCGTTGCGGGAGTAGGTGGCGTTGATCTTGCCGATGCCAGTGTTCGCCTGGAAGTCGAGCACGCCGGTGCTCTTGGTCTGGCTGAACTGCAGGTGCGTCGGGATGCCCGTCGCGGTTGCCTTCAGGTCGGACTTGTCCTCCGCGCGGTTGTACATCTGCAGTGCGACCGAGGGCAGCACGCCGTCGGCGTCGTAGGTGACGTCGGTCCGGTCGGCACCGGCGACGTTGGTGACGTGCACCTGCTTCGGGATCTGCTGGGCCTGGGCCGTGATCAACTGGGCCAGCCCCTGGCCGTCGTAGGTCTGGGTCGAGAAGCTGACCTGCTGCACCTGGGCGTTCGCCTGGTAGCGGACGTCATGGGTGCCCTGCAGCGTCACGGCTATCTCGGTGGGCACACCCAGCACGTCGTAGACGCTGCGCGTGTACGAGCCGGGCGCGGACGTGTTCGGCGTCGCGGTGTCGGTCGCCCGGACGTGCGCGATCGGCGCGCTGGCGCTGTAGGTGATCTTCTGGTTCTCGCCCTGGTGGACCAGGTCGACGAGCAGCGACGTGGGCAGGGTGTCGACGAGCGCGGTGAACTCGCGATGGCTCTTCGGCGAGGTCGTCGTCGTGTCCTGGGTGACGAGCGCGTTCACCGTGGTCGGGGTCGTCGACGACACGGCGAAGACGTCCTCGTCCTGCGAGGCGGTGTGGGTCAGGTGCGCGTCGACCTTGAACTTCTCGGGGAACGGACTCATCTGCACCGCACCGGCGACCGGGTTCTCCTCGGACGGCTGCACGCCGATCGAGCCGCCGACGAGATCCTTGATCGCGAACGTCAGCGCCTCGGTGGTTCCCGGCTTGCTGCTCGTCACCTGCGCGGTGACGTCGATGTCGCCGGTGAGCGCCTTGGCGAGGTTGTGCAGCGTGAAGTACGTGACCTGGCTGTTCGCAAGGGTCGAGGCGCGGCCGTCGTAGCCGAACTCGATGCGCTTCTTCACGATCGGGGTGTCGTATACGGCGAAGACGTGCGCCGGCAGCGGGCCGGTCGAGGTGCTGAGCCGGGCGACGTGGAACTGCACGCCGAAGTCGCCGAGGTTCGAGCCGAGATCCGGCAGCAGGTCGGCCAGGACGTCCGGGAAGTTGTCGCCGGTGACGTCGGCCGGGATCGGGACGCCGACGGGAAGCATGACGCTGCAGGCAAGCGGCTGCGTCGCGGACTCGGCGCAGACGCGGTAGAACGCGAAGGCGAGCAGGTTCAACCCGGGCAACGTGAACAGCACCTTCTGAATCTTCGCCACGAGCTGCAGGACCTCGTTGACGGCCTTCAGGATCAGTGCCACGAGCGGCACGCTGAGCACCGGGCCGAGAGCGTTGAGCAGCGCGGTCGGGTTGAGCGTCTGCTGGGTCGCCTTCGGCGCCGCCGTCGTCGTGTCCGGCTGCGCGGTCTTCGGCGTGATCGTGACCGCGCTCTTCGGCACCGTCGCCGTCGGCACGCTCGAGGTGGTCGGCGCGGTCGAGTCGCTCTTGGGCAGGGACGCGCTGGTGATGCTGGGAACGTTCTGCAGCGCCTCCTGGCGTGCGTTCAGGCCGCCGATGGTCAGGTTCGGATCGGGGGCCGGTGCGCTCTGTGCCGGCTGGGTCTCGTTGACCTGCTTCTTCAAGGTGCCGAGCTGCTGCTTGCCGAAGATCAGGATGTCGAGCCCGAGCTGGTACTTCGACCGCTGCGCGACGGTCGCCGTCTGGCCTGCCGCGGCGAGGACGTTGTCGACGAGGCACGACACGAGCCATGCCTGCGTGTCGGCGTCCATCGCGTGGAAACCCTCGGCCGCGATGTCGTCAGGGAGGGTCGCGGCATTGGCGAACTGTGTTATCCAGGCCTGGTTCGCCACGCGCGGCGCCCAGGCGGTGATGAACTTGTCCCGGTTCCCCGGGGTCGCGTTCGGGCTGACCGGCGGCGCCGTGCAGGTGGCCGGCAATGCGGTGCCGGTCGGCGCGGGAGTCGGCGCGGCGGGCGTGGCATCCGCCCCCGCGGACGGCACACCCGTTCCGATCATGACGACGGACGCCGATGCCGCTACGACGAGCGCGACGGACCGCTTAAACCGCATGGTTCCCCCCCAGGATGGTTTAACGGAGGGGAATATTGGGTACAGCGCCCCGATTTGGCAAGCTTGGCAGCCGTTCAGCTCACTGCTAATTCACATACAATGCAGAACTTTACGGTTGCCACACCGGAACGGCGATATCAGGACGACCCGAAAATCCGAATTGCATCGTTATCGCGTCAAGCGGGTGTGAGTCGAACTGCCTAATTCTTGCGCTTTCTGTGCCGCTCTCAGGCCGCGCTGAGCAGTGCTGCTGCGTAGCCGCCCACGGCTTGTCCCGCCCCGGCGGACCCGCCCGTCGATAGGGTGTGCGCTCGGCGGCAGTGCCGTGCCGCCGCCCCCGCCGAGCGCCCGCTCGGCTTCCCTGACCGTCCCGATAGGGAGGAACCACAGCATGGAAAGCCGCCGCGTCCTGGTCACCGGAGGTTCCGGGTTCTTCGTCGCGCATCTGTGCCGTCGCCTGCTCGATTCCGGCCACGACGTTCTCGCGGTCGACAATTTCTACTCCGGGTCGCGCGCCAACATCGCCGACCTGCTCGAGAACCCGC
>JAVHVN010000139.1:0-28914 GCA_032160545.1 Pseudonocardiales bacterium | reverse complement strand
GTCACCGGCCGGCTGGTGCGCCTGCTCGCCGCCGAGGGCGCCCACGTCGACGCCTTTTACTACTGCACGCACGGGCAAGGTGAGTGCGACTGCCGCAAGCCCCTGCCGGGTTTGTTACTGCGGGCTGCGCGCGACCTCGATCAGGTCGACCTGAGCGACGCGGTGCTCGTGGGAGACGCCGATTCGGATATCCAGGCTGCGGCCGCGGCCGGCGTATCGGCTATCGCCATCGGTCCCCGCGTGACGCCGCGCCGCGGTATCGCGTGCGTCGACGATCTCGCCGCGGCGGCCGAGCTCATCCTCGCCGCGGGATGATGCTCAGCGCGGCTTCTGCCCGACTGCGACGAGGCCCGTACCGCGATTGGGGGTGAGGCGGTACAGCGAGCGCAGGGGGAAGGTCGCCGCCTGTGCGACGGTGCCGAAGGCGCCGTTGAATCGCAACGTCCGACCGCTGGAGTGAGTGCGCTGCTCGATGGGCGTGTCACCGAACTCGGCTTGCTTGCTGGCGGCCGAGCGATTGCGGATCACGTCGAGAGCATTGCCGAGCGGCCAGCCGTACAGATACGTCTGGATGTTCGCCAGACCAGCGCCGGCGAGCAGCGCACGCATCTGCTCGGGCGAATACCGGCGGTAGTGCCCCACGGACTCGTCGAACGGGCCGAACCGGTGTTGGAAGGCCGGGACGGAGAACATGATCCGTCCGCCTGGGTTGACCAGCTGCAGCCAGTCCTTGACCTGTTCGGCATCGTCCTCGATGTGCTCGATGACCTCGAACGCGCAGACAAGATCGAAGGTCGATCCGTCCGGCACGACGCTCTGGTCACCGTGGAGCACCTGCCCGCCCTGCGCGCCGATGCGCTCGCGGGCGATGTGGAAGGAGGTCTCGTCCGGTTCGACGCCGACATACGTGCCGAGATGCGCCATCCGTTCGCCGAACGTGCCGACGCCGCACCCCAGCTCGAGGATCGTGCGAGGTGGCTGCTCCTCGATCACGCGCCGAACGATCGGCCACCGCAGGGATCCGAAGATCGTCAAGGGCGTCATGTGCGTCGTGGACGCCGGGTTCTGCGGCACGGCCCCATTCTCACACACCTCCCACGAGCCCCGTCCCGCTCCCCGCACCGGATACGGTTGCCGGGTGCGCCTGGCCGTGGTTGCTGAGCAGCTGCTCGCGGCGGTTCCCGGGGGCACCGGCCGATACACCGCGGGCCTCGTCGGCGGATTGCTCCGTACGTCCGCGCCGGACGATTCCGTCTCGGGCTGGGCGGCCTGGCATCTGGATGTGACGCGAGTGCGCTCGGCCGTCTCCGAAGTGCACCGGCTGCCTCTGGGCAGGCGCGCGCTCGCGGCCGCATGGGCGCGCGGGCTCGGTCCGGTGCCACGGGGCGAGCTGCTGCACGCACCGACACCGCTGATGCCCCCGCGCCGCTCGCGTCCGGTGGTGGTCACGGTGCACGACGCGGTGCCCTGGACGCATCCGGAGACCCTGACGCCGCACGGCGTCCGATGGCACCGCCGGATGGTGGGGCTCGCTGTGCGGCACGCCGACGCGATCACGGTGCCCAGTGCCGTCGTCGCCGCGCAGCTGGCGACCGTGTTCCCGGAACTGGACGCCGACCGGCTGCACGTCCTCGGCGCCGGGGTCGCGCCGGAATTGCTCGCCGAACCCGACGCGGACCGCACCGCAGAGACCCGCGAGCGGCTTCGCCTGCCGCAGGAGTACCTCGTCACAGTCGCGACCCTCGAGCCACGCAAGGGCCTGGACGTGCTCATCCAGGCCCTTGCCACGCTCGGGTCCGACGCCCCGACGCTGGTCGTCGTGGGCCAGCCCGGCTGGGGCCGCGTCGACCTGCGCGCCACTGCTGCGCAGGCGGGGCTTCGGCCCGACCTGCTGCAGCCCGTCGGCCGCGTCAGCGACGCCGATCTCGGCGTGGTGCTGCGCGGCGCCGCCGCGTTGATCGCGCCGAGCCGTGCGGAGGGTTTCGGGCTGCCGCTCGCCGAGGCGATGGCTCTCGGCGTCCCCGTGGTGTGCTCGGATCTGCCGGTTTTCGCCGAGGTCGCGGGCGAGGCAGCGCTCGCGGTCCCGGTCGGCGACGCCGAAGCACTGGCAAGCGCCATCGAGGTGATCGGCGCCGACGCCGGCCTGCGCGACCGGCTGGCGGGTGAGGGGCGGATGCGGGCGAAGGCCTTCGACTGGGACGCGGTCGGGCGCCGCGGATGGGCGCTGTACCGCGCTGTCCTCGACGCAGCGCGGGGCTAAACTTGCCACGCTTCCCGTCACCTGACCCCTGGAGCCTGCGCGCGTGGTGCGAGTACTGCTCGACGCCACCGCGGTGCCGCCCGAGCGAGGGGGCGTCGGGCGTTACGTCGACAACCTGCTGCCCGCACTGCGGCGCATCGGGGTCGAGGTTCGGGTGGTGTGCCGCGACGAGGACGCCCAGCACTACGCGAGCCTGTCCGGCAGCGAGCCGGTCGCGGCTTCCGCGACGCTGCGCCGGGCGCCCGCCAGGCTGATGTGGGAACAGCTGCAGCTGCCGCGCATCGTGCGCCGCGTGGCACCCGATGTCGTCCACGCGCCGCACTACACGCTGCCCCTCGCGGTGCGACGGCCCGTGGTCGTCACGCTGCACGACGCGACGTTCTTCACCGACCCGGGCGTGCACACCGCGGTCAAGGCGCCCTTCTTCCGCACCGCGACCCGGGTGGCGCTCCGACGCGCGACCGCCTATGTCGTCCCGTCCCAGGCCACCGCGGACGAGCTGGCCCGGGTGGCCCGTGCCGACCGGGCGCGCATGCACGTGGCGCACCTCGGTGTCGACACCAGTGTCTTCGCTCCGCCTGCGCCCGCTGCCGTCGCCGACGTGCGCCAGCGGCTCGGCCTGAGCGGTGACGAGAGCTACATCGCCTTTCTCGGTACTCACGAGCCGCGCAAGAACCTGCCTGCGCTCATCAGTGGCTGGGTGTCCGCCTTCGACGGGTCGCCCAAGCCGCCCGCCCTCGTGCTGGCCGGCGGTGCCGGGTGGGACGACCGGCTGGCGGCTGCCGTCGGGGCCGTTCCTTCGTCCCTGCGGCTGATCCGGCCCGGGTACCTGCCGCTCGGCCAGCTCGCCGGCCTGCTCGGCGGGGCCGAGGTCGTCGCGTACCCCAGCCTCGGTGAAGGCTTCGGCCTGCCCGTTCTCGAGGCCATGGCGAGCGGCGCCGCAGTGCTGACGACCCGCCGGCTGGCGCTGCCCGAGGTCGGCGGCGAGGCCGTCGCGTACACCGAGCCCGATGCTGCCTCGATCGCCGCCGCACTGCGCAGGCTCATGGCTGATCCGGAACTGCGGCGCTCCCTCGCGAGCCGTGCGGTCGCCCGGGCCGCGACGTTCACCTGGGACGCCTGTGCGCGCGCCCACCTGCCCGCGTACGAGCAGGCCGCCGCGTCACGGCGGCGCTCGGTGCGGAGCGCGTCATGACCGCCGCCGAGCCGCTCGCCGTCGTGGTCGTCACCTACTCACCCGGCGAGGCGCTGAACACCTTCCTCGACACGCTGGTCGTGGCGACCAACCAACCGCTCGACATCGTGCTGGCCGACAACGGTTCCGAGGACGGGTCGATCGAAGCCGCCGCCGCGCGCCCGGGCGTCCGCCTCCTGCACACCGGCGGCAACCTCGGCTACGGCCGGGCCGCGAACCTGGGTGTGCGCGAGACGACCGCCGAACTCGTCGTCGTGGCGAACCCCGACATCGAATGGGAACCGGGTTCCCTGGACGCGCTCGTCGCGGCCGCCGGCCGCTGGCCCCAGGGCGGTGCCTTCGGGCCGCTGATCCACACGCCCGACGGCGCGATCTACCCGTCGGCGCGCGCGCTGCCCTCGTTGGGACGCGGTATCGGCCACGCGCTGTTCGGCTGGTGGTGGCCGTCGAACCCGTGGACCGCCGCGTACCGTGTCGAGACCGAGCCGCCGCGGGAGCGCACCGCGGGGTGGGTGTCGGGCTCGTGCGTGTTGTTGCGGCGTGACGCGTTCGACGAGGTCGGCGGCTTCGATCCCGGCTATTTCATGTACTTCGAGGATCTCGATCTCGGTGATCGGCTGGGCAAGGGGGGCTGGCAGAACGTGTATGTGCCCTCCGCGGTCGTGAGCCACACCGGTGGCCACGCGACGTCGAAGCAGGCCGCCCGGATGACCGCGGAACACCATCGCAGCGCCTGGCGCTACCTGTCCGGGCGTTACCGCGGCTGGCGGTGGCTGCCGGTCCGGCTGATGCTGCATGCCGGGCTACGGGCCCGTTCGGGGGTCGCCCGGCGGGTGCCGCGCGTCGCCGCCGGTGCCGAGGCGCAGCGTCACGAGAGTTGACGCTTCGATGTGGCACGCTCGTGCGAGGACACAGGGAGTTGAGATGACCGGCGCTGCGGACGTTGATGCGGTGATCCTCGTCGGCGGCATGGGCACCCGCCTTCGTCCGCTCACCCTCTCGGCGCCGAAGCCGATGCTGCCGACCGCCGGCGTCCCGTTCCTCACCCACCTCGTCGCGCGCATCCGCGAAGCCGGCGTCACGCACATCGTGCTGGGCACCAGCTATCGCGCCGATGTCTTCGAGTCCTACTTCGGCGACGGCTCCGCCTTCGGCGTCGACATCGAGTACGTGGTCGAGACTGAGCCGCTGGGGACTGCCGGCGGCATCCGCAACGTCGCCGGCCGGTTGCGCGGCGAGACGGCGCTGGTCTTCAACGGCGACGTGCTCTCCGGAGCAGATCTGACCGCGTTGCTCGCGACGCAGCGGCGCACCGGTGCCGACGCCACGCTCTACCTCACGAAGGTCGACGACCCGAGGGCGTTCGGCTGCGTGCCGACCGACGCCGACGGGTGGGTGACCGCCTTCCTCGAGAAGGACCCCGATCCGGTCACCGACCAGATCAACGCCGGCACCTACGTCCTGAGCCGTTCGGTGATCGAGAGCATCCCTGCCGGGCGACCGGTGTCGGTCGAGCGCGAGACGTTTCCCGGTCTGCTCGCCGCGGGCGCGCGCATCGCCGGGTTCGTCGACTCGACCTACTGGCGTGACCTCGGTACGCCGTCGGACTTCATCGCCGGATCTGCCGACCTCGTTCAGGGCATCGCCCCGTCGCCCGCGCTGCCTGGTCCGGTCGGGCCCGTGCTGGTCCTGGCCGGCGCGGACGTCCACGCGTCGGCGACCCTGACCGGGGGAGCAACGGTCGGCGCGGGGGTCCGGGTCGAGGCCCGCGCGGTCGTCGACGGGTCGGTGCTGTTCGACGGCGCGGTGGTCTCGGCGGATGCGGTCGTCCGCCGTTCCGTCGTGGGCTTCGGCGCCGTGATCGGAGCCCGCTCGGTCGTCGAGGACGCCGTGATCGGTGATCGCGCCCGGATCGGTGCGGGCATCGAGCTGCGCGCCGGCGCCCGGGTCTGGCCCGAGGTCGTGCTGTCCGACGGCGCGATCCGGTTCTCCTCTGACCTGTGACGCACTCGGATCGCGTCTGGGACGCGCAACGCCCCGTCGACCTGCTCGCCACTGTTCGTCCACTCGTGCGCGGAACCGGCGATCCCGCGCACCGCATCGACGCGGCGGGCGGCTTCTGGTGGGCATGTGCCACCCCGGTCGGCGCGGGCACGCTTTCGCTGTGCGCGGCCGGGGGAGTCGTCGCGGCGCGAGCATGGGGGCCGGGCGCGGCCTGGTTGCTCGATTGCGTCCCCAGGCTGCTCGGCGAGGAAGACGACTGGTCCGGCCTGGACCTGTCGATGCAGCCGCGCCTGCGGGAGGTCTGGCGACGGCGGCCGGGGTTGCGGCTCCCGAGCACCGGCCTGGTCATGGACGCCCTCGTTCCGGCGGTGCTGGAGCAACGGGTCACCGGCAACGAGGCAAGGCGTGCGTGGCGGCTGTTGCTGCGGTGGTTCGGAACGCCCGCGCCCGGACCCGTCGCAGGCCTGCGTGTGCCGCCCGCGGCCGACGTCCTGCTGCAGATCCCGTCGTGGGACTGGCACCGGATGGGTGTCGATTCCCAACGGCAGCGGGGCATTCGGGCCGCGGCGACGGTGGCCGGTCGGATCGAGGAGTGTGCCGACCTCGATCCCGTTGCCGCGCTGGCCCGGCTGCGCGTCGTCCCGGGCGTGGGTCAGTGGACGGCGGCCGAGACGGCTCAGCGGGCGCTCGGACATCCCGACGCGATCAGCGTCGGCGACTACCACATCAAGGACCTCGTGGTGCACTACTTCACCGGACGGGCACGAGGTGACGACGCCGAGATGTGCGCACTGCTCGAGCCGTGGGCCGGTCAGCGGCAGCGGGTCGTCCGCCTGGTCGAGCTCAGTGGCGTCGGCAAGCCGCGCTTCGGCCCACGCTTCGCGCCGACCGACATTCGCGCCATCTGACCCCGCGCGGTCAGGCCCATACGCGCACGTAGTCGACCTGCAGCGTCGCCGGCATGGGCGTTGCGGCCGACGGCGCGTTCCGGCGCGAACCGGTCCCCTGCGTGAGCGCGACCATCGTCGGGCCCGACAGGGACCCGGTCGGCGTGGTGACCCGAAGGCAGGTGCTGCCGTCGTAGACGAAGGTCACCGAGGTCGGAGTCCAGATCGTGGTGTACGTGTGGAACGCGGCGCCGTAGTCGGGTACCACGCACGCCTTCGAAGCACCGAACAGCGTGACGGCGGCATGGACGGTCGGGATGACGTGGTCGGGGCGCTGCCCGTACGCCTCGGCGATGTCGATCTCGCCCGTGCTCAGCATCCCGGTCGGCGTCAGCGTGCGGGGATACAGCCACAACGCACCCTGGACGCCCGGGTGGCCGTTGCTGTCGGCGAATCGAGCGCGAACGTCGAAGCGGCCGTACTGCTGGCTGAAGGCGCGTGTGTACACCGAGCCGCCCTGGTAGCTGGTGGAGAAGTTGCGCCGGGAGCTGGTGCACACGAACGGCGCGGTCCTGCGAACGGTGAGATCGAGACTGCCCTTCGAGACCGACACGGTCTTCGCGCTGTCGACGGCGCACGCGGTGCCGGCCTGGAACCCGCCGTTGGCCGTCGTCTGGACGGTCCATGCGGCGCGGTTCACGGTGCTGCCGTTGAACTCGTCGTCGAACGTGCAGCGCCACAGGCTGCCGTCAGCCTTGCGAGGGGCACTCGTGCTGCACGACAGCGCGCTGCTTGCGGCGCCCAGCGATCCGGCGGGCACGAGCACGCCGGCCACCACGAGACAGGACACGAGGCAGCCGAGCAGGCGGCGGACGGCGTCGACGGACACGGTGCTCCCTGGGATGGACGGGCGAGCCTGGCTCGACACCGCTGTCGGCCTCGGCGGAGCATCGAGCACTGTGGACCCGGTCGCAACTCGAAGTGGCATGGGCCACCGTGGGCCGGACGCCCGCCTTCACGTACGGGCCGCCGCCAGCACCGCGTCGGACAGAGCCGGCCACGCCGCCTTGGCCCAGTCGCCGAAGGCAGTGTCCGTCAGCGCGACGAGGGCGACGTTCGCCGACGGATCGATCCAGAACATGGTTCCGCTCTGCCCGAAGTGCCCGGCGGTCGCGGGCGAGTTGGCCGCGCCGGTCCAGTGCGGGCTCTTGTGGCCGCGGATCTCGAATCCGAGTCCCCAGTCGTTCGGGTCCTGGCCCCCGAAGCCGGGCAGGACGCCGCGCAACCCCGGGTACTGCACCGAGAGGGCGTCCGTGATGGTCGATGCGTGCAGCAAGCCGGCCGGGTTCATCAGTTCGTGCACGACGCGCGCGATGTCCTCGACCGACGCCAGGCCGTCGCGCGCCGCTGATCCCGGCAACGACGTCGCCGCCAGCCCGAGCGGCCGCACGAGCGATTCGGCGAAGTACGCGGCGAACGGCATGTCGACCGCCTGTTCGACCAGGGTCGCCGCGAGTTCGATGCCGACGTTGGAGTAGACGCGTCGTACCGCCGGGGCGAAGGAGCGCAGCGGCCGTTCGGGGGCGAGGCCCGAGGCGTGGGCAAGCAGATGCCGCAGCGTCGCGCCGGGAACGAGTGTCTCGTCGGCCGGGTCGGACAGCTCGAGCGCACCCTCCTCGACCGCGACCAGGATGCTCAGTGCGGCCAGCGGCTTGGTGACCGACGCGAGCGGCAGGGCCTGGGACACCGGGCCGTGGGCAGCGAGCACACCCGATGGCCCGACGACGGCCGCCGCGGCCATGGGCGCGGGCCACGCGGCCACCGCCTGGAGCGCGTCGTCGAACCCGCCCATCAGCGACTGAGGCGCATCCGGGCCGCCTCGAGCAGGCGCGGCAGCTCCGGCGAGGCGCCCTCGGGCAGCGCGTCCCACTCGAACCACTGCAGGTCGAGCGACTCGTCGCTGCGAACCGGCTCGGCACCCTCGGGCGCCAGCGCCAGGAACCGCACGTCGAAGTGGCGCGTCGGAACGCCCAGTGAACAGGTGATCGGGTGGATGTCCAGGCCCAACGGGGTGGGGTCGAGCGACAGCGAGCCGATGCCGCTCTCCTCACGCGCTTCGCGCGCCGCGGCGTCGAGCATCGTGTGGTCCCCCGGCTCGCAGTGGCCGCCGACCTGCACCCAGAGCCCGACGCGGGGGTGCAGGGTGAGCAGCACGAGGCGCCGCGACGGTTCGACCACGAGCGCGCTCGCGGTCAGGTGACCGGGTGCGCACGAGCGCCACATCGCGTCCGGGCGCGCGGCGAGGAAGCCGAGGAAGCCTTGTCGGACCGCTGCCTCGACCTCGGTGGTCGGCGTGAAGCCACCCACCACTGCGGTGGCATCGGCGTGCAGTAGCGGTGGCACCTCGGTGGCCCAGCCGACGTCCTCGCGCCCGACCGCGATGGCCTCGTTGGTGCCGAGGCGGAACAGGTCCTCCTGGGCACCGCGGACCAGTCCGCGGCTGCCGAGCCCGTCGTCCTCGAGCTTGCCGTCGCGTCCCATCCCACGCACGACGGCGACGGGGATCCCGGCGAGCTTGCCCTTGACCAGGTCGGCCGCCGCCGCCAGCTCGTCGGCAACAGCCACCTGCGTGACGACCAGGACGTTGCCGTGCATGTCGGTTCGCCCGCGCGGATCGGTCAGCGCCGTGATGCCCGAGACGCCGATGGCGGTGTCCGTGATGCCGGCCCGCCAGGGCCGTCCCATGGAGTCGCTGATGATCACCGCGACGTCGACGCCGCGCAATTCGCGCAGGCGTTCGCGCAGCAGGTCGGCCGAGGCGTCGGGGTCCATCGGCAGCAGCGCGAGCTCGTTGCGCGCCACGTTCGACGCGTCGACGCCCGCCGCGGCGAGCACGAGCCCGTGCCGCGTCTCGACGATGCGCAGCGAGTCGCGCTCCGCCACGATGCGGACGGTCTCGGCCTCGACCGCCTGCTGCCGCGCGGCCTCACGTTCGTCGGGGTCGGCGGTGTCGAGAACGATCAGGCGTCCCTCGACCTTCGACACCACCTTCGAGGTGACCACCAGGACGTCCCCGTCGCGCAGGTCGCCGGTGCGCTCGGCGATCGCCGCGGCCAGGTCGTCACCGGGGCGCAGTTCGCCGATGCCCGTCACCGGGAAGATCTCGATGTGCCCGGCCGCGTGGTCGCCGCTCATCGCGCGAGCTCCAGCGCCGAGCGGACCATCGCGGCGGCGGCGTCGACGTCGGTCATGAGCAGCGGGACGGACGCGACCTGGACGCCCGGCACCGAAGCCGTGTCGGTGTCGTGCACCAGCCAGCCGTCGAGCAGGCCACCGTCGGCTCGGGCGCCGTAATGCCGTCCGACGCCCTCGGCGCTCACCTCGACGCCGATCGCAGGCAGGCAGGCGTCGGCCATGCCGCGCACCGGTGCGCCGCCGATGATGGGGGACACCCCGACGACGGGCGCAGGGCCGGCCGAGACCGCCTCGCGAATCCCGTCGATGCCGAGGATCGTCCCGATGCTCACCACCGGGTTGCTCGGCGCGACCAGCACCACGTCAGCACTCGCAATCGACTCGAGGACGCCCGGCCCGGGCAGCGCGTCCTCGACGCCGACCTGGACGAACGCCAGCGGCGTGAGCGCGGCGCGGTAGCGCACCCACCACTCCTGGAAGTGGATGGCGCGCCGTGGTGCTGCGGAGTCGTCCTGATCAGGATCCATGTCCGCAGTTGCATCGACGACCACGTGCGTCTCGCAGCGGTCGTCGGACATCGGCAGCAGCCGCACGCCTGGCTGCCACCGGTCGCACAGCGCCGCGGTGACGTCGCTCAGCGGGAAGCCGGCGTCGAGCATTCGGGTGCGCACGAGATGGGTCGCGAAGTCGAGGTCTCCGAGCAGGAACCAGGACGGTTCGGCGCCGTAGGCGGCCAGTTCCGCACGGATGCGCCAGGTCTCGCCCGTCCGCCCCCAACCCCGCTCCTCGTCGTGCGCGCCACCGAGGGTGTACATGATGCTGTCGAGATCGGGGCAGATGCGCAGGCCGTGCAGGGTGACGTCGTCGCCGGTGTTGACCACTGCGGTGATCTCATCGGTTGGGCACGCGGAGCGGACGCCGCGCAGGAAGCGGGCGCCACCGACACCCCCGGCCAGGACGGTGATTCGCACCTGTCGAACCTACGCGACTGGGTCCTCGGCCAACTCGCCCCGTCGGCGGCGCAGCAATGCTCCTACCTCGTGCATGGTCACTTCACGCGCACCGAGCTCGACGGCACGGGTGCGTACGTGGGCCGGCAGGTCGTGGTGCCAGCGCCACGGATGGTCCTGGAAGAAGCGCCGCGGGACGCCGAGCTGATCGGCCATCGCGTGCAGCTCCTCGCGCGTGTCGGCGAGCAGGTGGCAGAACTCGGTGAACCGCAGCCCGACGCCGGGATAGGACCGGACCGAATCGACGTAGCAGGGCATGACATGACCAACGCTACGCGGGCGCGGTCAGCGCTTCGCCGCCACCAGCAGCCCATCGCCCACGGGGAGGAGCGCCGGGACGAGCCGCTCGTCCTCGCGGATGGCGCGGCCGAGCTCGCGCAGCGTGACGGTCTCGGCGTCGCGCCGGGACGGGTCGGCCACCCGGTCGTGCCACAACGCGTTGTCGAACGCCATCACGCCGCCGGGGCGCAGCATGCGCAGCGCCTGTTGGTAGTAGGCCCCGTAGGCGGTCTTGTCGGCGTCGACGAACACCAGGTCGTAGCCCTGCTCGCGCATGCGCGGGAGCACGTCCGGCGCCGAGCCGTTGATCAGCCGGTACCGCGTTGTCGGGATGCCGGCCTCGGTGAACGCCTCCTTGGCCGCGCGCTGGTTCTCGCTTTCGATGTCGATGCTCACCAACTGCCCGCCGTCGGCCATGCCGCTCATCAGGTACAGGCCGGAGACCCCGGCACCGGTCCCGATCTCGACGACGTTCGCCGCGCGTGTGACGGTCGCGAGCAGCCGCAGGACGGCGCCGCCACCCGGTCCGATGGGGACGCACCCGAGCTCGGCAGCTCGCTCGCGCGCCTGCGCGTACACCTCGTCCTCGGGCAGGTACGACTCGGCGAAGGAGATGCTCGCCTGGTTCACCATCGCGTCGGCCATGCCGCAAGGCTAGAGCCTGGCGGTGCGCCCGACCTGACAGCGCGCCGGTACGCGTTCGCCGCTCAGGAGGACAGTTCGGCCAGTACCAGCGGGACCTCGTCGAGCAGTTCGCGCGCGAGATATCCGAGCCGCCCGACCCGCGCAGCGAGGCGATCCCCGGCCGCCGCGTGTAGGAAGCTGGCCCAGCAGGCCGCTTGATCAACGGCCGCTCCGCGCGCGAGCAGCCCGGCCACGGCGCCGGCGAGCACATCGCCGCTCCCCGACGTCCCCAGCCCGGCGTCCCCGGTCGAGGGTGCCCGGGGCGGTTGTCCCTGCGAGGCCACCGCTCCCTGGTAGCTCACGACCGCCTGCCAGCGGTTACTGAGCTCTGCGGCCACCTCGAGATCGTCGGCCGGCAGCTGGTCGACGTCGATCTCGAGCAGCCGGGCCGCCTCGGAGTGATTGGGGGTGAGCACCAGCCGACCCGCCAGCCGCTCCGCGGCGGCGCCTGCTCGGTGCAGCGCGCCCAACGCGTACGCGTCGAGCACGACGGGCACGTCTGGCGCGGTCAGCTCCGCGACGGCGGTGACGAGTTCTACGGCGACGGCCGGGTCGTCGATGCCCGGACCGACCGCGACGGCATCTGACTGCTCGATCCGGTTCGCGAGCCGATCGCGGGACGCGCGGTCGAGGCCGTCGGCTGTGATCGTCCACGGGCAGACGCCCGACTCGGGCACGGCGACGGCGAGCGGGATGGCCACGGCGTCCGGGACGGCCATCGCCAGCACGCCCGCCCCGACGCGCAGCGCCGCGAGGCCGGCGAGCAGGACCGCGCCAGGCGTGCCGGGCGCGCCACCCACGACGAGGACGTGCCCACGACTGTGCTTCGAGTCGCCCGGTTCGGGCAGCTGCCAGTGACGCAGCAGCGCAGGCGTGATCGCCTGGGTCATCGCTGCGCTGCCGGGGGAGCCGCCGAGTGCTCGGTGCGCAGATCGCCGTTCGGCGTGATCAGGTGGTCCTGCAGGTTGACGTGAGTCGTCTGCCAGTGGCCTGCGCCGTCGGAGACGAGCCGGGTCACCGCGGCGTTGCCGGTCCAGGACGTGCGGGCGGCGGCGAGCACCTGCCCCTCTGTCCAGCCCTCACAGATGTAGCGCAACAGCAGCACCACGGCGTCGTGCGCCGCGACCAGGACCCGCCGGTCGGTCTCGAGCCGCTCGAGGTCGAACAGCAGCGACCGCAGACGCAGCGCCATGTCCGCCCAGGACTCGCCGCCGGGTGCGCGGTAGTAGAACTTGCCGACCCAGCGGCGGCGGTCGGCCTCGAGAGGGAACCGTGCTCGCACCCCGAACGACGTCAGTGTGTCGAGTACCCCGAGTTCCTTGTCGCGCAACCGCTCGTCCACCCGGATCGGAAGCGCGAGCCGGGCCGCCACCAGCACGGTTTCCGCGGTCTGCCGAGCCCGCAGGTAGGGCGAAGACCACGCCGCGTCGGGGAGCCAGCCGCCGCCCGGGCCCGCCAGCCACCGACCGAGAGCCTCGCACTGCGCGAGACCGAGCGGTGACAGCGGGACGTCCGCATCGCGGAAGCCCACCTCGATCACTTCGGCGGCCACCGCCTCGGCCGCTTCACGCGCGATGTTCGCCGTGCTCTCGCCGTGCCGCACGAGGATCAGCTCCACGCGAGCACGTTATCCGTGCCGGGCGCTCGTCAAACCCGGGCAGGCACCTGCTGCACCGACCAGCCGTTGCCGTCGGGGTCGGTGAAGAAGATGAACCGCCCCCACGGGAAATCCTGCACGTCGCTGACCTCGACGCCGCGCCCGCGCAGGTCGGCATGGGCGGCCTCGATGTCGGCGACGACGATCTGGACACCCTGAAGCGATCCGGGTGGGGTCTGGGCGACGCCGAGCGCAATAGAACAACCCGAGCCTGGCGGGGTGAGCTGGACGAAGCGCAGCTCGTCGCTCACCTGATAGTCGTGCTCGAGCGCGAAGCCGACCTGGTCGCGGTAGAACGCGATCGACTTGTCGACGTCGGAAACGGGCACCGGGATGAGTTCGATCTTCCAGTCCATGTCGCCAACGTATCGGCGGGGTACGACAGCCGGTCAGCGCATCGTCGCGAGGATCGCGGCCAGATCATCCGGCGTCGTCAGCGGGTTGACGACCGCGAAGCGGGTGCACGGCCGCCCCTGGTGGGACGTCGGCGTCACGAACGCGAACTGCGCCTCGAGCAGCAGTGCGCTCCATCGGGCGTAGTCCTCGGCCGTCCAGCCCACGCGCTCGAAGATCAGCACCGAGAGGTCGGGTTCGACGAGCAACTCGGTGTGCGGTGCCGAGCGGATCAGCTCGGCACCGGCCCGGGCGACGGTCAGCGTCCGCTCGACCGCCTCGCTGTAGGCGTCGGTGCCGTGCACGGCGAGGGAGAACCAGAAGGGCAGCCCGCGCGCGCGGCGCGTCAGCTGGATCGCGACGTCCGACGGATTCCACTCACCCTCGACCGTCACCGGATCCAGGTAGCCCGCGTGTTGGGTGTGCGCCGCGCGCGCCTGCACCGGGTCGCGATAGAGCAAGGCGCACGAGTCGAACGGCGCGAAGAGCCACTTGTGCGGATCGACGATGAACGAGTCCGCCCGCTCGACGCCGGCGAACAGCTCCCGCACCGTGGGGGCGGCGAGCCCGGCGCCGCCGTACGCGCCGTCGACGTGCAGCCACCAGCCGTGTTCTTGCGCGACGTCGGCCACGCCCGCGATGTCGTCGACCACCCCGAGGTTCGTGGTGCCCGCCGTGGCGACGACCGCGAAGATTCCGTCCCGGGTCTGCGGGGATACCGCGTCGACCGCCGCCCGCAGTTCGGGCCGCGTCATCCGGCCGCGCTCGTCGCCGCGGACCTCCATGACGTCCACGTCCATGACGACGCGCAGCGCGTGCTTGACCGACGAGTGGGTCTCGGCCGTCACGCAGACGGCCCACCTGTCCGGACGGCGCCCGCCGCGCCGGTGCAGTGCCGACTCGCGCGCGGCCACCAGCGCCGAAAGGTTGCCGATCGTCCCGCCCTGGACGAACGCGCCGCCCGCCTCGGCGGGCAGGCCGGCGAGATCGGCGATCCAGCGCAGCGCCTGGTTCTCCGCGTAGACCGCACCCGCGCCCTCGAGCCACGAGCCGCCGTACACGCTGGACGCCCCGACGAGCATGTCGAAGGCCGCGGCCGCCTTCGTCGGCGCGCTGGGGATGAACGAGAGGTAGCGCGGGTGGTCCACGGACAGGCAGGCAGGCCCGAGGACGTCCGCCCACAAGCGCAGTGCCTCCTCACCGCCGATGCCCTCGGCGGTGACCGTCTTGCCCGCGAGCGCGTCCAGTTCGGCCGGCGCCAGCGGCCGGTCGAGCGGCGCTTGCATGGCAAGCCGATCCAGGCAATAGTCGGCCAACGCCCGGGCCACGGCCGCATCGGTGCCGGAGTAGCGATGCACGCCGACAGAGTAGGTCCAGCGTTCGTCCCCCCGGGAACGTGAAGGTCCGCTGAGGCGTTACACCGCAGAACAGCTGGCGCTGGTTGTCTCGGTGGCCCCGGTGTTTCCGCGGGGGCGCCGAACACCAGCAGGGGTGAGGATCAGTGACGGTCGAGACCACTAACGAGGTGTCGCAATGGGCGGCTCCCTCGTGGGACGAGGTCGTTCGTCAGCATGCCGACCGGGTCTACCGGTTGGCCTACCGCCTTTCCGGTAACAAGGCCGACGCCGAGGACCTCACCCAGGAGACGTTCGTCCGGGTCTTCCGCTCGCTCGCCGATTACACGCCCGGGACGTTCGAGGGTTGGTTGCACCGCATCACCACGAACCTGTTCCTCGACCTGGTCCGCCGCCGCCAGCGGATCCGCTTCGACGCGCTGCCCGAGGACGCCGGTGACCGGCTGGCCTCGAGCGAGTCCGGCCCGGAGCAGGCCTACGACGAGATGCACCTCGATCCCGAGATCCAGCAGGCGCTGGACGCCCTGCCTGCCGACTTCCGGGTCGCGGTGGTCCTGTGCGACCTCGAGCAGCTCTCGTACGAGGAGATCGCCGCCACCCTCGGCATCAAGGTCGGCACGGTGCGTTCGCGCATCCACCGCGGCCGGGTGCTACTGCGCGAGGCTCTCGCGCACCGCGCGCCGGGCACCCCGGTCGGCCGCTCGCACGCCGGGTCGGAGGCCGGGGCTTGATGAGTTCCCAACACCTCTCGGACGAGGCCGTCGCCGCCTTCGCCGACGGCGTCCTCACCGGCCATGCGCGCGAGCGGGCGACCAAGCACGCCGCGGTCTGTTCCGAGTGCGCCGACGCGGTCGCCGTCCAGCGCGAGGCGGTCCTGGCGCTGCGATCGGCGGCCGCCCCCGCCGTGCCGAGCGGGCTGCTCGATCGGCTGAAGTCCCTGCCCGACACCACCCCGGTGTCGGGTGTTCCCGCGACGCTGGGTCCCGACGGTTCACCCATGTTCGCGGCGTTCGGCACGCTCACGTCGGCCGCACTCGACGCTCCGCAGCCCCGCAGCCGCCGGGGGATGCCCTTCGCGCTCGCGGCGACCGCGGTCGTCGCGCTCGGCGCCGTGGCCGTTGGCAGCGCCACTGCGTCGGGCACCCATCGGCAGCCCCCTGCGGGCACCGGTGTCGCCCCGGCCGGCGTGACCGGCGGCTCCGGCTCCAGCTTCGTCGAGCCGGTGCGGCTGACCCGGATAGGTCTGCGCTGACCCCAGCGGCGAGTGTCGACCGCCGAGGCGGATCACAGCTCGCTGAGGCAGACTCGATGGACACGCGTCGTCTGCGATGAGGAGCACTGGGTGACCGATCACGGTCCGAACGGTCCCGGTCCGGGGCCCGCCGAGCTGCGGGCGCCGAGCACCGACGACGTGCTCTACGCCCGTCCTGACGGCGTCGAGGACCCGTTCGCTCCGCGTGACCCGGCCGAGGTCGCCGCCGCTAGCTACCTGCCGCCGCCCCCGACCGTCTCCCCGGACGAGCGCGCGGCCTTCGCGGCGCCGGGCGAGGGGCTCGCTTTTGCGCCCGCCCCGGGAAACCGGATCGGGCCGCGGCCGTCCGAGCGCCCGGCCGTCCCCCGGGCCTTCGAAGAGGCGTTCGGGACTCCTGCCGCCGCGCACGACGGATTCGACCCGGCGCCTGGCACCCGCATCGCGCCGGCGGGTCCCGCGCCCGAGTCGCCGTGGTGGAAGACCGACGCCCGAACCGACCCATGGCGCGACCCCGCGTCGCCGTACTGGCTGGGCCGCGGCGCCGTGTTCACCGGTGACGGTCCTGCTCAACTCGACCCGACGGCCGACACCGAGCACGTCGATGACGAGCCCGGCGGCGACGATGACGAGAAGGGCTCCCCAGCCGTCGTCCATCGGCTGCGTCCGGGCCGGCGCGGGGTGCTCTTCCTCGTCCTCCTGGGATTGCTCGTCGGTGCGATTGGCGGCGGCACCGGGTATTGGCTCGCGAAGCGCGGCGACAACCTGCTGCACCGCAACGACGTGGCGCTGGCCAAGACCGGCAAGCCGGCGAACCGGCCGCCCGGCTCGATCGCCGACCTCGCCAAGCGCGTCGGCCCGGCCGTGGTGTTGGTCGCCGTCACCACGTCGAACGAGTACGCCGTCGGCTCCGGCGTCGTCATCGACAAGAACGGCTACGTCCTGACGAACAACCACGTGGTCGCCGCGGCGGCGGGTGGGAACGGTTCGATCGTGGTCACGTTTGCCGACGAGTCCACCGCGAAGGCCCAGATCGTCGGACTCGACCCGACGAGCGACCTCGCCGTCCTCAAGGTCCCGACGACGAAGCTAACGGTGGCGTCGCTGGGTGACTCGAGCACCCTCGCGGTGGGTGACCCGGTGATCGCCATCGGCTCGCCGCTCGCGCTGCAGGGCACCGTGACCGAGGGCATCGTCTCGGCGCTCGACCGCGCCGTCCACATTCCCGACGCCTCCGGCGGTCAGGGCATCTACCTCGACGCGATCCAGACCGACGCCGCTATCAACCACGGCAACTCGGGCGGCGCGCTCGTCGACGCGTCCGGCGCCGTCGTCGGCATAAACTCGGCTGCCGCGCTGAGCGCCCCGGACGCGACCGGCGGCTCGTCGTCGGTCAGCGGTATCGGCTTCGCCATTCCGATCAACTACGCACGGGACATCGCGCAGCAACTGATCCGCACCGGCAAGGCGGTCCATGCCTCGTTCGGCACCCAGGGCAAGACGGCGACGACGCAGGACGGCCTGCACTCGGGGGCCTACCTCGAGCAGGTGGTCGACGGCGGCGCAGCTGCCAAGGCGGGCCTCCAGGCGGGCGACGTGGTTGTCGCGGCCGACGGGCGCAGCGTGCCCAGCTATGACCAGTTGGTCGTCGTGGTCCAGAACCACAAGCCGGGCGAGACGATCGCGGTCACGTACATCCGCGGTACCGACAAGCACACCGCGAAGGTGACGCTCGGCTCCGACTGAGCGCACGTCGTCGCCGCGGGGCTGACCGGTTGCGGCTGATCTCTCACACCCCGCGCACGGCTGCACCGTCCGCATTCGGGCCTACACTCGCAACGTGTTCAACGTCGGGCCGATGGAGTTCCTCGTGCTCGCCGTCGTGGGCCTGATCGTCCTGGGCCCCGACCGGCTGCCGGGCCTGGCTCGCGATGCCGCCCGGATGATCCGCACGCTGCGTGACATGGCAACCGGCGCCCGCGAGCAGCTGCGCGACGAACTCGGTCCTGAGTTCGCGGACGTCGACCTGCGCAACCTGCACCCTCGCACCGCGATCCAGCGCGCCGTGCTCGGCGACGACTTCGCGAACGACCTGCGCAAGCTCGACCCACGGTCGGCGATCCAGCGCGCAGTGATGGGCGCCGACGAACCGCCGGCCGTTGCCGAGCAGCCGGCGCAGCCCGTCGTCAACGTCCAGAAGCAGCAGCCGCTCGGGCGCGGCGAGCCCGCACCGTACGACGACGACGCAACCTGAGCGTCGGCTAGCGCGCGGGCGCCAGCCCCAGCGAACGGCCGACGAGGCTGTGCTGGCGGGCGGCCAGCGCATCGGCTACGCCGCTCATCGCCACGGCGGCAGGGGCTTGCGGGTCGGTCACGACGACGGGTGCGCCGGCATCGCCCCCCTCACGGACCCGCTGATCGATCGGTATCTGCCCGAGCAGCGGCACCCGGGTGCCGGTCAGCGCGGCGAGCGAATCGGCGACCGCCTGGCCGCCGCCGCTGCCGAAGAGCTCCATGCGGGTCCCGTCGGGCAGCTCGAGCCAGCTCATGTTCTCGACGACGCCCACGATCTGCTGGTGGGTCTGCAGGGCGATCGAACCGGCCCGCTCGGCGACCTCGCGGGCCGCGAGTTGCGGGGTGGTCACGACCAGCAGCTCTGCCGACGGAACCAGCTGGGCCACCGAGATCGCGATATCACCAGTGCCCGGCGGGAGATCCATGAGCAGGACGTCCAGGTCGCCCCAGAACACATCGGCGAGGAACTGCTGCAACGCGCGGTGCAACATCGGCCCGCGCCAGACGACCGCGGTGTTGCCCGGTGTGAACATGCCGATCGAGATGACCTTCACCCCGTGCGCGACCGGCGGCATGATCATCTGCTCCACCTGCGTCGGCTTGCCGGTGACCCCCAGCATGCGCGGCACGGAGAAGCCGTAGATGTCGGCGTCGAGGACCCCGACCGCCAGTCCTTTGGCCGCGAGTGCAGCGGCGAGGTTGACGGTGACCGACGACTTGCCCACGCCCCCCTTGCCGGAGGCGACCGCGTAGACCCGGGTGCGCGAGCCGGGCTGGGCGAATGGGATCTCGTTCGCCGGGGCGTCGCCTCGTACAGTCTTGCGCAACGCTGTGAGCTGCTCGGCATTCATCACGCCCAGCTCGACCGACACGCCGCTGACGCCGGGGACCGACGAGACGGCGCCGGTGACCTCGCGGGTGAGCTGCTCCTTCATCGGGCAGCCGGGCACCGTGAGCAGCACGCGCACCGCCACCGAGCCGTCGGCTCCGACGGCGACGTTGTCGACCATCCCCAGGTCGGTGATCGGACGGTGGATCTCAGGGTCGTTCACGCCCGCGAGGGCGGCGCGGACAGCGGTTTCGTCTGGGGTCGGCACAACACCGATGGTACGGACACGCGCGCGATTAGGATCGATGCCCATGAGCCAGGTGACCGGGATGACGTCGCACATCGGCGCCTCGGACTGGCGGCTAGGGGCGTGGCGTGCCTTCCTGCGCGCGCACGCGGCAACGACGCGCGAACTGGAGCGTGAACTCGCCGAGGTCCGCCTGCCGCTCACCTGGTACGACGTTCTGCTCCAGCTGGCAGAGGCGCCTGACAGGCGGCTGCGGATGGCCGAACTGGCCGACCGCGTGCTGCTCTCCCGGTCGGGTCTGACCAGGCTCGTCGACCGCCTGCAGGCCGAAGGCCTCGTCGCGCGCGAGCCGTCGCTGCACGATGCGCGCGGTACCTACACAGTCCTCACCCTCGTCGGGCTTCGGCGCCTGCGCACCGCGGCGCCGGTGCATCTTGCAGGCGTCGAGCGGCACTGGCTCGCGAAGTTCTCCGACGCCGAGCTGCTCCTGTTGGCAGAGCTGCTCGGCCGCATCGGGCCCGCTCCCGAGGGCTCGGACGGCGGGCCACACATCGGATGACCGGCGCGGTGCCGCAGTCTCCCCGCACGGCGGTCGTCCGCAACTCCCTCGGGGTGGGCGTCGCCGTCGGCGCGTACGGATTCGCCTTCGGCGCCGCCGCGGTGTCGGCCGGGCTCAGCGTGCTGCAGAGCTGCCTGCTGTCGCTGCTGGCCTTCACGGGTGGCACGCAGTTCGCCGTGGTCGGGGTAGCGGCCGCGGGCGGAACGCTGTTCGCCGCCCTCGGCAGTGGGCTGTTGCTCGGGTCGCGCAACATGCTCTACGCGATGCGGCTCTCGCCACTGTTGCGCGTGCGGGGCGTGCGGCGGCTCCTGGCCGCGCTCGGGACGATCGACGAGTCGACGGCGATGGCGGTCGCCCAGCGCGACGCCGAGCTCGGCCGAGTCGCCTTCTGGTGGACAGCCGCCGGCGTCTTCGTCTTCTGGAATCTCTCGACCCTGTTGGGCGCGGTCGGCGCCAGCGCGGTCGGTGATCCGTCGACGCTCGGGCTCGATGCCGTCGTCCCCGCCGCGTTCCTGGCGTTGCTCGCGCCGCGGCTGCGGAACGGCCGCATCGAGCGGCGTGTCGCCACGACCGGGGCGCTGGTCGCGCTGGTCCTCATCCCGTTCACGCCGCCCGGCGTTCCGGTGCTCGCCGCCAGCGCGGCGCTGCTGCTCGCGACGGCGAAGGTGCGGACGTGAACCTCTGGGCTCTGGTGCTCGCGACGAGCGCGGGCTGCTATGCGTTCAAGCTCGCGGGATACCTCGTGCCGGCTCGCTTGCTCGAGCGGCCGAGGATGCGCGGCGTGGTCGAGTTGCTGCCGGTGGCGCTCCTCGCGGCGCTCGTCGTCGTCGAAGCGGTGGCGAAGGGTCGGCACATCCAGCTCGACGGCCCGCGCCTCGCGGGCTTCGCGGTCGGTGCGGCGGCCGTGTGGCG
The DNA here is from genome assembly GCA_032160545.1 of Pseudonocardiales bacterium. GTDB lineage: Bacteria > Actinomycetota > Actinomycetes > Mycobacteriales > Jatrophihabitantaceae > DATGFB01. Next base: position 7,904 of record JAVHVN010000139.1, on the reverse strand, counting down.
CCGTGCGCCCTTCCTGGTCGTCGTGGTCGCCGCCGGGCTCACGGCCGCGCTGCTCCGGCTCGCCTGAGGCGGCTCAGTCCTCGACGGTCTCGCGTTCGCGCTCGCGGGCGGCCTCGAGTCGCCCGAGTTCCGAACGCAGGAAGTCGCGGGTGGCGACCTCTCCGAGCGCCATCCGAACCGAGGCGATCTCGCGGGTGAGGTACTCGAGGTCGGCCTTGGCCTGCCGCGCCTCGTCCCGGTCGGCGTCGAGGTTGACCCGGTCGCGGTCGTCCTGGCGGTTCTGGGCCAGCAGGATCAGCGGCGCTGAGTACGCGGCCTGCAACGACAGGATCAGCGTCAGGAAGATGAACGGGTACTTGTCGAAGTGCAGCGGGCCGTTCCGGAACACGATGTTCCAGATCACCCAGATGATGATCAGGAAGGTCTGCACGACCAGGTAGCGGCCGGTGCCGAGGAACCGCGCGACCCGTTCCGTCCACTGCCCGAAGGCCTCCGGGTCGAAGCGCACCACCGGGCCGCGGCGCTGGTCGCGCGGCTGGTCGAGGCGGACGCGGCGGTCAGCCATTCCCGGCCTCGCGCACGCCCGTGGTGTCGCGCCAGTCCTCGGGCAACAGGTGGTCGAGCACGTCGTCCACCGACACTGCCCCGAGCAGCCGGTCGTGCTCGTCGACCACCGGAGCGGCCACCAGGTTGTACGTGGCGAGGTGCCGCGTCACCTCGTCGATCGGCATCTCCGGCCGTAGCGAGTCGGTGTCCTTCTCGCAGACGCCGCTGACGAGCGCTGACGGGGGTTCGCGCAGCAATCGCTGGATGTGCGCGGTGCCGAGGAAGCGACCGGACGGCGTCGCCTGCGGCGGTCGCACGACGAACACCTGCGCGGCGATGGCCGGCGTGAGCTCGGGATTGCGGACCAGTGCCAGCGCTTCGGCGACGGTGGCGTCCGGCAGCAGAATGACCGGTTCGGAGGTCATCAGGCCGCCGGCCGTGTAGTCGCCGTAACGCATCAGCCGGCGCACCGGCTCGGCCTCTTCGGGCTCCATGAGCTCGAGCAGTCGTTGCTGGTCGTGGGCCGGCAGATCGCCGAGCAGGTCGGCCGCGTCGTCGTCGTCCATCGCCTCGAGGACGTCCGCCGCGCGCTCGTCGTCGAGCGTGCTCAACAGCTCGACCTGGTCGTCCTCGGGCATCTCCTGCAGGACATCGGCGAGACGTTCGTCGTCGAGCGCGGCGACGACCTCGCGCCGCCTCTTGTCGGGCATGTCCTGAAGCGCCTGCGCGACGTCTGCGGGGCGCATATCGGACAGCACGGACAGCAGCGTGTTGGTGCCCTGCTCGGTCTCGACCATGGCAAGGCCGTCGACCTCGTTCCACGCGACCTGCCAAAGCTGGCCACGCCGCCGGGTGAGCCGGCCGCCGCCGTGCGACCGTACTGCCAGCTTCGTGATGACCCAGTCGCGGCTGCGGTTCTGCTCCATCGCGGCGTCGACGATGGTGCCCTGCTGCCCGGTCTCTCGCACCGTGACCGTGCGGTCGAGCAGTTCGGCCAGCACGAGGACCTCGCTCGGCCGCCGCTCAAAGCGCTTCATGTTGACCGTGCCCGATGACAGCACGACGGCGTCGGGCTCGATGCGGGTAACCCGTCCCATCGGCACGAAGATCCGGTGCCGATGCTGCAGTTCGACGACGAGACCGAGAACGCGCGGAGGCTGGCGGTCAACCCGCATGGTGGTCACTGCGTCGCGAACGCGGCCGATCTGATCACCGCCGGGGTCGAAGACGCCGATGCCTGCGAGCCGTGCGGTGAACACTCGCGACACCGAACTCACCGCCCCGCCTCCCTCCGGACACCCCGCCTGATAACCACGTCAGCAGGCTAGTCGCTGGACGTTGACGGACCGGGGAAGCCGTGTGAAACCCCTGACATCATCGACGCCGGGTTGGCGTGCGGACGAGCGGCTGGGCATGCTCCGAGGATGACCGAGACGCTGCGCCCCCGCCGTTCCTGCCTCGCCGTCCCCGGCAGCAACCCGCGCTTCCTCGAGAAGGCCAAGGGTCTCGACGCAGACCAGGTCTTCCTCGACCTCGAGGACGCCTGCGCCCCGCTGGTGAAGCCCGAGGCGCGCAAGAACATCGTGGCGGCGCTCAACGAGGGGGGCTGGGGCGACAAGATCCGGGTGGTCCGGGTCAACGACTGGACGACGCACTGGACCTACCGCGACGTGGTCGAGGTGGTCGAAGGGGCCGGCCCGAACCTCGACTGCATCATGCTGCCGAAGGTGCAGAGCGCCGACCAGGTCGTCGCACTCGACATCCTGCTCACCCAGATCGAGAAGACGATGGGCTTCGAGGTCGGCCGCATCGGCATCGAGGCCCAGATCGAGAACGCGCAGGGCCTCATCGCCGTCGACGCGATCGCCAAGGCCAGCCCTCGCGTCGAGACGATCATCTTCGGCCCGGCCGACTTCATGGCGAGCATCAACATGAAGTCGCTCGTCGTGGGGGAGCAGCCGCCCGGTTACGACGTGGGCGACGCCTACCACCACATCCTGATGTCGATCCTGATGGCGGCCCGGGCGAACAACAAGCAGGCCATCGACGGGCCGTACCTGCAGATCCGCGACCCCGAGGGGTTCCGGCGGGTCGCGTCGCGTTCGGCAGCGCTCGGCTTCGACGGCAAGTGGGTCCTGCACCCCGACCAGGTCGGCATCGCGAACGAGGTGTACTCGCCGTCGCAGGAGGACTACGACCACGCCGAGCTGATCCTCGACGCGTACGAGTACTACACGTCCGAGGCCGGCGGCGCGAAGGGTTCGGCGATGCTCGGCGACGAGATGATCGACGAGGCGTCGCGCAAGATGGCGCTCGTCGTCGCCGCCAAGGGACGGGCCGCCAGCCTGAAACGTACGTCGTCGTTCACCACGCCGGAGGGCTGAGCGGGTCCGCGACAGGGGCGTCCGCCTGGTGCTCGTGCCGACGTCGTGCGCGACGACGGTTGCCGACGTCACCGGGTGCTCGACCAGCGGCGCTCCGGATGGAGCGTTGCGCGCGCGCACGGGCTGTGCGACCGGTCACGTCATGACGCGTTACTGGGAAGTCCGAACGAATTCCAGGGGATACTTTTCGGAAACAGACCCGGGAGGACCCCGATGGCCCGCCTTGCCCAGACCGCCGGACTGACCGACGTCCAGCACGAGATCCTGCGCACCGTCAAGGACTTCGTGGACAAGGAGATCATCCCGTATGCCACCGAACTCGAGCACAAGGACGAGTTCCCCGAGGCGATCGTCGACGGAATGAAGGAGATGGGGCTGTTCGGGCTCACCATCTCGGAGGAGTACGGCGGGCTCGGGGAGTCCCTGCTCACCTACGCGCTTGTGGTCGAGCAGATCGCCCGCGGCTGGATGTCGATCTCCGGCGTCATCAACACGCACTTCATCGTGGCGTACATGATCACTCAGCACGGCACCGATGAACAGAAGCAGCGACTGCTGCCCAAGATGGTGACCGGCGAGGTCCGCGGTGCGTTCTCGATGAGCGAGCCCGAGTGCGGGTCGGACGTCGCCGCCATCAAGAGTCGTGCCGTGGCGCAGGGCGACGAGTTCGTGCTCAATGGGCAGAAGATGTGGCTGACGAACGGTGCGCGTGCCGGCGTCGTCGCGACTCTCGTCAAGGACGACCTCGGCGCGGACTCGGTCTACAAGAACATGACCACATTCCTCGTCGAGAAAGACCCCGGCTTCGGAGAGACCCGTCCCGGCCTCACCATTCCGGGCAAGATCGACAAGATGGGGTACAAGGGCGTCGAGACCACCGAGATGGTGCTCGACGGTGTGCGTGTCCCGGCCGACAGCGTGCTCGGCGGCGAAGCGGGCCGGGGGCAGGGCTTCTACCAGATGATGGACGGCGTCGAGGTGGGCCGCGTCAACGTCGCGGCGCGCGCGTGCGGCATCTCCATCCGCGCCTTCGAACTTGCCGCAAGGTACGCGCAGCAGCGCCGGACGTTCGGCAAGCAGCTCGTCGAGCACCAAGCAATCGCCTTCAAGCTGGCCGAGATGGCGACCAAGGTCGAGGCCTCGCATCTGATGATGGTCAACGCTGCAAGGCTGAAGGACGCAGGCAAGCGCAATGACGTCGAGGCCGGCATGGCGAAGCTGATCGCGTCCGAGTTCTGCGCCGAGGTCACCCAGGAGTCGTTCCGCATCCACGGCGGGTACGGCTACTCCAAGGAGTACGAGATCGAGCGGCTCATGCGTGAGGCGCCATTCCTGCTGATCGGCGAGGGAACGTCCGAGATCCAGAAGACGATCATCGCTCGCGGGTTGATGCGCGACTACAAGATCGCGGACTGACGACGCAGCGTCACCGTGACGCCTGACCGTCTCGAGCGGTCAGAGCCCGCAGCGCAGGGCTAGTACGACGAATATCTAGCGCCGAGTTGCCCTACGTGCTTAACGCCTACTTGACGCGGACGTGAGCACGTGATGTCATGGCGAAGTCGTCATATGAGTTGAGGCGGTCCGCAGCTTCCGCCTCCGCACTCGTTGTCGGCACTCGCGCGGGCGTCAAATGCGCCCGCGCCGTCAAGACGGTGCCCCGGAGCGACCGCTGACCTCCCCGATGACCGCCATCCTGGTGGTGGCGATCCTTGGAGTGTTCGAGCCGCAGATCAAGGATGCGATCAGCTCGGCGCTCGACTCGGTGACCAGCAGCCAGTAGCGACGATGCGCTGGCGCGACGACCGCGGCTCGAGCGTCGTCGAGTTCGTGCTGGTCAGTACGTTGCTCATCCTGCTGCTGTTCGGCGCGCTGCAGGTGGCACTGTTCGTCTACGTCGACAACGTGGTCTCGGCGGCTGCTGCCGAGGGGGCTCGCACGGCCGCGGCGCTCGGCTCCGGTCCGGACGACGGCAATCGGCGCGCAAACGAGGTGCTGCGCGACGCTGTGCCGGGCCTAGGCCGACGGGTGACCTGCCGCGGCTCGGCGGAGGTCGACGCGACCAGCGGCCTTCCGGTCGCCACCGTGCGCTGCACCGGCACGCTTCGCGCTGTACTGGTCCCGTTACGACTGCCGTGGCGGGTCGATGTCGCGTCGTCCGTCCTTCGCGAGGGTCAGCCGTGACGCCCGATCTGCGCGATGACGCAGGCAACGCCATCGTCGAGTTCGTGTTCATCGCGCTCGTCATGCTGGTTCCGCTGGTCTACCTGCTCGTCGCCGTGGCAGTGGTCCAACGCAGCCAGACCGCGGTGACGAACGCGGCCCGTGATGCCGGTCGCGCTTTCGTCACCAGTGGGGCAGGTGACGATCCGGCCGCCCGGGTGGCGGCGGCCGTGCGGTTGGCACTCGCCGCGCGGCACCTTCCCGACGACGCGACTGTGCGGGCCGTCGCCTTCGACGAGACGTGCCAGGGCCCAGCCGTCGAGCCGCGGCTCGAGCCGGGCGCCCGATTCGCGATCTGCGTGACCCGGCGGCAGAGCATTCCTGGCGTGCCGTCCGTGCTCGCCGGCAGAGAGATCACGTCGGTGGGTCGCTATGTGGTGCACGTCGACGACTTCCGGGCGCCGGTTCGATGAGCCGCGACGATCGCGGTTCGACGATCCCGCTGATCCTCGGTTGCTTCGTGATCGTGGGCCTGATGGTGGCCGGCGCGGTGGCGGCGGGGGACGCCTTCGTCCAGCAGCGCGGGCTGCAAGCGGCGTGCGACGGAGCGGCGGCCGCGGCGGCGGCGGGAGCGGCCGATCTCGACCGCGGCGCCGATCTCGCCACCGACGGCACACTGCACTTCGCCGGAGCCGATCGGGCGGTGCACGACTACCTGGCCCGTGACCCGGACCGGCAGGACGTCCGGATCGAGGCTGCCGTGTCGCCGGACGCCACGACGATCCGGCTGGTCTGCCGAGAGACGCGACCGATCGTCTTCGGTGCCGTGTTCGGACGGCCCGACGGCGTGCGCCACGTCGTGCGGTCATCGGCCCGAGCGCCGCTGACCACCCCATGACGTGGCAGGGTGCCCGCATGACACCCATCGGGCATCCGCAGAAAGGATGGTGCCGTAGTGACCGGTGATCCCGTCGAGCGCCTGCGGGCGATATGTCTGGCCTTGCCCGAGGCGACCGAGCGGATGACCCACGGTGCACCGGGTTTCTTCGTCCGCGACAAGAAGCTCTTCGTCTCGGTCGACGACCACCACCACGGCGTCGAGCACCTGGCGTTCTGGTGCGCGGCCCCGGCTGGGGTCCAGGAGCAGATGCTCGCCGAGGACCCGGCACAGTTCTTCCGGCCGGCCTACGTCGGGCACCGCGGCTGGCTCGGGGTGCGGATCGACCTCGAGCCCGACTGGGACGAGATCGCCGCGATCGTCCGCGACGCCTTCCGTCAAGTGGCGCCGAAGACGCTCGCCGCCCGCCTCACCGACGACGGCTGAGTATCCTCGACCGACGTGGATGTCCCCGCCGAACTCAAGGAACTCTCCGCCACGCTGGCGAGCATCGAGGCAGTCCTCGACGTCCCGAAATTGCGCACCGAGGTCACCGGGCTCGAGGCCCAGGCCTCCGCGCCGGACCTCTGGGACGACCCCGAGAAGGCGCAGAAGGTCACCAGCCGGCTCTCCTTCGTTCAGGGTGAGGTGCGCCGGGTGGAGGATCTGCGTCGCCGGGTCGATGACGCCCAGGTGTTGTGGGACATGGCCGAGGAGGCCAACGACGAGTCGTTCCGGGCCGAGGCCGAGGGGGAGGCCGAGGGCCTGCGCAAAGCCATCGACGAGCTGGAGGTCCGCACGCTGCTCTCCGGGCCGTACGACTCGCGCGAGGCGCTGGTCACCATCCGGTCCGAAGCGGGTGGCGTCGACGCCGCCGACTTCGCCGAGATGCTGATGCGGATGTACCTGCGCTGGGCCGAGCGGCACAACTACCCGGTCGACGTGCTCGACACCTCCTACGCCGAAGAGGCGGGTATCAAGTCGGCCACCTTCCAGGTCAAGGTGCCGTACGCGTACGGCACCTTGAGCGTCGAGCAGGGGACGCACCGGCTGGTCCGCATCAGCCCGTTCGACAATCAGGGGCGGCGGCAGACCAGCTTCGCCGGCGTCGAGGTACTGCCGGTCGTCGAATCCACCGATCACGTCGAGATCCCTGACGACGACATCCGGGTCGACGTGTACCGCTCGTCCGGGCCAGGCGGCCAGGGCGTCAACACCACCGACTCGGCCGTGCGCATCACGCACCTGCCCACCGGCATCGTCGTCAGTTGCCAGAACGAGCGCAGCCAGATCCAGAACCGGGCCAGCGCAATGGCCGTTCTGCAGGCAAAGCTGCTGGAGCGACGCCGCCAGGAGGAGCAGGCGACGATGAATGCGCTCAAGGACTCCGGTAACAGCTGGGGCAACCAGATGCGCAGCTACGTGCTGCACCCATATCAGATGGTGAAGGACCTGCGGACCGAGTTCGAGGTAGGAAATCCGCAGGCGGTGCTCGATGGCGAGATCGACGGCTTCATCGAGGCGGGTATCCGTTGGCGCCGCGGTCAACAGACCGCTACGCCGGGCTGACCGTACCAACCAGGCTGAGCGACCAGCCGGGCTGACCGACCAACCGGCTTACCGACTGAGCCGGCGCGGACCGCGACGGGCGACCGAGCGGTCAGCGCATTAGCAGCACGTCCAGTCGTTTGGTTGTGACGTCCAGCCCGATTGCTGCCATCGCCACGTAGTAGGCGACGTGCCCGAGCATGCCGATGTCGAGGACGCCCGAGTTGAGGCCACGCAGCAGGGCTATGCCGTGCTGCAACGGCAGGCACTCGACGACGATGCGCAGCCAGTCGGGGTAGACCGACAGCCCGTAGAACGTGCCGCTGAACAGAAACATCGGCAGTACGGCGAGCTGCACGAGGTCGAGGTCCTGAAAGGACTTCATG
>JAVHVN010000124.1:0-12827 GCA_032160545.1 Pseudonocardiales bacterium | reverse complement strand
GCACTGCTGGTTGGCTACGTTCGGAAGGGATAACCGCTGAAAGCATCTAAGCGGGAAGCTCGCTTCAAGATGAGGTCTCCCACAGGGTTAACCTGGTAAGGCCCCCAGTAGACGACTGGGTTGATAGGCCGGAAGTGGAAGTGCAGCAATGCATGGAGCTGACCGGTACTAATAGGCCGAGGACTTGACCACATTCTCTTTTCCCGTCCTGCGGGAAAGAGAGATACTTTATGCTACGCGTCCACTGTGCGGTTCCCGAGATACGGTCGGGAACGCGCCCGATATCTCCATAGAGTTTCGGCGGTCATAGCGGAGGGGAAACGCCCGGCTCCATTCCGAACCCGGAAGCTAAGCCCTTCAGCGCCGATGGTACTGCGCGGGCCACTGCGTGGGAGAGTAGGACGTCGCCGGACACAACTTATGACGAGGGTCGTTCGGTTCGCCGAACGACCCTCGTCATTGTTCACGTCCAGAATCGGGATCTTTGAATGACATCACCACGCGCAGGCCGCAACTACTCGCGCGGCCGCTCAGAAGGCGGCAACCCGTCACGAGCCGGTGATCGCCGAGGCACGAACGCCGCAGGCGCCGGTCGCGGCTCGGCTATGGCGTCGTCCGAGGGACGGGCAGGTGGCCAGCGGACGCGCGGGGCCGCGCTTCGCGGCGACGCATCCCGCGGCGACGCCCCTCGCGGTGCGGCTGCTCGTCGCGGCGCTGCTCCTCGGGGCGACGGTCCACGCGGCGCGGGTCCGGGCGGCGCGACCCCGCGCGGCGCGACCCCCCGCGGCGGGACCCCGCGCGGCGCTACTTCGGGCGCCGCGGCTCGTGGAGACGGCCCGCGCGGCGCGACTCCTCGCGGTGACGGTCAACGAGGTGGCGCCCGCCGTGGTGCTGAATCTCGATCCGGCGGCCCGGCGCTGCGCAGCGGTCGCCCCCGGTCGGCTCCCCGACAGGATTCCGAGCGCTCCGATGCTCGCTCCGGAGCTGGCGGCGGTTCGAGCCGGCGGACCGATGGGCCTCGCTCGGGTTCGTCCCGGGCCGGTGACCGTTCGGTCCGGCGTGACGACCGCGACGATCGTCGGACAGGCGAGCGCTCTGCACGCGGAGCCCGCTCGTTTGGCCGTGACGAACGGTCGCCCTCGAGCAGGGGTGGCGACGCCGAGCGCCCGAGCGGACGTGGTTCCGGCGGCTCCCGTGCTTCGTCCGGCCGTGCGGCTGGCGCTCGTTCTACGCCGGAGCCACGCGCGAGCCGCGAGGTCCGCGATCCGAACGAGCCGAGGGTGCCGGACAACGTCGATGTGATGCAGCTGGACCGGTCGATCCGAGCGGAGCTGCGTTCGTTGAGCAAGCTCACGGCGGATCTCGTCGCTCGGCACCTCGTCATGGCGGGTCAGCTGCTCGACACCGATCCCGCGCGGGCCCTCGCTCATGCCCGAGCCGCGCGCAGCCGCGCCGCTAGGGTCGCCGCCGTGCGCGAGGCGGTCGGCATCGCCGCGTATCACGCGCAGGAGTGGGCAGAGGCGCTCACTGAACTGCGCACCGCCAGGCGCATCAGCGGTGATCCGAGCACCCTGCCGATCATGGCCGATATCGAGCGCGCGCTCGGCCGACCGGCGCAGGCGTTGCGGATGCTCAATGATCCGGACGTCCGGCGGCTCGACGCGGCGATGCGCGCTGAATTGTTCATCGTCGTCGCCGGAGCGCGGCGCGATCTCGGCCAGACCGACGCGGCGCTCGCCGTTCTCGCGAAGGGCGGGCTCGACCGCACCCGGCCGAAGCCTGGTTCCGCGCGGCTGTGGTACGCGTATGCCGACGCTCTCGAGGGAGCCGGGCGCACCGATGAGGCGGCGGCCTACTTTGCGGCGGCGGCTGGGCTCGACGTCGACGGAGAGACCGACGCAGCCGAGCGAGCCGCCGCATTGCTTTAGCAGGCGGCGCCGACGTTCTGGACCGGCTCGTCCCCATCGCGGCTGTCCGTACACATTCGTCGCCGCGGCCACCACGGACCTGCCGTGTCTCGCGAGTCTGGACGGCATGACCAACGCGACCGATCCAGCCGAGGACGAGAACCAGGTAGTACTGAGGGGCCGGCTTGCCGCGGAACCAGTGTTGCGGACCTTGCCGAGCGGCGACGAACTGTGCACTTTCCGGATCACGGTGCGCCGCCCACCGGACAGCCGCGCCGCCGTCGACTCGATCGACTGTGTTACCGCCCGCGCCCGGGTGCGCCGGACAGTATTCGCAGCTGTGCCGGGCACCACGATCGCCGTCACCGGGCGGTTGCACCGGCGGTTCTGGCGCACCCCGGCAGGACCTGCAAGCCGCTACGAGGTCGAGGTGGCGACGATTCGGGTCACAGCTCGTCGGCGAAGCGGCGCATCATCAGGCCGGACGCCGGCTTCGGCGTGAACAGCGTCGACTTGCGGGGCATCCGAGCGCCGGCTGCGGCTACCGCGGCAACCGCCGCGACAGGCGTGGGCCGCAACAGAACGGCGGATCCCCCGGACCGAAGCGCGGCGGCGACTGCCTCGTCGAGACTGTGGGCATAGTCGACGACATCGACGGTGTCCTGCAGGCCCCAGATCGACTGGACGAGCGTGCGGTGCAGCACGGTGACGTCGAGCTCGGCGAGTACCTCGGGCTCACCGGCTCGCCGCGTTGCATGCACCAGCCGTCCCTCCCTGTCACTCACCACCAGCGCACGGCGCCCGTCGGTGAGCACGATGGCGAATCCGCGGGCGGCGTCGAGCGCCGCCAACGCCTCAGCCAGGCCCGCCGCCTCGGTGACGTCGGCGTGGCCGGTCAGTGCCACGACGGCGCGCTCGAGCGGGTACCCGATCAACACTCGGTGGATCGCGTGCACCTGCGGTCCATAGGCCGACGAATCGACCAGCAGCGTGAGGCCGCGGTCCCATGGGCCGCGCCCCACAGTCTGATCCGCCTGGCGCTGCAGCTCTCGATAGGTGGCGTAGCGGTGGTGCCCGTCGGCAATCAGCGCCCTGCGTGGCGCCAGGTCGGCTGCGATCGCGACATGGACGGCCGGGTCGGTGAGTGCCCAGAGTCGATGCTCGATGCCGTCGGGCGTGCTGGTCTCGGCGACGGTGTCGAGCGCGTCGACAGCGCGGACTGCGTCGGACGCGGCGCCGCCGCCGTCGTAGACGAGATAGATCGGCTCGACATTCGCCTGCGTTGCGGTCATCAGCGCCAGCCGGTCCGCAACCGGTCCGGCCATCGTGTTCTCGTGCGGCAGGATCACCTGCTGCTGCGGATCCCGCAGACCGACCGCGCCGACGAGGCCCCGGGTCACCGCGGCGGAGCGATCACGCATCTCATAGACATACAGCGCGGGCGCCTCGTCCACGGCGAGCAGGCCGTCGGCAAGCTGCCTGTCGAGTCGCTGCGCGGCAGCGGTGTAGCGATCGACGCCATCGATCTCCTCGGGAAGCACCAGCCCGACCGCGTTCTCGGGGTCTGCCGCCAGCAGGCGGGCGCGTTCAGCCGCGTCGATGACGTCGTAGGGCGGGCACAGCAGCCGGCCCAGCCGATCGGCGCCGACCGCCGGACGTACCGCGCGAAAGGGCGCGAGCACCAACCCGTTGTCCGTGCCGGCGGGACCGTCGGCAGGGACTACGGTGCCGGGCGGGGCTGCAGCGGTCACGGCTCCGGATGCTACGCAGCGAGAGGCGCGTGAAATCATCGGGCCCGTGACCTCCGCTGTGGCCGCGCCCCTGTCGGAGGCCACTCGACCGCCGGCCGAGTTGTTCGACGTCGCCCTGCTTGATCTGGACGGCGTGGTCTACATCGGGGCTCATGCCGTGCCCGGGGCGGTCGAGGCGCTTGCCGCGGCCAAAGCCGCCGGCATGCGCCTGGCGTACGTGACGAACAACGCCGCGCGGCCGCCGAGGGTGGTCGCCGAGCATCTCGACGAGCTGGGCATCGCCGCGACGGCCGATGAGGTGATCACCTCGTCGCAAGCGGCTGCGCGCTACCTCGCCGAGCGCCTCGACGCAGGCGCGCGCGTGCTGGTCGTGGGAACGACCGGGCTCGAGGAGGCGCTGCGCGAACGCGGACTGGTCCCGGTGAGTTCGGCCGAGGACGACCCCGCAGCGGTCGTGCAGGGGTACTCGCCGACCCTCGACTGGGCCCAGCTGGCCGAAGGAGCGGTCGCGATCAACCGGGCCCTGCCGTGGGTCGCGACGAACATCGATCCGACCGTCCCGTCGTCACGTGGGCCACTGCCGGGCAACGGATCGCTGGTCGCCGCCCTGCGGCACGCGACGGGCGCCCAGCCAGTGGTTACCGGAAAACCTGATCCGGCTATGCACCGAGAGACGGTGATACGCACGGGGGCCAAGACGCCGCTGGTCGTCGGCGACCGACTGGATACCGACATCGAGGGCGCCAACGCTGCGGGCTGCCCAAGCCTGTTGGTGCTGACGGGCGTGACCGCGGCCGACGAACTGCTCGCGGCGCCCGCCGCGCTTCGGCCCACGTATCTCGCCCGCGACCTGCACGGACTCCTCCAGGCGCATCCAGCGGTGACCCGGACGGCAGACCGCGCACATTGCCGGGGGTGGACGGCGCACGCCGCGGGTCCCGAACTGCATCTCGCATGGGACGGCGCTGCCTGCGGCGAGTCACCAGCCGCCGACCCGATCGACGCTCTACGCGCCCTCTGTGTCGTGGCGTGGGCGGTAGCCGACGCACAGGCCGAGGACGGCCCGGCGGATCGAGACGATCCGGCGGGAGCTGCGCGGGCAACGGACCCGGCGGGCGCAGCCGGCGCACCGGGCAACGACGGGCGGCGGTGCACCGGTCCGAGCAACCTCGCTGGCCGTGCTGCGGCTCGCGCGTCACAGGTCGTCGCCGATGACCCCGCAGCGTCGACTGCGGTTCGTGAGCTTGGCCTCGAGTGAGTTCGGCGACCGGCGCGGCGCGCGGCTCAGAAGAGCGAACGCAGCCGCACCAGGTCGAGCACGCTCGCGTCGATCTTGACCCGTCCACTCGCCCAGGCGGACGCCATGTTGAGCTTTCCTGCGACGAGGGCCAGCAGGTCGTCGCTGGTCATCGTCATGCGGATCTGCGCCTTGCCGTTCGCGTCGTCGACCCGCCGGATGTCGAGCAGTTGCCCGTCCTTGAGGCGACCGCCGAACGTGATGTCGAGATCACGCAGAGTGCAAATGAGCGTGCGATCGAACGCCGCTTTCTTCTTCGCGCTGGCATCGGCCCCGGCGAGCCGGTCGGCGAGCCGGTGGAACGCCTGCTCGCAGTCCTCGACGCTCGCCATCTCATCTCCTCGCCGCCGAGTTCGACCGTTGCACACCGAGGGGCCGACCCTGCGCGAGCAGGTGTCGGACCCCGACGGCGACCGTACCCCAGCGCCGAAGAGGTAGGTTCAGGCGCGAGCCGCCCTCCGGCTCCGGCGCGGCCGGATGCACGGGCGCCTGGGCTCACGAGCAGCCGAATCAGCAACGCGCAGTGGAGGTCAGGCAGTGACGCAACCCAGCGAGAGCCTCGACGGCCCATCGAGAGTCAATCCGTCCGTCGTGGGTGAGGCGGTCGCGGGTGAGGCCCTCGTGGGTGTGCCGGCCGACGGTGCAGTCGCCGACGTGCGCTCACACCTCGGGTCGCTGGCCGAGCTCGATCAGCTTCCGCTGGCCGAGCATGCCGAGCATTATCAGCAAATACATGTCGAACTGCAGCGGGTGCTCGCCGAGATCGACACCGCCGAACCGGGCACGCCGGCCCCCTGATCAGGGAGTGCCGGTGGCCCGACGGGTACAGCGGCTGGACGCGGAACTGGTCCGGCGCGGGCTTGCGCGCTCCCGGGATCAGGCTGCCCAACTGATCGCCGGCGGCCGGGTGGAGGTCCGCGGCGTGCCGGCGACGAAGTCGGCGACCAACGTCGAGACGAATACCGCGATCCGGGTGGTGCCTGACGACGGTGATCCCGGATACGCGTCCCGCGGTGGACACAAGCTCGCCGGTGCCCTCGCAGGGTTCCCTGCAATCACGGTGGACGGACGTCGCTGCCTGGACGCCGGTGCATCGACCGGCGGCTTCACCGACGTGCTGCTGCGTGCTGGAGCCGCCGAGGTGGTCGCGGTCGACGTCGGCTACGGGCAGCTCGCCTGGCAACTGCGCAGCGACCCACGCGTGCATACTCTCGATCGCACGAACGTCCGGTCGCTGACGGCGGACGACATCGGCGGGCCGGCAGAGCTCACGGTCGCCGACCTGTCCTTCATCTCGCTGCGTGTCGTGCTGCCGGCGTTGACGGCGTGCACTCATCCGGACGGCGATCTGCTGCCGATGGTCAAGCCGCAGTTCGAGGTCGGTAAGGAGCGGCTCGGCAGTGGGGGAGTCGTCCGCGACCCGGTGCAGCGGGCGCAGGCGGTCGTCGCCGTCGCGAGCGTTGCCAGCGATCTCGGATGGGCTACGGCCGGCGTGGTGCGCAGCCCGCTGCCCGGTCCGTCCGGGAACGTGGAATTCTTCTTGTGGTTGCGCCAGCAGCCCTCCGTCCAACTGAGCGCCGAGGACATCGCCGCAATCGTCACGAGCCCGAAGGAGGTGCAGGTCCGGTGAGGTCCTTGTTGCTGGTCGCGCACACCTCGCGCGGGCAGATCCGTCAGCTGGCCTCCCAGGCGATCGTCCGGCTGCGAGCGGCCGGTTTCGAGATCCGGATGCTGCCCGACGAGGCGTTCGAATGCGGCAGCACCGAGGTCGCCGTCGTCGGACCGGCAGAGGCGGCGAAGGACGCAGAGTTGGTGCTGGTGCTCGGCGGGGACGGCACGTTCCTGCGCGCTACCGAATTGGCGCGGCCCGCAGGCACGCCGATGCTCGGTGTCAACCTCGGGCACGTCGGATTCCTCGCCCAGGCCGAACCCGACAACTTCGGCGACACCGTCCAGGCGATCGTCGATGCGCGGTACACGGTCGAGGAGCGGGTCACCGTCGACGCGGACGTATTGGTCGACGGGATCGTCCGCGACCGGGCCTGGGCACTGAACGAAGCCTCCCTCGAGCGTACGAACCGCGAGCGGATGCTCGAGATTGCGGTCGCCGTGGACAACCGGCCACTGTTGCGCTTCGGCTGCGATGGCGTGCTGTGCTCGACGCCAACGGGCTCGACGGCTTACGCGTTCTCTGCGGGAGGCCCGATCGTGTGGCCGAACGTCGACGCGCTGATCGTCGTGCCGAATGCCGCGCACGCCCTGTTCGCGCGGCCGATCGTCGTGGCGCCGGATTCGGTCGTGGACGTCGACTTGGTCAGCCAGGGGCACGAGGCGGTGCTCAGTTGCGACGGCCGCCGCTCGGTACCAGTGCCCTCGGGCGGGCGGGTGCGCGTGCGCCGCGGGGCCCAGCCGGTGCGAATCGCGCGTATCGGCGAGTCCGGCTTCGCCGACCGGCTCGTCAGCAAGTTCCAACTGCCGGTGCGCAGCCTGCGTGAGGCGGCCGCATCCGTTGTGGAGGACCGGCCCGAGGACCGCGAGGTCGGCTAACCTCCGAAGCGTGCTGGAGGAGCTGCGGATCCGAGGCCTCGGAGTCATCGACGACGCCACCCTCTCGCTCGGCCCAGGCCTCACGGCGGTCACCGGCGAGACCGGCGCGGGCAAGACAATGGTGGTAACCGGGCTGCTGCTGCTCTTCGGCGGTCGGGCGGACGCCGCCCGAGTGCGCACCGGCACCGACGCGGCCACCGTCGACGGCCGGGTCACTATCACCGACAGCCACCTCCTCGCTCGCGTGCATGACGCCGGCGGTGAGTTCGACGACGGCAGCGACCTCGCGTTGCGGCGGGTGGTGAGCAGCGCCGGTCGGTCACGGGCGTACGTCGGCGGAGCGCCTGCTCCTGTGTCGCTGCTGGCCGAACTCGCGGACCGGCTGGTCACCGTACACGGGCAGGTCGACCAGCTCCGGCTCACCCGTCGCGCCGAGCAACTGGCGGTGCTCGACCGCTACGGCGAGATCGACACCGCGCCCTACGTCGACGCCTTCGCGCGGTGGCGGCGCGCCAGCGACGCGCTTGCCGAACGGACCGCGCGTGCCTCCGAACTGCGGCGTGAGGCCGGCCTGCTCGAGCACGGGCTCGCCGAGATCGCCGCCGCGGACCCGCAACCGGGCGAGGATGCCGAGCTCGCTGAACTCGTCGAACGCCTGACGCACGCCGACGCGCTGTGCTCCGCGGCGCGCCTCGCGCATGATCTTCTCGCCGGTGACCCCGACGACCCGGCGTCCGACAGCGCTGACGCCGGGATGCTGCTGTCGTCGGCACGGCGCGCCCTGGGCCAGGTGGCCGGCGCCGACGCCAAGCTCGACGAACTCGCGGCTCGTCTTGACGAACTCGCAGCCGCCGCGGCCGACGTCGCCGCCGACCTGCGCGGCTACGGCGACACGCTCGACGCCGAGCCCGCCCGGCTCGAGGAGGTGCAGTCCCGCCGCGCGGTACTCAGCTCGCTCGTGCGCAAGTACGGCGACGCGGAGGCTACCGTCTCGGCGGTGCTGCGCTGGGCCGACAGCGCTGCCGCGCGGCTGGCAGACCTCGACGTCTCCGACGACGCGCTCGCAGCGCTCGCTGCCGAGCGCGACGCTGCCGCGGCGCAGGCGGTAGCCCTCGCTGGTGAGCTGACAGCGCACCGGACCGCCACTGCAGCAACCCTTTCAGCCGCAGTGACCGCGGAGCTCGGCGGCCTGGCGATGTCCGGCGCGACGTTCACCGCCGAGATACGGCCCCGTGCCGGCTCGGCACAACCGGGCCCGGGCGGCACGGCGTTGGGCGCCGACGGGGCCGACGACATCGAGTTCCTGCTCACGCCGCACCCGCAGTCGCCGCCCGTCCCGCTCGCCAGAGGCGCATCGGGAGGCGAGCTGTCACGGGTGATGCTCGCTCTCGAGGTCTGCCTCGCCGGGGCCGACCCGGTTCCGACGATGGTGTTCGACGAGGTCGACGCCGGAGTGGGAGGGCGCGCCGCCGTCGAGGTCGGTCGGCGGCTTGCCGCGCTGGCACGGGATCGACAGGTCGTCGTTGTCACGCACCTCGCGCAGGTAGCGGCGTACGCCGACCGGCAGATTGTGGTGGACAAGCCACCGTCCGGCGCGGCGCGCGGCGGCGGCGGCGGCGGCTCGAGCGTCACGACCAGCGACGTGCGCATCGTCACCGACGAGGACAGGGTGTCCGAGCTGGCCCGGATGCTGGCGGGCTCGGACTCGTCCACCGCGCGCGAGCACGCCGCCGAGCTGCTGGGCGACGCCGCACGCGACAAGGCGCCGAAACAGGCCGCCGGACGCCGGAAGCGCAAATAGGGTCCCCACCCCGCGTGGCGCAGCCAGGCCGCTCAGCGTACGGATGGCACCATTGGTGTCCATGAAGCTCGCACCCCTACGCCGGCGCTCCGACGCGCTCCCCGGCGTCAGCGGGGTGGCCCGCCTGGACCGCCGCACGAACCGGCTCGTCGGCCGACTGAACCCCGGTGACATCGCCATCATCGACCACGTCGACCTCGACCGGGTCGCGGCCGAGGCGCTCGTTGCCGCGAAGGTTGCGCTAGTCATCAACGCGCAACCCAGCGTCTCGGGCCGCTATCCGAACCTGGGCCCGGACCGCATCGTCGGCCACGGCATCCCGATCCTCGACAACGTCGGCGCCGAGATCTTCGCCGCGGTCAAGGAGGGCACCAAGATCCGCGTCGACGGCGACACCGTCTATGTCGGGGAAACCCCGGTGGCCACGGGCACCGTCCAGGACTCCGAGTCGATCGCGCGGGCCATGTCCGAGGCGAAGATCGGGCTCTCAGCTCAGCTCGAGGCCTTCGCCGCGAACACCTCCGAGTACATGAGCCGGGAGCGTGAGCTGCTGCTCGACGGTGTCGGCGTCCCTGCGGTGCGGACTTCCTTCGCGGGTCGGCACGTGCTGGTCGTCGTGCGGGGTTACGACCACGCCGCCGATCTCAAGTCGCTCAAGTACTACATCCGCGAGTACAAGCCGGTGCTGGTCGGCGTCGACGGCGGGGCCGACGCGTTGCTCGATGCGGGCCTGAAGCCGCACATGGTCGTGGGAGACATGGACGCCGTGTCCGACGCCGCGCTGGCCACCGGTGCCGAGATCGTCGTGCACGCCTATCCGGACGGGCGGGCGCCCGGCCTCAACCGGGTACAGGACCTCGGTATCGACGCAGTCTCCTTCCCGACGTCCGGAACCAGCGAGGACATCGCGATGCTGCTCGCCGACGAGAACGGCGCCGAGCTGATCGTCGCGGTCGGCACGCACGCAACCCTCACCGAGTTCCTCGACAAGGGCCGCGCCGGCATGGCGTCGACCTTCCTCACTCGGTTGCGGGTGGGAGGCAAGCTGGTCGACGCACAAGGCGTCGCGCGCTTGTACCGCAACCGCATCTCAGCGGCAGCTTTGCTGCTGCTGGTCGTGGCCGCGCTCGTCGCGATCGTCGCCGCGCTCGCGGTCTCCGAGGCGGGCCGGCATTACCTCAACCACGTCGACTCCGGTTGGCACACCTTCACGAACTGGGTACAGGACGTCTTCTCGTGATCTCTTTCCGCTACCACCTCGTCTCGATCATCGGTGTGTTCCTCGCGCTGGCGCTCGGCATCGTCGTCGGCACCACAGCGTTGAACGGACCGATCACGACCGACCTGCGCAAGCAGGTGAACAACCTCAAGAACGACCGCCTCGCGCTGGCCAATCAGGTCAAGGCGCTGCAGAGCCAGGTCGGTGACGCGGGCGCCTTCGCCGAGCAGTTCGGCACGCAGATCGTTCAGGGAACGCTCACCAAGAAGAACGTCCTCATGATCGGCATGCCCGGCGCGAGCAGCAGCACCGAGGACGGGATCGAGAAGCAGATCACGGCGGCCGGCGCACACCTGAGCCGGCTGGAGCTGACGTCGTCCTACGTCGACCAGCGCCGCGGCAGTGACATCACCTCGCTCGCCACGACCGTCCACCCCATCGGACTGACGTATCCAGAGGTCAACGACCCCGGTCAGCTCGCCGGCGCACTCCTGGGATATGTGCTGCTCGGACGGGGACAGGCCACCGACCTGAGCCAGGTCCTGGGCGGGTTCTCCGAGCTGCACATGCTGTCCGTGGGCGGCGGTGGCATCACGCCGACCACCTCGGTCGTGATCGTCGGGTCCGGGGTGCTCCCGCAGGGCAGCTACGCCGCCCAGATGGAACTCTCGTTCGTCACCGCACTGCAGCATGCCGGCGGAAACATCGTGGTGGCCGGCAACGGCAGCTCGGCCACCGAGGCGGGTTTGGTCGCCGGCGTTCGCAACTCGAGTGCCCTCAAGTCGGCGGTGACCACGGTCGACAACGCCGACGCCGCGATCGGCCAGGTGTCGGCCGTCCTCGCGATCAGCGACGCGCTGAACTCTTCCTTCGGGCACTACGGCACCGCACGCGGTGCCGTCGCGCTGTTCCCGAATATCGGCCGGTAGGTTCGACGGGATGGACGCCCCGTTGCCGAACTCGGTTGTCGCGGCGTTCGCCGCGGCAGTGCGGCACGGACTGGTCACCATCGGCAACACCGTGAGCACGGTGGGTGCGGTCGGGTCGGCCGTCGGGGGCGCCGTGGGCAGCGTGGTGGCTCCGTTACGCCCCCGCCGTGAGAGCGCAGACCTCGAGCGGGCAGGCACAGCTGAGGACCGTCGGGGGGCGATGGTGATCGTCGGCGCGGCGGCGCCGTTCGCGACCACGCCGCAGGCCCGCGCACGGCTGCTCCGGCAGGCGCACGCGAGCGGTCTTCTCACCGCGCGCGACACCGAGCACGCGTTGCGCGCGCTCGAGGCCTGATTCGCCCGGCGCGCCGCGCGCGCGACGCGCTGCGCGGTCGGAGTCCGTGTTAACGTGAACTTCCGTGGATCGAGCGCCTGCAGGCAAAGACTGGCCGACCAAACACCTGTTCGTGACCGGAGGCGTGGCCTCCTCCCTCGGCAAAGGATTGACGGCCTCGAGCCTCGGCTCGCTGCTCAAGGCACGCGGCTTGCGCGTGACGATGCAGAAGCTCGATCCCTACTTGAACGTCGATCCGGGGACGATGAACCCGTTCCAGCACGGCGAGGTCTTCGTGACCGAGGACGGCGGCGAAACCGATCTCGATCTCGGCCACTACGAGCGCTTCATCGACGAAAACCTGTTCCGTTACTCCAACGTCACGACCGGAGCCATCTACCAGAGCGTCATCGCCAAAGAGCGTCGAGGTGATTACCTCGGCGACACGGTCCAGGTCATCCCACACATCACTAACGCGATCAAGGAGCGCATCACCAGCCTCGCCGAGGACTCCGGCGCCGACGTGCTCATCACCGAGATCGGCGGCACGGTTGGTGACATCGAGTCCCTTCCTTTCTTGGAGGCGATCCGCCAGCTAAAGGGCGAGTTGGGCCGCGACGACACCTGCTACGTCCACGTGACTTTGGTCCCTTACATGGCCCCCGCCGAAGAGCTCAAGACGAAACCAACGCAGCACTCGGTGCGCGAGCTGCGAAGCATCGGTATCCAGCCCGACGTCATCGTGTGTCGGTCCGACCGGCCGATCAGTCCCGGGCTAAAGCGCAAGATCTCGCTCCTGTGTGACGTCCCGATCGACGCGATCGTCTCGGCCGTCGACTCCAAGAACATCTACGAGATCCCGCTCGTGCTCCGCGACGAGAACCTCGACGGTTACGTCATCGATCACCTCCGGATGGAGGCGGTTCCCGAACCACAGCTCGACGGGTGGCGGAACCTCGTCCGGCGCATCGACACATCGGAGGGCCAGGTTCGCATCGGTCTGATCGGCAAGTACGTGACCCTGCCGGATGCGTACCTCTCG
>JAVHVN010000042.1:0-6970 GCA_032160545.1 Pseudonocardiales bacterium | reverse complement strand
CGGCGGGCGATCTCCTCGCCGTGATCGGTACGGATGACGTGCAGGCACAGGTCCAGCCCCGCGGCGCTGCCGGCCGAGGTGAGCACCGGACCGTCGCACACGAACAGCACGTCGGGATCGACCCGCGCCGAGGGGAACCGCCTGGTGAGCCGGTCGCAGTGCCGCCAGTGGGTGGTGCACCGGCGTCCGTCGAGCAGACCCGCCCGGCCCAGGACGAACGCCCCCGAACACACGCTCATCACCTTCGCGCCGCGATCGACGGTTCGGCGCAACATCCGCACCACGGCAGCGGACACGACGGGATCGTCCCCGCAAGCCGGGACGATCACGAGGTCGGCGCGCTCCGCGCGCTCGAGACGGTGCTCCGTGATGATGGTGACGCCGGCCGAGGTGGGCACGGTGCCGGTCTCGGACATGATCGCGCAGTCATAGGCAGGCACTCCGTCGTCACGACGATCGACGCCGAAGCCCTCCCACGCGACGCCCAGTTCGAACGGCTGGACGTGCGGAAGCGCCAGGATTGCAACATCGGTGATGGCCACATGGCCAGCCTGCCGGAGTAGGTGGCAGTAAATCAACACACGTCGACATAAAGGCAGTCGCGTCAGGATCTCAACGGATGCAGACTTGGTGCCATGGTCGCTGTGGTTCTGTTCCTGATCCTGCTGGGCATGGGCGTCGCCGCCGCGCTCGGACAGACGGCTGACACCCGCGACGCCCAGTTCGCTCTCGGCCGGGTGACCGCCCGCCGGCAGCCGCCGCGTCCAGCTCGCCACCTGGTACCGCGCCCCTCGGCCGCCCCTCGACGGCCCAGTTGGCCGGTAGCCTGCCCGGGAGAAACACGGGCCCCCGTAGCTCAGCGGATAGAGCAGTCGCCTTCTAAGCGATTGGTCGCAGGTTCGATCCCTGCCGGGGGCACCAGTCGACGTGTATTGCTCCGGCTGTTTCTTGACGTTTCGGCTCCGGCTGAGGCGCGACAGTGTTCCGGTTGATGCTTGACACCGGTTCCGGCTGATCCGCCCTACTTGGCGACCGTCTTGGCCTTGGCGTCCAGCCTCTGCATAGCTTTGATGAGGACGTCCTTGAGGGCCCCAAGCGTAGCGAGCGCCCACTCACGCGAGACGCGACTCTTGGTAGTCATATTTTCGCCGCCCCATGCTTCTTGCGGCAGGGCCTTCAGCTTCGTCTCGTAATCCTTGAGCACCTTGAGAGCCTGTTCGCCGTACTTCTTCGCATCGGCAAATTTTCCGGCCTTTCCCGCCGTCATGAACTTGTCCAGGACGGGCCCCAGACCCTGATCGAAGCTCTTGAGCAACTGCTTGACCTGCGGATTTGCGGGATTTCTCTCCGCGAGCATTTTTTTGGCCGATTGCCATCTGCCTCGCAGTGTGTCGAGGTCGGGGTCTGGCATGGGAACGATCCCTCCTTGAGTAACCTTGGTCGCCCAAAACTAGTCGTTCCGGTCGCGGTCGTCCATCCGCTCGACGCCCCACATTCGACCTCGCGGCCGGGGACGATGCTCGGCGGCTCCATCTGCGTTCCAGCTAACGAATCGATTTGCCCACGGGTCGAGCGCGCGACGCACTGAACGATCGATCTGATTGCCTCATTGCATATACCGGGCTTGCCCAGATCGACGGTTCAACGCAGGGACTCGTGAGCGATTTGCGCCGATAGGCGTTCATGATCCGAGACCGATGCATTCTCTGATCTGACCGACAGCAGACCACCGATTTGACCGAATTGCCGGTCGAAACCTGTCCAATCAGGGGCACAGCCGTGGGACTGGTCGGGTCAGTTCCGAACCGCCATCTCCCCGAGCTCGGACCAGTCGTCCTGCTCGAGTTCGAAATTCACTATTCGTGGAGTCTCGACCAGATGCGGCGGCAGGGCTGCCTGTGCGGCACGGAAGTGATCGGACTGAACGTGCGCGCCACCGGCTGCCCCGTCGCGGAACGCCTCGACGAGCACGTACTCGGTGGGATCGTCCAGGCTGCGGGACCAGGCGAACCACAGGCAGCCCTCCTCCGCGCGCGTCGCGGCGGTGAAGTCGGCGGTGATTCGCGGCCACGCGTCGGCGTCCTCGGGACGCACGCGGAACTTCGCAGTGATGAAGATCAACGGAACCTCCACTTCGGCCCGGGGGAGATCGATGGTTCACGGTAACCGCACCGCCAAGGGAACAGTCCGGCGAATCCACAACGGACGACGAACGGCCCGGGCTGATCCCGGCCCGGGGCGTTCGTACCCATCTGCTCAGCCGGCGTCCGTCGAGTCCTTCTCGGCCCGGTCGGCGGCGTCGCGCATCTCGAACGCGTCGCTCGCCCACTCGCCGACCTCATGGGCGACCTCGCGCACCGCGCCGGTCACGATCGTGGCGATGCGACCCACGTGTTGCGCGGCCGACTCGGTGAGCACCTGCGCGGTGTCCTTCGCGATCTCGAACCTGCCGAGCATCGAACCGTCCTCGTGTCTGGCCGTCATGCGGCGGCGGGCAGCTTCTCCGCGACCACGGTAACCGCCGGGGGGACGTCCTCGGTGGACGAGCCGGATGGCAGTGCGAGCCGGAAGATCTTCGCCCAGGTCGAGCCGATCTGCTTGGAGAACCGGCCGGTGTTGTACGGCAAGCCGTACTTCTCGCACAGCGCGCGGACCTCGCCCGCGATCTGCGGGTAGCGCCGCGCCGGGATGTCCGGGAACAGATGATGCTCGATCTGGTGCGACAGGTTGCCGGACAGGATGTGGAACAGCTTGCCCCCGGTGATATTGGCCGAACCCATCATCTGGCGGAGGTACCACTGACCACGGTTCTCGCCCTCGGTCTCCTCCTCGGTGAACGTCGCGACGCCGCTGGGGAAGTGCCCGCAGAAGATGATCGAGTACGCCCAGAGGTTGCGGACCAGGTTGGCGGTGGCGTTCGCGGTCACCGTCGAGGCGAACAGCGGGCCCGTCAGCGCCGGGAACAGGACATAGTCCTTCAGCGTCTGCCGGCCGGTCTTGCGCCAGATGCCGCGCCAGAGGTCCTTGTTCTCCGACCACTTCCGTTTGCCGCTGATGACATTCTCGGTCTCGAGGTCGTGCAGCGCCACGCCGTACTGGAAGAACGTCATGAGCAGGAACGCGTACACGGGGTTGCCCAGGTAGTAGGGGTTCCACTTCTGCGACTCGTCCATGCGCAGGACGCCGTACCCGATATCGCGGTCCTTGCCGAGGATGTTCGTGTACGTGTGGTGCAGGTAGTTGTGCGAGTGACGCCACTGGTCACCCGGGCAGGCGGTGTCCCACTCGAACTTCTTCGAGTTCAGCGCCGGGTCGCGCATCCAGTCGTACTGACCGTGCATCACGTTGTGCCCGATCTCCATGTTGTCGAGGATCTTGGACAACGAGAGGGCGGCAGTGCCGAGAAGCCAGAACGGTGGCAGGAAGCCGACGTACAACGACGCCCGGCCGGTGACCTCCAACGCACGCTGCGCCTTGACGACGTTGTAGATGTAGTCGCGATCCTCTTTGCCGAGGTCGTCGACGACGCGTTGCTTGAGGGCGTCCAGTTCGCGGCCGAGTTCGTCGATCTCGGCCGGTGTCAGGGTGACGGTGCTGGTGGTCATGTCGGGCCTCCGATGTTCGCTGCGGAACGTGGGCTGGTGCTCGGATGTCGTGGCGGTTCAGACGTCCAGTGCGACGTCGCCGACGGGAACGCAGATGCATAACTGGATCTCCTCGTCGGGGTCGACATGGGTCTCGCCGGTGAGGATGTTGCGCGTGCAGCCGCTCGTCTTGACCTGCGTGCACGAGAAGCAGATGCCCATGCGGCAGCCGTACTCGGGTGTCAGGCCAGCGGCCTCCGCTTGCTCCAACAGCGTCCGGCCGGTGTTGTCGGCGCTCACAGCGCTGCGTTCGAACGAGATCGTGCCCGTGGCTGTCCCGTCGTCGACCAGGACCGGCACCGGGGCGAAATCCTCGATGTGCAGCTGGTCGTCCAGTCCGTTGGCCGCGTAGAACTCGCGCACGGACGTCATCAGGCCCGGCGGCCCGCACAGGAAGGTGTGCGCCTCGGCGAACCACGGTGCGGCGGCCTCCAGGTGCGCGCGTCCGAAGAAGCCGTGCAGGTCTCCCCCGGCGGGCTGCGCGGTGTAGGCGAGGACGAGCCGCACATTGTCGTGTTCCCGCGCCAGTTCGAGCAGCTCGTCGCGGTAGGCGACGTCCTTGTCCGTATCGCCGTAGTGCAGGAAGACGACCTCGCCCGAGTAGGACTCGTCGCACAGCGTGCGCAGCATTGAGAGCACAGGTGTAATCCCACTCCCGCCGCTGACCAGCAGGATCCGGTCGGGGCGCTCGTCCGGCAGCCGAAAGGTGCCGTCGGCCTGCGAGAGACCGACGACCAGGCCAGGCGCCGCGTTCGCGTGCAGGTACTGCGACACGATTCCCTCGGGATGCGCCTTCACGGTGAGTTCGATGCGGCCGTCCGCCCGGTACTGCGAGCAGGCGGGCGAGTAGCAGCGGGTGCGCCGCACCCCGTCGATGTCGACGCTCACCTGAACGAACTGTCCGGCGGAGAAACCTTTCCACTGCCGGGTCGGTCGCAGGGTGAGCGTCACCGTGTCATCGGTCGAACGGTGTACCTCGGTCACCTCGGCACGCAGGTCCCGCACGGTGAGCATCGGGTGGACCAGCTCGAGGTACCGGTCGACGCCGTGCGGGGTCGCGAGCGCCTCGAACAGCGCCAGCGGCGAGAACCGGGGGCGGCGCGAGCCGGTCCGGCTTGGCCGCGCGGAAACGACGGCGGTCATCGGCTGCCTCCTCTGTCACGTCGGCGAAACATTTGAGTGAACGTCTGTACACTCAAAGCGTGCCCAAGGCAGCGCCGCGAGTCAACCGAGGCAACCCAACCGTGCGCGACGTCACGGCGCTCAGCGGCCCGAACGGCGCGCGTAGCCTTCATCCCGTGATGGAGGGTCGTCGGCCCGTACCCGAGGGCGGCAGCCGCGCGGAGCGCAAGGAGCGCACACGCCAGGCGCTGCTCGATGTGACGCTGCGGTTGATCGCGCAACGCAGCCTCGCCGGCATCTCCCTGCGCGAAGTCGCGCGGGAAGCGGGGATCGTCCCGACGGCCTTCTACCGCCACTTCGAATCGATGGACGTGCTGGGCGTCGAGCTCGTCGACGAGAGCATGCGACCGCTACGGCAGATGATCCGTGATGCCCGGCGGGGACGCGCCGGGCACGGCGACATCATCAAGGGCACGGTGTCGATCCTGGGCGAGCACGTCCGCTCGCACCGCGCGCAGTTCCAGTTCCTCACCCGCGAGCGCTACGGCGGCGTCGCGTCAGTGCGCCGGGCGATCGACACCGAACTGCGGCTGTTCACCAGTGAGTTGACGGTCGACCTCGCGCGGCTTACCGCGGCGAACGACTGGAGCGCCGAGGACCTCGAGATGACCGCTGACCTCATGGTCTCGACCATGCTCGCCACCGTCATGGCGCTGCTCGAGGTCGACGGGCGGCGCGGTGAGGACGAGCAGCAGATCCTTGTCCGGGCCGAACGGCAACTGCGCCTCATCGCTCTCGGAATGGGGGCGTGGCGCAGCGCGGGCAGCCGACCCGAGGCCGCGCGTCGGGTCCGTGCGGTCGGTCGGCCGTTACGGCCTGCGACCTGAGGCTCAGGGCTTCGGCAGCAGCGCCGCGATCTCGTCCACGACGCCGGCCAGGCGTAGGTCCATCTCGGTGACGCCACCCGCGCTGTGTGTGGTCAGCACGACGTCGACCCAGCGCCAGCGCAGCGCGAGATCGGGATGGTGGTCGATCTCCTCGCACCGTGGGGCGAGCTGGTTGATGAACTCGACCGCGGTCGGGAAGTCGGCGAATTCGATCGACCGGGCGAGCCGGTCGGCACTGCCGGTCCAGTCCCCGTGCAGATGCTCGAGTGCGGTCGCTACCTCGGCTTCGGACAAGAGTTCTCGTGCCATGACGCCTCCCGGATGCCCATCGGCTTCCCGATCACGGTAGCCACCACGTATAACCTCAGCTCTCGTGACCGACAGGCTGGTGTGGATCGACTGCGAGATGACGGGGCTCGACCTGCGCCGCGACGCACTGGTCGAGGTGGCGGTGCTCGTCACCGACGGCGACCTGGTGACGCTCGACGAGGGACTCGACATCGTCGTCCACGCGGCCGACGAGGTGCTCGACACGATGATCCCGCTGGTGCGTGACATGCACGCGTCCTCCGGCCTCACCGAGCAGGTGCGGACCTCGACGATCACCCTCGGCGAGGCCGAAACCGCGGTGCTGGACTACATCAAGAAGCACGTGCCCGAGCCCAGGTCCACGCCGCTGTGCGGCAACTCGATCGCGACCGATCGCGGCTTCATCGCCCGGGACATGCCGGCCCTGGACGAGTACCTGCACTACCGGATGATCGACGTGTCGTCGATCAAGGAACTCGCCAAGCGCTGGTACCCGAGGGTGTACCAGTCGCAGCCGGCCAAGGGCCTCGCGCACCGGGCCCTCGCCGACATCCGCGAGAGTGTCCAGGAGCTCGCCTACTACCGGCGGACGCTGTTCGTGCCGCAGCCGGGTCCGACCCACGAGGAGGCCAAGGCCGCCGCCATCGCGGTACGGGGCGGCGTCGGCGAACAGGTAGACTGATCCGGCTCAGCGAGCGATCGCCGGGCGGCACGTCATGGTGGGTGTAGCTCAGCTGGTAGAGCACCTGGTTGTGGTCCAGGATGTCGCGGGTTCGAGCCCCGTCACTCACCCGGGGAAGGCCCGCGGGTCTGACTGGTAAAGTGAACGACCGGCCCACCTAGGTGGGCCGAATGCATGTAAGGCGCCGCTAGCTCAACTGGCAGAGCAGCTGACTCTTAATCAGCGGGTTCGGGGTTCGAGTCCCTGGCGGCGCACCAATCCTGTCAACGTTTCGGGGCCTCCGACGTCGACACGGCGGTCCTGATCCGCTTTGTGCCCGGGAGTGG
>JAVHVN010000030.1:0-3997 GCA_032160545.1 Pseudonocardiales bacterium | reverse complement strand
CTGATGACGCTGGACGGCACCAACACCTGGGTGCTGCAAGGGCCGGGCAGCGACGAGATGGTGATCATCGACCCCGGGCCCGACGATGACGAGCACATCGGCCGGATCGCGAGTCTCGGCAAGATTCCGCTGGTACTGATCAGCCACAAGCACGAGGACCACACCGGAGCCATCGACAAGATCGTGGACCGCACCGGCGCGGTGGTGCGCGCGGTGGGTAGCGGGTTCCTGCGGGGTCTGGGTGGTCCGCTGTGCGACGGCGAGGTGATCGACGCCGCCGGCCTGCGCATCACGGTGATGGCGACGCCGGGCCATACGGTGGATTCGCTGTCGTTTCTGGTCGATGACGCCGTGCTGACCGCCGACACCGTGCTCGGCCGCGGCACCACCGTCATCGACACCGAGGACGGCAGCCTGCGCGACTACCTCGAGTCGCTGCGGCGGCTACACGGCTTGGGACCGCGAGTCGTACTGCCGGGACACGGGCCGGATCTGCCCGACCTGGAGGCCGTCTCGTCGATGTATCTGGCGCACCGCGAGGAGCGTCTGGACCAAGTGCGCGACGCGCTGCGGGTGCTCGGCGAGGACGCCACGGCGCGCCAAGTCGTCGAGCACGTCTACACCGACGTCGACGAGAAGCTGTGGGACGCGGCCGAGAAGTCGACCGAGGCGCAGCTGACCTACCTCCGCGCCTAGTCAGCGCGAGCAGACACAAACGGCCCTCATTCCGCGTGATTGCGGGCCGTTTGCGTCTGCTCGGCGGTGAAACTTAGCGGGCGCGGCGAGCCAGACGCTCGGAGTCCGAGATCAGCACGCTCTTGCCCTCGAGCCGGATCCAGCCGCGGTGGGCGAAGTCGGCCAGCGCCTTGTTGACCGTCTCGCGGGACGCCCCGACCAGCTGGGCGATCTCCTCCTGCGTCAGGTCATGCGTGACCCGCAGTGCGCCACCCTCCTGGGTGCCGAACCGCTGAGCCAGCTGCAGCAGCTGCTTGGCGACCCGACCGGGGACGTCGGTGAAGATCAGGTCGGCGAGGTTGTTGTTGGTGCGACGAAGGCGGCGGGCCAACACGCGCAGCAGTTGCTCGGCGATCTCGGGGCGATCCTTGATCCACGCCTTGAGCGCGTCACGGTCCATCGACACGGCGCGCACCTCGGTGATGGTGGTGGCGCTCGACGTCCGCGGGCCAGGGTCGAAGATCGACAGCTCGCCGAACATGTCCGACGGACCCATGATGGTCAGCAGGTTCTCCCGGCCGTCCGGTGACCGGCGGCCGATCTTCACCTTGCCCGAAATGATGATGTAGAGCCGATCGCCTGGCTCACCTTCGGCGAACACCGTGTGCCCCCGCGGGAAGTCCACCGGGTGCAGTTGCTTGGTCAGCGCGGATACCGCGGTCGGTTCGACTCCCTGGAAGATTCCGGCCCTGGCCAGGATCTCGTCCACGTTGCCCCTCTTAAGCTGTTGGAAAATATGACACGCGCAGACCATCCCTTGCTGGGTGGCTCGGCCAGTCTAATTGCAGGCCGCTTCGCGACGAGCCAACGCTACACACGATCGGCCTGTCGAGTCGCCCGAAATTCCGGATTACTTCCATGGTGGATGTAGATCCGGGTCGGCAAGACCTGCTCGGACGCGGGGGATGCGCGGTGCTCGAGCCAGGTCTCGTAGGTGTCATACGCGTCGTCGACGATGTGATCGTCGGGCCGCGCCGGCGGGCGCGCGCAGTCGGCCTTGGCCTGCTCCAGAACCGCTGCAACGTCCTCCGGTGACACCGTGTCGCCTTCGAGGCCGGCTTCGAGTCGATCCAGCCCGAAGGTTGCCAGCATCAGCAACCCGGGGACGAATACCACCAGCAACCACGACACAAGGCTGTAGTAAACACGCCGAAGATCTCAGCCGGATCACGAAATGCCACCGGTCCAATCCGATTGATGTCGGTCGCGTCAGTAGGCTTGTTCACGTGGCAGTCAAGGCGTCTGAAGGCAAGCGGTCCGCCAAGTTCGACACAGAAACCCACACCGGTCTGGTGCGCCGCGCCAGGCGAATGAACCGCACTCTCGCACAGGCGTTTCCGCACGTGTACTGCGAGTTGGACTTCACCAACCCGCTCGAGCTGACGGTGGCGACCATTCTGTCGGCGCAATGCACCGACAAGCGAGTGAACTTGACCACCCCCGCGCTGTTCCTCAAGTACCGCACTGCGGTGGACTACGCGAAGGCCGATCGCGAGGAGCTGGAGACCCTCATCCAGCCGACGGGCTTCTACCGAAACAAGGCAAACTCGTTGATGCGGCTCGGGCAGGAACTCGTCGAGCGGTTCGACGGCCGGGTACCCAACACCCTCGACGAGCTGGTGACGCTGCCCGGTATCGGCCGCAAGACCGCCAACGTGGTCCTCGGCAATGCGTTCGACATCCCCGGCATCACGGTCGATACCCATTTCGGGAGGCTCGTCCGCCGGTGGCGCTGGACCGAGTTGGAGGATCCGGTCAAGGTCGAGTTCGCCGTTGGCGAACTCATCGAGCGCAAGGAGTGGACGCTGCTCAGCCACCGGGTGATCTTTCACGGTCGCCGGGTGTGTCACGCCAAGAAGCCCGCGTGCGGGGTCTGCGTGCTGGCCAAGGACTGCCCGTCCTATGGAACGGGGCCGACGGACCCGCTGACGGCCGCTGCGCTGGTCAAGGGACCGGAAACCGAGCATCTGTTGGCCTTGGCCGGTCTCTGACCTCAGCGTGACCACTCCATGAGCAGGACGGCGCGCTGGACCGTCGCCGTGCTGGTCGTCATCGTCGCGATCGGGGTCGCGTTCTGGCGTGAACTCGGGGACCGGGGGGAGGGACCGTCGCCTGCCTCGTCTACCAGTCCCGGCACGGCCCGCGACCACCGGGATGCGGACACCCCTCAGGCGCTGGCCGGCCCGCGGGCGCGCGCCGATCTGCCGCCGTGCCCCTCCCAAGGGTCGGGCCCAGGCCCAGAGGCACTGCGCGGCATCACGCTCGAGTGCGCGAGGGACGGCTCGACGGTGGACGTCGTGCGGGCCGTGGCGGGGCGCACGGTCGTGCTGAACCTGTGGGCCTACTGGTGCGGACCGTGCGCCGACGAGTTACCCGCGATGGCTGAATACCAGAGACGGATGGGGCCCGCGGTGACGGTGCTGACCGTGCATCAGGACGAGAACGAGACGGCCGCCTTGACCCGGCTGGCCGAACTCGGCGTGCACCTGCCCACCGTGCAGGACGGGCGCCGTCTCGTCGCCGCCGCACTCAAGGTTCCCAACGTGATGCCCGCGACCGTCGTACTGCGATCGGACGGTAGCGTTGCCGAAGTCCTGCCCCGCTCGTTCGCCACCGCCGACGAGATCGCGGCGGCGGTGGATCCGAAGATCGGCCAGAACACAGGAGAGCCGGGTTGAGCGCTGGAATCAACTCCGAGCGCGACGGGAGCGGGCCCGTCCCCCTCGATCCCGCGGCCGCTCCGGCTTGGATGAAGCACCTGGTCGACAACGTGGGCTCGGTGCCGAGCGCCTACCGGCGACGGCTGCCCGCCGACGTGCTGGCCGCGATCACCGCTGCCAACGCCGCCGCGACCTTGACCCGCACCAAACGCGACGCGGCAGTGCTGGTGCTGTTCTCCGGCCCGTGGGACTCGCCGTCGGGCGGCCTTCCCGACGATGCGGACCTGTTGGTCACCGTGCGCGCGTCGACCCTCCGCCAGCATGCCGGCCAGGCGGCCTTCCCAGGAGGGGCCTCCGATCCCGACGACGGGGGCCCCGTGTTCACCGCGCTGCGCGAGGCCCGCGAGGAAACCGGCGTCGACACCAGCAGGCTGCAGCCGTTGGTCACTCTCGAGCGGATGTTCATCCCGCCGTCGGGCTTCCACGTGGTTCCGGTGCTGGCCTACTCGTCCGATCCCGGCCCGGTGGGCGTGGTCGACCCTGCCGAGACGGCGATCGTCGCGCGCGTCCCGGTGCGCGCATTCATCAACCCGAAGAACAGG
>JAVHVN010000013.1:0-12746 GCA_032160545.1 Pseudonocardiales bacterium | reverse complement strand
GATGTTGATCTTCCCGATCTTGGACGACCGAGCCGGCTCGGCGAGCCGAGTGCCGTTGCACTCGGGGCAGGTGGGGAAGGTCACCGCCCGCTCCACGAAGGCGCGGACGTGCGGCTGCAGCGAGTCGACGTCCTTCGACAGCATCGACTTCTGGATCTTCGGGATCACACCCTCGTACGTCAGGTTGATGCCGTCGACCTTGATTTTGGTCGGCTCCTTGTAGAGCAGGTCGTGGAGCTCCCGCTTGGTGAACTTGCGGATCGGCTTGTCCGGGTCGAAGAAACCGCAGCCGCTGAAGATGCGGCCGTACCAGCCGTCCATGCTGTAGCCGGGGATCGTGAGCGCACCCTCGTTGAGCGACTTGCTGTCGTCGAACAGCTGGGACAGGTCGAAGTCGGTGACGGAGCCCATGCCCTCACATCGCGGGCACATGCCGCCGGCGCGGGAGAACACGCGTTTCTCCGTTGTTGTCTTGGCGCCCTTCTCGATCGTGATCGCACCGGCTCCGCTGACCGATGCGGTGTTGAAGGAGAACGCGTTGGGCAAGCCGATGTGCGGCTTGCCGAGTCGGCTGAACAGGATCCGCAGCATCGCGTTGGCATCGGTGGCGGTGCCGACCGTCGAGCGGGAGTTGGCGCCCATCCGCTCCTGGTCGACGAGAATCGCGGTTGTCAGCCCTTCGAGCACGTCGACCTCGGGCCGCGCCAGCGTCGGCATGAAGCCCTGTACGAAGGAGCTGTAGGTCTCGTTGATCAGCCGCTGCGACTCCGCGGCGATCGTGCCGAACACCAGCGAGCTCTTGCCCGAGCCGGAGACGCCGGTGAACACCGTCAGCCGGCGCTTCGGTAGCTCGATGCTGACGTCCTTGAGGTTGTTCACGCGTGCGCCGTGCACGCGGATCAAGTCGTGGCTGTCGGCAGCCTGTGCCGGCGGAGACGACTTGCCGTTCGAGGTCACCTCAGCGCATCTCGTTGATCCGCAGCAGGTTGCCTGCGGGGTCACGTACAGCGCAATCGCGCACGCCGTACGGCTGCTCGATCGGCTCCTGGACGATGTCCACGCCACTCGCCTCCAACTTCGCAAACGTCACGTCGAGGTCGGGGGTGGCGAGGGTGAGCATCGCGTACGTCCCTTTCGCCATCATCTCGGTGATGGTGCGACGCTCGTCGTCGGTGATGCCGGGGTCGGCGGCCGGCGGGTGCAGGACGAGGGATGTGCCGGGCTGATCCGGGTGGCCGACGGTGATCCAGTGCATCCCGTTGTAGCCGACCTCGTTGCGGACCTCGAAACCGAGGGTGTCGCGGTAGAAGGCCAGGGACGCGCTCGGGTCGGTGTGCGGCAGGAAGGCGTAGTGAATCGTGATGTCCATGTGGGTCAGGCTAGGTGCGGCTCCGTGACCCGCGCTTCTCGATTCCTGATCGGTCTGGTCACCTGCTTCGCGACGCACGACGGCATCCCAGCCGTCGCGCGTACCCCGTGGCGCCGGTAGGTGCTGGGCGGCACGCCGACCAACTCGGTGAAGCGACTGCTGAAGGTGCCGAGCGACGAGCAGCCGACGGCGAAGCAGACCTCGGTGACGCTGAGGTCGCCCCGACGCAGCAGCGCCATCGCGCGCTCGATGCGCCGAGTCATGAGGTAGCCGTACGGCGATTCGCCGTAGGCGAGCCGGAACTCGCGGCTGAGGTGCCCGGCCGACATGTGCGCGCCGCGGGCCAGCGCCTCGACGTCCAGCGGCTGCGCGTACTCCCGGTCGATCCGGTCGCGGACGCGGCGCAGCTGCGCGAGCTCGCGCAGGTGCTGCGCCTCGGCCGGTCTGCTGGTCACCTGCGAGATCGTGCCACAAGGCGCACGGGCCATGCATGCGCGCGCTCGTGCTGGAATCAAGACCGGCATCGGCACCCAAGGGCGGAGGACGACCAGATGAGCGGCGAGCTGAGCATTCAGCAGAGACTCTTCCCTGACCTGCCCTGCTTCGGGTGCGGGCCGAGCAACCCCAAGGGTCTGCAGCTGCGCAGTTTTCCGGGCAGCGAGGGCACCGTGCGCGCCGAGTTCATGCCGTGGCCTGAGCACGACAGCGGGCTCGGATATCTCAACGGCGGCATCATCGCCACGCTCCTCGACTGCCACAGCGCGGCAGCCGTCACTCACGAGGCGGATCTGCGCGGCTGGCCGCCACTCGGATCCGCGAAGCTGCCGTACGTCACTGCCGGTCTGGACGTGCGCTACCTGCGGCCGAGTCCGTTGCAGGAGCCCGTCGAACTGCGCGCCGTGGTCACCGAGGCCGCAGAGGCACAGATGACGTGCTCGGTCGAGCTGTGGTGGGATGGCAAGCCGCGCGCGTCCGCGACCGCCCTCTGGAAGCGGTGGCGCCCGCGCTGACTCAGGCGCCGAACGTGACAGGATGCGCCGAGCACACAACCGTGGTCGCGAAGGGCGGAGTCACCCGTGAGCACGCAGCCGCTAGTGGGGCGCACGATCCTGATGTCGGGCGGCAGTCGCGGCATCGGCCTAGCGATCGCGGTCCGTGCGGCGCGCGATGGTGCCAACGTGGCAATCGTCGCCAAGACCGATGCGCCCGATCCGCGGCTGCCGGGGACGGTACACACCGCCGCGCAGGAGATCGAGGCCGCGGGCGGTCACGCGCTGCCGATCATCGGCGACATCCGGGACGACGACACTGTCGAGGCGGCCGTGGCGCGGACGGTGGAGCAGTTCGGTGGCATCGACATCGTGGTGAACAACGCGTCTGCGATCGCCCTGCACAACGTCGGTGAGCTGCCCGCGAAGCGCTACGACCTCATGCTCGACATCAACGCGCGCGGCACGTTCGTCCTGACCAGTCTCGCGCTGCCGCACCTCGCGCGTTCGGACAACGCGCACGTGCTGACCCTGTCTCCGCCGCTGAACCTCGACCGCCGCTGGTTGCGCGAGCACGCCCCGTACACCGTGAGCAAGTACGCCATGACGATGTTGACGCTCGGTGTCGCCGAATCGCAGCGCGACAGTGGCATCGCCGGCAACTGCCTGTGGCCGCGCACGTTCATCGCCACCGCGGCCGTTCAGAACGTCGTCGGCGGCGAGGCCGGCCTCAAGGGCACCCGGACGCCGGAGATCGTGGCCGACGCCGCGCACGAGATCCTGGCGCGGGACGCGCGCGTCTGCACGGGCAACACCTTCATCGACGAGGACGTGCTGCGCGCGGCCGGAGTGACCGACTTCGAGCAGTACCGGTACGGCCCGGAGGACGGCGGGGAACTAGCGCGCGACATCTTCATCTGAGCTTGACGCTGCGTCCGGACCGTCCCGACGATGGGGCGCTACCACCTCGTTCGAGCGGGAAGGATCGGCTGCGATGACGCAGAACCGGGGCTCCGCCGGCGACCCGAGCCGGCAGCCCTACTCCTCCGACCACACCGCGCCCCAGCGCGGCGGCTACGGCGAAACCATCCCGCTGCCGCCCTACGGCGAGCCCGTGTATGCGCAGTCCGACTCCGGCCCACCGGCCACGGTCAGCGGCGGGCCGGGCGCACCGGTCCCGCCGGGTCGCCGTCGCCGCACGAGAGAGATCGCCGCCGCCGTCGCCGTGGTCGTCGTCGCCGGGGCCGTGTTTGCCTATCTCCTGCTCAGTGGCAGTGGCGGCACGAGCGGAGCGAACGATGCGGCGAAGGGACCCGGCGGGGCCTTCCGCCCCTTGCCGGCCGCCCCGGGCTCGGCCGTCTCGAACCTGCCGTCGGTGCCCGTGCCGGTGCTGCCGTCCGGCTCGCCCGCACGCTCGGGCGGCCCTTCGTTGCCTGCCTCGCTGCCGAGCTCGCTGCCGAACGGCATCTCTCTTTGCGGGGGTGCACCGAACAGCCTGGCGGTGGCCGTCACTTACATGCAGGCGGCCGCGGTCGGTTTCGGCAACTTCGCACAGTCGTGCGTTTACCCGGACACGGTCAGGCAGGCGACGACAGACCGCGTCGCAGGCAAGCTGTACGCACCGGCGACGACCGACGTGAACGCCACGTCGGTGCCGTTCCGGTCGACCGACGGCGCCTCGACAGTGACCGTCACGACCGCGAAACGGGACGGCAAGTTCTACGTGGTCGGCGTGCAGCTCGGCTGACCCGGCATCATCGTCAGCGTGCCGTTCCTCGACGCGCCGACACCGCTCGCGTTCGCCCACCGCGGCTTCGCGCCGGACGGCCGCGAGAACTCGATGGCCGCCTTCGAGCGCGCGGTCGAGCTCGGCTACGGCTACCTCGAGACCGATGTGCGCACGACTGCGGACGGCGTCGCGCTCGCCTTCCACGACGGTGTCCTGGACCGGGTCACCGACCATCGCGGACGGGTTCGCGAGCTCACGTGGGCGCAGGTGCGGCATGCCCGGATCGGCGGCGCCGAGCCGATCCCGCTGCTGGTCGACCTGCTCGGCACGTGGCCCGACGTGCGGATCAACGTCGACGTGAAGATGGCGGCGGGACTGACCCCGACCATCGACGCGATCCGACGGACCGGTGCTGTCGACCGGGTCTGTGTGGGCGCCTTCTCCGACAGCCGGGTCGCAGCTGTGCGCCGGGCGCTCGGCCCGGGCCTGTGCACGGCACTCGGCCCGCGCGAGGCGCTGGGACTGCGAGTCGCGTCGATGATCGGACGCGGTGCCCGGGCGACTGCCGGACGCTGCGCCCAGGTGCCGGCGCGGATCGGCCGGCTGACGCTTGTCGACGAACGCTATGTGCGCACGGCGCACGAGCTCGGCGTGCAGGTGCACGTGTGGACCGTCAACGAGCGCAGTGAGATGGCGCGCCTGCTCGACCTCGGCGTCGACGGCATCATGACCGATGCCGCGGACGTCCTGCGGGCGCTCCTGCTCGAGCGCGGGCAATGGCACTCCGCCGCGGCCTGACCGGCTAGCCTCGGCGACCGCAGGCAGCCGCCCAGAAACCGAGGGCAGCCGCCGCAGCCGCTCCCCCGATCAGGCCGAGCGCGCCGACTCCACCGAGGCGACCGGTGCGGACGGCATGCGCGATGGCGAGCGAGTCGACGGCGTCCGCGGTCGCTCCGGCGGCGACCCAGCCCGAGTAGTTCCGTCCGGTCGCGGCGGTGGCGAGCGCACCGATGCCGAGGGCGACGTCGCGGCCGGCCGTCATCGTCGACAGCCAGACGACGCGGCGGGCAGAGGCGGCGTCGAGGCCCACCGCGCGTACGGCGAACTCGGGTGCGACCAGGAAGATGCCGCCCAGACCGATGCGCCCGGCCCCCAACAGCACGCCGACGGTACGCGGCGGGGGCACGTGGCCCAGGATGCCCGCGTCGGTACGGGAGCTCAGCTTTCGAACCGATCCGGCCGATGACACGTGTACGGAACCGAAGGGTCGTCGCACGGCGAAACTCCAATCGAGCGGTGGTTCGGGCCGCGCACAGCAACTGAACAGGTTTCCGGCCGCGCTGGCATCGGACTGAGTCGCTGACCGCCGTCCGGGGTTAGCTAGGGGAGCATCAGGGAATCATGTCAAAACCCCGAACGTTGTTTCGGGTGCAACCACCTGCGCGAGTCCGTGCAGGTCATTCGTCCAGGGAGGTGCCCACTATGGCAGATCGGACACTGCGGGGCAGTCGGCTGGGCGCGGTCAGCTACGAGACCGAGTACGGCGCGGAGCCCGCGCCTCGCAACATTGCCGCGTACCGGTGCCCACGCGGCCACGAATTCAGAGTTCCGTTCTCCGAGGAGGCCGAACTGCCCACCACGTGGGAGTGCCGCCTCGACGGGAGCAGCGCGGTTCTGGTCGACGGCCCGGAACCGGAGGCGAAGAAGGTCAAGCCTCCGCGTACGCACTGGGACATGCTCATGGAGCGCCGCACGATCGCCGACCTCGAGGAAGTTCTTGCCGAGCGGCTGAACGTCCTGCGCGCTCGGCGCGGGCAGAAGTCGGCCTGATCGCCCAGCGCAACTGCACCACGATCAACCGGCAGCGCCGGTGTTCGACTCCATGTCGAGCATCGGCGCTGTTGTCATCGCCGTCCGACCGCGCCCTCGACGCGCTGTCCTACTGCCGGCGGGCCAACGCGCCCCGGATCTGCTGGGTGCGGTGCACAGCCCCCCAGCGGGTGACCCGAAGCAGCGCTTCGCGCACGATGGAGCCGCTCATCTTGCTC
This sequence comes from Pseudonocardiales bacterium, assembly GCA_032160545.1. Lineage (GTDB taxonomy): Bacteria > Actinomycetota > Actinomycetes > Mycobacteriales > Jatrophihabitantaceae > DATGFB01. Next base: position 6,611 of record JAVHVN010000013.1, on the reverse strand, counting down.
TCGCCACGCTCGCGTTCGGCGAAGGTGATCGGGACCTCGGTGACCCGGTAGCCGGCGCGGACCGCCCGCCACGCCAGGTCGACCTGGAAGCAGTAGCCCTGCGAGGCGACGGCCGAGTAGTCGATGCCCTCGAGCACCTCGCGCCGGAAGGCGCGGTAGCCACCGGTTGCGTCGTGCAGCTCGATGCCGAGCGCGAGCCGGGTATACAGGTTGCCGCCGCGCGACAGCGCCTCGCGCCGCCACGGCCAGTTGACGACCGTCCCACCCGGAATCCAGCGCGATCCGAGCACGAGATCGGCCGAGCCAATGGCGTCGAGCAGCCGGGACAGCTGCTCGGGCGCGTGCGAACCGTCCGCGTCCATCTCGACCAGGACGTCGTACCCCGCGTCCAGGCCCCAGTCGAAGGCCGCGATGTAGGCCGCCCCCAGCCCCGCCTTTGCGGTGCGATGCAGGACGTGCAGCCGCGGGTTCTCGTCGGCCAGTTCGTCGGCGAGCTTGCCGGTGCCGTCGGGGCTCGCGTCGTCCACGATCAGGACATCGGCGGTCGGCACTGCGTCGAGCACGCGAGTGGTGATCGGTTCCAGGTTCTCGAGCTCGTTGTACGTGGGGATGATGACGAGCACTCGCGGGTCCGATGGGGGCGGGGTGCTCACGTGGTCACCATCTCCTCTTCGTCGTGCCGAGCGTCCTGCGCCGTGCGATCGCGGCGCCTTCGCAGCGGCACAGCACTGTAGAGAATGCCGCCGAGCGCGAAGGCCGCCAATACATACTCAGGCACCGAACCGACTCGCACCGCGAGCGTCTTGTGGGTCGACGGCTGCACCGAGGCCTCCAGCACGGCCGGGGTGAACAGCGCACCTGACTCGGCGACGACCCGGCCCTCGTAGTCGATGATCGCCGACTTGCCTGTCGTCGCTGCCTGCAGCACCGTCCGGCCGGTCTCGACCGCACGCAGCCGGCTCATCGCGAGCTGCTGGTAGGTCTCGGCAGTGTGCCCGAATGTGGCGTTGTTGGTCTGCACGACCAGCAGTTGGGCACCGGCCGACACCGACGAGCGCACCAGCCCGTCGTAGGCCACCTCGAAGCAGATGACGTCGCCGATGGGCACCGGACCGCCCGTGAGCAGACCGTTGCCCGAGCCGGCCACCATGTCCTGCGGCACGAGATTGACGGCGGAACTCACCACCTTGGCGATGCTGCGCAGCGGGATGTACTCGCCGAACGGCACCGGGTGGCGCTTGATGTACTGCGCGCCGGGCCCCGACGTCGGCGACCAGAGGATGCCGGCGTTGCGGCGGTGATCGGCGCCGGGGCCCTGCAGGATCGCGCCGACGAGCACCGGCACGCCGATGCGCTTCACCGTCGCGTCGATCTCCCGGTAGGCGGTGGCGTCCACGAACGGGTCCACGTCGGACGCATTCTCGGGCCAGATGACGAGGTCGGGCCGAGCGGCCCGGCCGGCGTCGATATCGGCAGCGAGCGTGAGCGTCTCGGCTATGTGGTTGTCGAGCACCTGCCGGGCGCGGTCCTCGAAGGCCAGGCCGCGGTCCGGAACGCTGCCTTGGATGAGCGCGACGGTGAGTTTCGGCCGGTTCGAAGGGGGTGCCAGCGACGAGGCGGCGGCATCGGTGATCCAGCCCGCCACCGGCGCCGCGAGCGCCACCAGCAGACCGAGGGCTGCCAGTCGACGCCCGCCGCGGGAATCCGCACGGATCCGGTCGGCCGCCCACCACAGCGCCGCCGCGCTGAGCGCGACGGCGAAGGTGACGAGCGGCGCGCCGCCGGCGCGGGCGAACCAGCGCAGCGGCGAGGTCGACTGGCTGAACGCGAGTCGTCCCCAGGGGAACCCGCCGAACGGCAGCCGGTCACGCAGCGCTTCCTGTAGGACCCAGGCCGACGCCACCCACAACGGAGCGAAGCGCAGCCGCTGAACCAGCGGAAGGACCGCGCCGAGCGCGGCGAGGAACCCGGCCTCGGCGGCAGCAAGGATCAGCCATGGGACGGGCCCGACATAGACACCGGTCCAGTGCAGCAGCGGGCCGAAGAACGCCGCGCCGTACACGAAACCGATCCAGGCACCGGTGCGGCTGCGACGGCCGTGTACGGCGACACTGAGCAGGGCGACGCTGACGAACGCGAGCGGCCACCACCCCAACGCGGGAAACGCCATCGCACCGAGGGCACCGCCTGCGAGTGCGAGCAACGCCGCCCATCGGGCACGGAACGGCGGCAACCCGGTGCGGGCCTGCGCCCCGTCGCCGCTCATCGAGCCAGTATCCCCGACGACCGCCGTGAACCGCCCGTGCAAGCTCAGCCGCCGTATCGCCCTTCGGGGTCCGCACGGTGGATTTCGACGCCCCGGACGACCGTCGACAAACAGTGCGGCAGGGGTGCGCCCGGGATGAGCAGCGGCAGGCCGGAGACTGCGGCGCGGGGGTCGGTGCTCCAGCGAGCCAGCCTCTCGTCAGGTGCGTCGACACCGAGCTCGCCGGCCTGCCAGACGGCGAACGTGGCCGGGGTGCCCGGCCCGAGGACGCCCTCGCCGTCGCGGCCTGCGGCTCGCCATCCGGCCCGGGTGTGGGCGAGGAACGCCGACCGCGGGCTGATCGCCGCTCCCGGGTCGCTCGGATAGGCGGCCGCCCGGACCGCGGCCCAGGGTCCGGTCGCCGTCACCGGGGAGTCGGAGGAGAAGACCAGCGGGACGCCCGCGGCGGCCAACCCGGCGAACCGGTTGAGCGCCATGGCGCGGTGCGGACCAAGGCGCCGCGCGTACATCTCGTCGGTGCCGCCCCACAGCGCGTCGAACGCCGGTTGCATCGATGCGAACATGCCCGAGGCGGCCAGCCGGTTTGGGTCGCGGACGTACTCGGCGTGCTCGAGGCGCTGCCCCGCGCCGGCGTTGCGTCCGAGCCGCTGGGTGGCCTGGTCGACGGCGTCGAGCACCTGGTCGATCGCCGCGTCGCCGATGGCGTGGAACCCGGCCTGCAGGCCTGCCTCCGCGCAGCGCACCAGATGCTCGGCGAGCTCGGCGGTCTCGAAGCGCAGCGCACCGGACGTCTCGGGCCGGTCGGCGTACGGCTCGCGCAGCGCCGCGGTGTGCGAGCCCAGGGAACCGTCGCAGAACAGGTCGCCACCGACGCCGGTCGCGCCGAGCTCGCGTGCGGTGTCGATGCCGAACAGCTCGCCCCAGTAGCCGATGACCTCGGGCAGGTCTTCGGCGCCGGAGAGGTCGAGCAGGCCACCCAGGTCGCCTTCTGACGAGATCGCCGGGCCGGCCATCTCGTGGACGGACCCGATCCCGTGCGCCGCCGCGTTGCGCAGTGCGACCCGTTGCGCGTCGCGGACCCGGCCCGGCGTGAGCGCCTGGAGGGACGCGGTGCGAGCCGCGTCGTGTGCCTCCCGCGTCAACGTCCCGTCGGGCCGATAGCCGGTGCGGGCGGCCAGGCCGGGCACCGTGGCCATCAGCGCGGAGGAAACCGCGGCGCAGTGGGCGTCGACCCGCGCCAGGTAGACCGCTCCCCCGTACGACGCCCGGTCGAGTTCGGCGGACGTGGGCGGGCGCCCCTCGGGCCAGTGCGTCTCGTCCCAGCCGGCACCGACGATGGGCCGGCCGCCGCCGTCCCGGGCCGCGCGTTCGACCGCGTCGAGGACGTCGCGCACCGAGGCTGCCGTGCGGAGGTCGAGACCGGTGAGTGACTGGCCGGTCGCCGTGGTGTGGACATGCGCATCGACGAAGGCCGGGGTGACGAATGCGCCGGCCAGGTCGACGGTCTCGGCGGCCGTGAGCGCCCCGACGGAGTCGTCCTGGCCGACCCAGGTGATCACGCCGTCCTCGACCGCGAATGCGGTGGCCTCATGCACGGCCGGGGTGTAGATCCTGCCGTTGCGGTAGAGGGTGCGCATTGCTGCGAGTCTGCCAGCGCGGCCGCGCGGCCCGTCGGCGGTACTTTCTTGACCATGGTCGCGAGCATCGAGGATGTCGCGCGCAACGCGGGCGTGTCGATCGCAACCGTGTCGCGGGCTCTGCGCGATCTGCCGGACGTCGCACCCGCCACGCGTGAGCGGGTGCTCGCCGCCGCCGCAGAGCTGAACTACGTCGCCTCCCCGTTCGCCGCACGGCTCGCCAGCGGGCGGACCGCCACCGTGGGGGTCGTCGTCCCCTTCGTGAACCGGTGGTTCTTCGCCGAAGTGATCGACACCGTCGAGACCGCTCTGCGCCGCGCCGGATTCGACCTGCTGCTGTACAACCTCGGGGACGAGGACGGCCGAAACCGGTTCTTCGATGTCATGCCGATGCGCAAGCGCGTCGATGCGGTGCTCGTCGTCAGCCTCGTGCTCTCCGACGACGAGTTCGAGGCCCTTGCGGCGCTCGGCACCCCGGTCGGCCTGCTCGGACTCGAACGCTCCGGGTTCCACTCGTCACAGATCGACGACGTCGCCGCGGCACGCATGGCCGTCGAGCACCTGCTGTCGCTCGGTCGTCGGCGGATCGCGCTCATCGGCGGCGACACCGACGACCCGATGCGCTTCACCCCTCCCCTGCACCGGCGCGACGGCTACCGCGACGCCCTGCGCGCAGCCGGCGTCGAGCCCGACCCGGCCCTCGAGGTGCTGGGATACTTCACCGTCGATGGCGGTAGCGCCGCGACCCGCCGGTTGCTCGAGCTGGCCGAACCGCCCACCGGGCTGTTCGCCGAATCCGATGAGATGGCGTACGGCGCGTTACGCACGATCCGCCGCGCCGGTTTGCGAGTGCCGGAGGACATCGCGGTGATGGGGTTCGACGATCAGGTGAACGCCGAGGTCATGGACCTCTCGACAGTGCGACAGCCGGTGGCCGAGCAGGCACTCGACATCACCACCCGGGTGCTCGCAGCGATCGGCCGTGCGGACGTCCAGCCTGATGCGGTGGTACTGCCCACGGAACTGGTGATCCGCGGTTCGACCGACGCGTCACGCTCGGCAGGCTGAGCGAGGCGTTACGGTGCCGCGCATGAGCGAGTTGATGCTGATCGATGCGGCGAACCTGTACTTCCGCGCGTACTACGCGCTGCCGGAGTCGATCACCGCGCCCGATGGTCGCCCGGTCAACGCAATCCGGGGGTACCTCGACATGTCGGCCGCGTTGATCGAGCGGCGACGGCCCCGGCGGTTCGTCTCCTGCCTGGATCTCGACTGGCGGCCCGCCTTCCGCGTCGAACTCGTGCCGTCGTACAAGGCGCACCGCGTCGCACCCGACGGCGCCGAGGCGGTGCCCGACACGCTGTCTCCGCAGGTACCGGTACTGCTCGACGTGCTCGGCGCGCTGGGGCTCGCCGCGGCCGGCGCGGTGGGTTTCGAGGCCGACGACGTCATCGCGACGCTGGCCGTGCGCGACCAGGCCACCGTGGACGTGGTCAGCGGCGACCGCGACCTGCTGGCGCTCGCGACCGACCGGGTGACGGTGCTGTACACGGGCAAGGGCATCGCGAAACTCGAGGAGATGGGTCCGGCGGAGGTGCTGGCCAAGTACGGTGTCCCGGCGGAGCGCTACGCCGACTTCGCCGTGTTGCGGGGCGACCCGAGCGACGGCCTGCCGGGCGTCCCCGGCATCGGTGAGAAGACCGCCGCGGCGCTCGTCGCGCGGTTCGGGTCGGTAGAGGACATTGTGCTCGCGGCCGAGCGCGGTGACGACGGCTTCCCGGCCGGGGCCGCGGGGCGCGTCAGGGCCGCCGCCCGGTATCTCGTCGTCGCTCCCGCGGCCGTACGGGGGCGGACCGACGTGCAGCTGCCAGCACTCGACGACGCCCTACCCGAGCGACCACCTGACGATCGACGCCTTGCCGCACTGGTCGATCAACTGGGCATCGCAAGTTCGGTGGGCCGGCTGCAGAAGGCAGTCGCGAGGGCACTGGGCGAGTAACCATTCAGCCGTTCGGCTGCACCTCGTAGTCGCCGCTGTTGGACTTGACCGTCACGGTGAAGGACGCGTTGCCGGGGCCGGTGCAGCCGAAGGTGCGCCCAGCCTTCAACGGGACGTTCTTGCCGCCGTTGCACTGGACGTTCGACACCGAGTACTGACTAACGATGTACTTCTCGACCGCGCTGTGGCTGAGCTGTTTGGTCCGGGTCGCCACTGCGATGACAGCGATGGCCGCCACGACAAGAAGCGCGACCACGAGCCCGACAATCGTGAGCAGCCGGCCCTTGCCCCGCTTCGGCGGTTGTCCGGTGCCCGCCGGCGCCTCTCCGTAGGGCTGACCGTAGGCCTGTTGCCCGTAGGCCTGTTGCCCGTAGGCCTGTTGCGGATAAGCCTGCTGCCCGTATGCCGAAGCAGTCTGGCCATACCCGGGCTGGCCGTACCCGGGCTGGCCTGGCTGACCGGGCTGGCCGTACCCGGGCTGGCCGTACGCCGATTGGCCGCCGTAACCCGGTTGCCCGTAACCCGCCGGGCCGGGCTGGCCGTACCCCGGTTGCCCGTACGGCTGCCCGCTGTACGGGGGCTGCTGGCCGTAACCGCCCTGACCGTAGCCCGGCTGCGGGTAGCCGGGCTGCCCGTAGGGCGGCAGTCCCTGGGTCGGATGGTTCTGACCGGGCTGGCCCTCCGCGGCCCCCTGCGGCGGGACCGGCGG
>JAVHVN010000196.1:0-9804 GCA_032160545.1 Pseudonocardiales bacterium | reverse complement strand
TCGTGGCACGCGATAGTCTCACGGTGAGCGGGCAAATTGCGGGCTCACCAGACGGCTTTGGCACTTCGGACTTACGTCTCGAAAGCGTGTGTGGTTGATGGCCACCGTGGGTTCGAATCCCACCGCCACAGTTTCACCGAGCCGCTCCGGCGTCGAAGAGAACGTCTCGGCAGGGCGAGGGGGCCACGTGGTCAAGCCGTCCGCTCCGCTCGCCGGTGCGGTTCGGCGCCTGCTGCTCGTCGAGGACGACGAGGGCGACGCCGTTCTCGTCCGCTCCTGTCTCGAAGAGTCCGGCGTCCCCGCGGAGTCGATCGACTGGGCCAGGACGCTCGCCCACGCCACCGTCGCCCTCGCCGCGCAGCCCGACTGCGTCCTGCTCGATCTGGGCCTGCCGGACGCCGATGGCCTCACCGCGCTGATGCGTGTCGTCGACGCCTCGCCGAACACCGCGGTCATCGTCCTCACCGGCCGCCACGACCCGGGCGGACTGGACGCCCTGTCGATCGGCGCCGAGGACTACCTGGTCAAGGACGACATCACTGCTGACCTGCTCGACCGCTCGATCAGGTACGCGATCGAGCGCAAGCGGGCACAGCGCACGGCGCAGCAGCTGCGCGAGGCGCGGCTGAGCTCGGCCGAGAACTCCCGTCTCGAACGCGGCCTGCTGCCGACGCCGCTGCTGCGCTCCCGGGCCGTCGAGTGCTCGAGCTACTACCAACCCGGTCGCGACCACGCGGTGCTCGGCGGCGATTTCTTCGACGTGGTCGAGATCGGCGGGCACGTCGTGCGCGCGGTCATCGGCGATGTCATGGGCCACGGTCCGGACGAGGCCGCTCTGGGCGTCCACCTGCGCGTGGCGTGGCGCACGCTGATCCTCGCGGGGACGGCCGAGGACGAGATCCTGCCCTCGCTGGCCCGGCTACTGGACGCCGAGACGTCCGGGCAGGCGGGCTTCGTGACGGCGTGCGACGTCACGATCGACACCGCGGCCCGGACGATCCGGATGCGAGTCGCCGGACACCCGTCGCCGCTGATCTGCAACGAGGGCAAGGCGACCTATCTCGACGTCGCCGTCGGGCCGCCGCTCGGCGTCGACCCCCCGGCCGGGTCGCCGGCCGGCACCTCCACCCCGTGGCCCGAGACCGAGGTCGCGTTCGTCCACGGCGCGTCGCTCGTCATGTACACCGACGGGCTGCTGGACGCCTATGTCCGCGCGTCGGACGACACCAGCCTGGGCCTCGAGGAGCTGGTCGACGCGGTGACCCGGTGTGCCGCAGACGGGACGAGCGTCGACTCGTGGATAGCTGAACTGGTCGGCACCGCGCCGAACCGCTCGCTCGACGACACCGCGGTCGTCGTCGTCACGATCCGTCCCCCGACGGACCGATGAGCGAGGCCGACCCGCGGCCGATCGACTCCTCGCGCCCGCCGTGGTCGCTGCGGCGCCGCGTCGCGGCGATCACGCTGGCGCTGCTGGCCCTGGTCTTGCTCGTCGTGCTCGCCATCGCGCTCGCGCTGGGCAACGTCGTGACCAAGGGCAACGACACGGTCTACCGGTGGGGTCCGGCTGTCACCCGCAGTGAGGCGGTGCTCGCCGATCTGACGAACCAGCAGACCGGTCTGCGCGACTACCTGCTCACCGGACGCACCGAGTTGCTGCAGCCGTACACCGAGTCACTCACGACGCAGCAGGCCGACGTTGCCCGGCTCAGGCAGTTGCTGCGCGGCTCGCCCGGCCTGCTGCGTCGCCTCGACACATTCACCACCGCGGCCGACACGTGGCACCGCGAGACGGCCGACCCGCTGATCGCAGCGGTACGCGGCACGGGCCCGCCGCCAACAGGGCTCGACTCCGCTGCCGACGAGGCCCGGTTCGCGGCGGCCCGCCAGGCCGGCACCGATCTCGCCGGGGCCGTGACGGAGGCCAGTGCGGACGCCCGGGCGGCACGCAAGAACGCGATCGTCCTGCTGTCCGTGCTGCTAGCCGCGACGGCTGTCCTGGTCCTGGCGGCGATCCTTGCGATCTGGCGCGGTCTGCACCGATGGGTACTCGGGCCGGTCGAACGGCTGGGCCGGCAGAGCCGGCAGGTCGCGGCGGGTGCGCGCACCCGCCGGATCGTCCCGGACGGGCCACCCGAATTCGCCGAGCTCGGGTCCGACGTCGAGCAGATGCGCCGCCAGATCGCGGACGAGCTCGCGCTGGTCCAGGCCGCGCAGGCGGAGCTGGTGCGCTCGAACGCCGACCTCGAACAGTTCGCCTACGTGGCGTCGCACGACCTGTCCGAGCCGCTGCGCAAGGTCGCGAACTTCTGCCAGCTGCTCGAGCGGCAGTACGCCGACGAGCTCGACGACCAGGCGAAGCAGTACATCGGCTTCGCGGTCGACGGGGCGAAGCGCATGCAGGCGTTGATCAGCGACCTGCTGGCGCTCTCGCGGGTGGGCCGCACGACCGATTCGTTCGTCGACGTCGACACCGGCGCCGTGCTCGACCAGGTGCTCGCCGGCCTGGACGACCAAATCCGGATGAGCGGTGCCGGCGTGGGACGCAGCGACCTGCCGACCGTCGAGGGCGATCCGGACCTGCTGGCCGCACTGTTCGAGAACCTCGTCGGCAACGCGTTGAAGTACCACGGCGACGAGCCGCCGCTGATCGTGGTGACCGCTCGTCCGCTGCGTGACGAGGGGGTCTGGCAGTTCGCCGTCGCCGACAACGGGATCGGCATCGAGGCGCAGTACGCCGAGCGGATCTTCACGATCTTCCAGCGGCTGCACGTGCGCGGCGCGTACGAGGGAACCGGCATCGGGCTGGCGCTGTGCCGCAAGATCGTCGAGTTCCACGGTGGGCGTATCTGGCTCGACACGGACGGCGCGGGGCAGGGTGCTACGTTCCGCTTCACTCTTTCGGAAAGGCGGACCGTCAGTGCCCCGTGAGGCCGGCTCGGACGGCACACGGCTCGAGGTACTGCTCGTCGAGGACGACCCCGGTGACGTCATGCTCGCCCGTGAGGCGTTACGGGCCGGGTGCCTGAACGCTGCCCTCGACGTGGTGGGTGACGGTGTCGAGGCGCTGGCCTATCTGCGTCGCGAGGACGGCTACCGTGACGCCCGCCGGCCCGACCTGATCCTGCTCGACCTCAACCTGCCGCGGATGTCTGGCCTTGAACTGCTGGCCGAACTCAAGTCCGACGCCGAGCTGCGGCGCATCCCCGTCGTGGTCCTCAGCACCTCGGTCGCCGCCGCGGACGTCGCGCGCAGCTACGACCTGCACGCCAACGTCTACGTCCCGAAGCCGGTCGATTTCGACGCATTCGCCGACGTCGTGCGGCGGATCGACGAGTTCTTCGCGACGGTCGCGGCACTCCCACCGTTCTGACATCTCAGATTCATGGCGATCTCCCGTTTGAAACTAAGATTCGTAGGGAAGAAAGGAAGCCATGACGGGACGGATTGGGGCCATGTCGGTCGACGGCACGCCCATCTCACAGGCAGACATCGCACGCATGGAGCACGACGAGGCCCTGCATTCGGAGTGGCAGCGCAAGGCCGTGAAGGTCGTCGCCGCCAGTGCGACTGATGTGGACGACTGTCGCACGCTGCTGTCGATGCTCGGGCTCGACGGAGACGTCCTCGTCGAAGCACGTCGCTCGCTCGCCGCCCGCAAAGCGCCCCGGCGTCGCCGGGCGACCGCGGCCTGAACCCACCGCCCCTCGGCCGCGCGCCGGCCCTACTGCCGCGCGCCTCGGTCACGCCGGACGCGGCAGGTCCGAACGGCCGTACTCCGCCGCGAGCAGCACCTGCAGGAAGCCGGCCAGCTCGCGCTCGTCCGCGCTGAGGAGCGGTTCGCGGGTGGGCTTCGCGCGTCCCAGGTACTCGGTGAACGTCCCGTTCGCAAACGTCTCGAGAACGTGCGGGTGCACGTAGTGGTCCCGCGCCACCGCGCGCGTGTTGCGCAGGTCGTCAGCGGCCGTGTCGACCGCGGTCACCACGGCGCGCTCCGGGTCCTCGTCCGGATGGTCGCGCAGGTAGGTGAACGCCGTCCGTGTTCCCCGCCACGTGCGGAAGTCCTTGGCCGTCATCCGGTTGTCGGTGAGTTCGGCGAGCAGCGCGTTCACCTCCGCGGCCGTGATCTGCTGCCCGTCCACCGTGAACAGTCGCCGCCGGCGCTGCTGGGCGAGCGTGTCGACGACCGCGGAGACCCGGCCGTCGCGAAGCGTGATCGTGGCGCGCTTGCCCGACTTGGCGGGGAAGTCGAACGTCACCGCCGGGCCGCGCACCTGCACGTGCCGGCGGGTGAGGGTGGTGAGCCCGAAGCTCTCGTTCTCCTCCGCGTAGACCTCGCTGCCGATGCGCATGCCCGACGCGTCGACGATGCGCAGCATCGCGGCGAGCACCCGGTCGCGGTCGAGGGTTCGGCGGCGGGTCTGGGCGGCGATGTGCGCGCGGATCGCCGGTAACTGGTCGGCGACGACGATGAGCCGGTACGAGTTCAGCAGATCGCGCAGCTCCCGCCATTTCGGGTGGTAGACGTACTGCTTGCGGCCCTTCTCGTCCTCTCCGGTCGCGAGCACGTGACCGTTCTCGGCGGGGCAGATCCACACGTTGCGCCATGCCGGCGGGATCGCCAGCTGCAGGATGCGCTGCTTGCACCTCGCGTCGATCACGGTGCGCCCGTCCGGCCCGCGGTAGCTGAACCCCTTGCCCCTGCGCAGCCGGGTGTACCCGGGACTGTCGGAAGCCACGTAGACCAGCCCGGCCGACTCGGCACACCCCTGAGCGTCGCTGTAGAGGTCGCTGATCGCCGCCGCGGTGGCAGCTGAGGTCTCCGGGTCCAACGCCGCTGTGCTCGTCATCCCCGGGGCTCAGCTCCTGTCGGCCGGGCGGCAGTACCCATCACTCGGCACAGCATGCCCATGACACATCGCGGGTGAACCTGCGTAACGACCCGGCAATCCGGGCATAACCGGCCTGTCCAACCGAAGGAGGCCGCATGTCAACCTCGACTGCCCCGCACCGGCAACGCACGCAGGGCGAACGGTCAGCCGGCTCGCCCCGGACGGTACGGCGCAATGTCACCGTGGCGTCGGTCATCACGGCGCTCGGCGGCCTGCTGTTCGGCTACGACACCGGCGTGGTGTCCGGCGCGCTGCTGTTCCTCAAGGCTGACTTCGGTGGCCTGACGTCCTTCCAGCAGGAACTCGTGACGAGCCTGCTGCTCGTCGGCGCAGCTGTCGGCGCCCTGCTGGCCGGGCGCATCGCCGACGGCATCGGCCGCCGGAAGGCGATCGTCATCACGGCGCTCGTGTTCATCGTCGGCGTCATGCTCGCGGCGTTCGCGCCCGCGTTCCCCGTGCTGGTCGCGGCACGCTTCGTCATCGGCCTCGCTGTCGGCTCGTCCTCGATGGTGGTGCCGCTCTACATCGGTGAGGTGGCGCCGCCGCGGCTGCGCGGGGCTCTTGTCAGCCTCAATCAGCTCGCGATCACGCTCGGCATCCTGGTGTCGTACCTGACCGACTACGGGCTGGGGCACACCGCGAACTGGCGGCTGATGTTCGGGCTCGCGGCGATCCCCGCCGCCATCTTGCTCGTCGGCATCCTGTCGCAGCACGAGAGCCCGCACTGGCTGGTGCGGCAGGGCCGCGAGGACGAAGCGCGTTCGGTGTTGCGCCGGGTCCGGGCGGAGGAGGACATCGACGAGGAGATCGACGATGTGCGCGACCTCGCGCGCCGCGAGGCGAGCGGCCGGCGCCTGCTCGACCCGAAGGTGCGTCCCGCGCTGATCGTCGGGCTCGCCCTCGCGGTGTTCCAGCAGGTGACCGGAATCAACACCGTCATCTACTACGCGCCGACCCTGCTGAAGAACGCGGGCTTCGGCAACAACGCCGCGCTCCTGGCGAACGTCGCCGTCGGCGCCGTGAACGTGATGCTGACGATCGTCGCGATCTGGCTGCTCGACCGGGTCGGTCGCCGTCCGCTGCTGCTCGTCGGGACGGCCGGCATGGTCGTCGGCATGGCAGTGACCGCGGTCGCGTTCACCGGCGGGACGACCACGCTGCACGGCGGGCACGCCATCCTCGCGGTGATCGGGCTGATGATCTACACCGGCTCGTTCGCGGTCGGGCTCGGCCCGGTGTTCTGGCTGCTGATCGCCGAGATCTACCCGCTCGGCGTGCGGGCCCGCGCGATGAGTGTCGCGACGATCGGGAACTGGGCGGCGAACTTCGTCGTGACGATCTCGTTCCTCACCATCCTCAACGCGGTCGGTGGCGGGGCGGTCTTCACCGGCTTCGGTGTCCTGTCCCTCGCGGCGGTCGCGTACTTCTACCGGCGGGTGCCCGAGACCAAGGGCCGCAGCCTGCAGCAGATCGAGCGCGACCTGAGCAGCTGACCCCGCCGTCGGTAGCGTTCGTCCCGTGGGAGCGGGCGTCGAGGGGATCACCCGGCGTGCGGTGACAGCCGGGCGCCACCGGGTCTCGTACCTCACGGCCGGTCCGGACGAGGGCGAGGCGGTCGTGCTGCTGCACGGCCTCGCGTCCGACGCGACAACGTGGGACCGCGCCATCGGCCTGCTCGCCGCACAGGGGCTGCGCGTCGTCGCGGTCGACCTGATCGGGCACGGCTGGTCCGACAAGCCCGCCTCGGGGTACCTGCTGCCCGACTTCGCTGATTCGCTCGCCGCCTTCTTCGCGGCCGCTCGGATTCCGCAGGCCACGGTGTGCGGGCACTCGCTGGGCGGCGCGGTCGCGGTGCACTTCGCATATCACCACCCGCAGCTCGTCTCGCGGCTCGTGCTGGTGTCGGCCGGAGGCCTCGGCCGCGAGGTGCACCCGGTGCTGCGCGCTGCGTCCCTGCCGGGCGCGGAGCCGCTGCTCGCCGCCGCGGTCGCCGCGCCGTTTCGGCGCGTGTACCGCCATCCCGGCCTGCACCGGTTGCTGCGCCTGACACCGGAGAACCTCGTGAACCTGCGCCGCGCAGGGCACACGCTGGACTCGCGCGAGGGACGGACTGCCTTCTTCGCAGCGCTGCGGGGGGTGATCGAGCCGGCCGGCCAGCGCGGGTCCTTCATCGAGATGCGGTACCTCGCCGAGCATCTGCCCACCCTGCTGATCTGGACGGAGGGTGACGGGGTCATCCCGGTCGCGCACGCGTACGCGGCGCATGACCACCTGCCGGCGAGCCGGCTGGTGGTGTTCCCGGGCACCGGGCACGAGCCGCACCGGCGCGACGCGCAGCGCTTCGCCGCCGAGGTGGGGGACTTCGTCCGCTCGAGCTGATCTCAAGATGCGAGATACCAGTCCTGTGATGTGGGACGCCTTGTTAGGATTGCGGGCATGGCTGACGGGCGGCGCTGGACTGTCCTCGCCGTGGGGACGTTCGCCCAGGCGGCGACTTGCTCGTTCATCTACGGCATCCCGATGCTCGTCCCCGCACTGCGCAGCCGCGACAGCGTGAGTCTCTTCCAGGCGAGCCTCGTCGTGTCGGCGCCCATGGTCGGGCTGCTGCTGACGCTGATCCTCTGGGGTGCGCTGGCCGACCGGTACGGCGAGCGGGTGGTCATCGCGTCAGGGGTCGGTGCCGCAGCGGCGTTGCTCGGGCTCGCGGCGGTCGTCCACGGCGCTACTGAGCTCGGCGTGCTGCTCGCGCTGGCCGGCGCCGCCGGCGCGTCGGTGAACGCGGCGAGCGGCCGGATGGTGATGGGGTGGTTCCCGGCCGGCGAGCGCGGGCTGGCGATGGGTACCCGGCAGACCGCGCAGCCGCTCGGCGTGGCGATCGCCGCGCTCGCGCTGCCGCCGCTCGCGCACGCGCACGGCGCCGGTGTCGCGCTGCTGTTCCCCGCCGCGTTGTGTGCGCTCGCTGCTGTGCTGGTGGTGCTGCTCGTGCATGACCCCGTGCGCCCCTCGCGCGCGCTCGGCACGGCGCCGGCCGCCTCGCCGTACCGCGGGTCGTGGCACCTCGGCCGGGTGCATCTCGCCAGCTCGATGCTGGTCGTGCCGCAATTCGCCGTCGCGGCGTTCACGCTGGTGTACCTGGCCGGCGAGCGCCACTGGGACGCGACGGCAGCGGGCCGGATGATCTTCGCGTTCCAGGTCGCAGGTGCCGCCGGGCGCATCGCGAGCGGGTTGTGGTCGGACCAGGTCGGCTCGCGGTTGCGGCCGATGCGCCAGCTGGCGGCGGCCAGCGCCGCGCTCATGCTGGCCCTGTCGCTGGGCGCCGCCCTGCACGCCTGGTGGATCGTCGCCGCGTTCGGCCTCGGCGCGGTCGTCACGGTGGCCGACAACGGGCTGGCCTACACCTCGGTAGCGGAACTGGCCGGCCCCGAGTGGGCCGGGCGGGCGCTCGGCGTGCAGAACACCGTGCAGAACCTGGTGGCCGTCGCGACGGCGCCACTGCTCGCGGTGATCATCGGCAACTCGCGGTACGCCCTCGGCTTCGCGGTGGTGGCGCTGTTCCCGCTCGTCGCGATCGTGGCGACGCCGGTGCGGGCGGAGCGGTTCGCCGGGGTCGTCCGCGCCCGCAAGACGGACGCCGGGCCGACCGGTGTCAGTGCACCTGTCGGCCCGGCCGCCGGCTGACCGCGATCGAGAAGAAGCTCGGCAGTTCCTGGGGCTTGCTCGGTTGGACGAAGTCGCGTGGCCGCCACTGCTCCGTCGGTGTGAGACGGCTATGCGCAGCATCGGCGTGCTGCCAAGGTCCCTGCAGTGCAGTGTGCGATCGGGCTCATCTCCGGAGGGCGAGCCCTCGTAGGATTCGCCGCCGAACGAACCCACAGGACGCCGGTATGGCCGGTGCGCCGACGAATATGCGGCGAAGGACGAGGCCCGTCCTACGACTTGTCAGCCGCTGACGCATCGTGAGGCCTGCGTCCGGTCGAGCATTCGAAGCACGCGGTCGATGGACGCATCGGAGGACACCGCGATCGCTTGCATGGGCAGTGGGCCTGCTCGTCGGTTTCGGCGTTTCCGGCGCGCTGCTTGCTGCACGCTGGCATGCAGCGCTGACGGAGGGGAACTTCGGCGACCTGCGCGTATATCTCCGCGGTGCCGGATTGATTGCTCACCGATCGACGATCTACCAGGACGGCAGCGGCCTGCGATTCACCTACCCGCCGTTCGCGGCGATCTCGTTCGTACCACTCAATACACTCGGCGCACGTGGCGCTGAAGTAGCGATGACCGCTGGCTCGATGCTGTGCCTGCTTGGTTTCGTCAGCGTGTTCTGGAAGCAGTTCCGAATGCCTCTCATCTGGCTCCCGTTGGCCGCGGGCGCCTGTTTCGCGTTCGAACCTGTCTTTCGGTCGCTTCGCCTGGGCCAGGTGAACATCATTCTCGCGGTCCTGGTGTCCGTCGACTGCCTGGCGCTGCCCCGACACCGGAGGGGTTATCTCGTAGGGGTGGCGGCCGGGCTGAAGGTCACCCCAGGGATCTTCCTGCTTTACCTCGCCTTGCAACGGGACTGGCGAGCCGTGGCCCGCGGCGTGACGGCGCTGGCGGGATCGCTGGCAGTGAGTGCGTGCATCGCGCCCGCCGACACGTGGCACTACTGGACTGACTCGCTCTACAACACCACCAACGTCGGCAGTCTCATCTACGGCGACAACCAATCGCTCACGGGTGTCCTGGCGCGGGCACTACGCACCGAGCACCCGAGTTCGGCGATCGTCCTACCCGCGTCGATCGCCATGCTGGCCCTGGGTGCGATGGCATGCCACAGGGAACTGCGTCGAGGGGAAGACGCCGCCGGCCTCATCTGCCTTGCGATCGGCGGGCTCTTGGCGTCGCCCATCGCCTGGTCGCACCACTGGGTGTG
>JAVHVN010000119.1:0-17138 GCA_032160545.1 Pseudonocardiales bacterium | reverse complement strand
GCGTAGAGACGAGCGAGCGCCTCGGCCTGCGCGATGCCGCCGTTCCAGAAGCCGCCGGACGGCACCAGCAGGTAACCCGGCAACGGTGCGGCGACACCCGCCGGGCGGTACGTGCGGACGCGCACCGGGTGCTGGCCGGCCGGTACCGCGTGGTCGTGGACCGCGACGCCGTCACGTGGGACGGGCCGGCTCTCCTCGTACTGTCGCAGCCGGTCTCGTCGTTGGCCGACGGTGGCCGGGTTGCCGACGAAGTGGTTGCGCGCGCTGCGGCGGCAGGCCATCCAGAGAACCGGATTCACCCGGCGCCGCCCTCCCTCGTCCGCTGTCGCGAACTCTAGGGTGCGAACGCCCGCTCAGCAGAAGACGGACGAGAATTCGTCGCCGTCCTCGGTGAGGGCGAGTATCTCGTCACCGGCTCTGAGCACCGTCTCACCCCTGACCTGCACGAGCCGTCCCTGGCGGCTGACCATGCTGATCCAGAGGTGCTCGCCCACCGGCAGGTCGGCGATCGCCGTGCCGTCCGCAGGCGCGCCCTCGGCGACGACGTACCGGTGCAGACCTTCGGGCTCGGTGCGAAAGCGCATGCCGAGCGCCCACGGCTCGGGCTCGGTGACGCGCGTCGGGATACGCAGCATCCGGGCGACGACCGGTACGAGGCCGCCCTGCACCACTACCGACACCATCACCACGACGAAGATCACGTCGTAGATGCGGGCAGCGGCCGGCACGTGTTCGCTGAGAACGTAGGTCCCGAGCAGGATCGGCACCGCGCCCTTCAGGCCGGCCCACAGGACGAAGGCACGCTCGTTGCGGTGCAACCTGACCGGCCACAACACCAGCCCCACCAGCACCGGCCGGACGAGCAGGATGAGCACCGCCGCGATGGCGAGCCCGGTCCAGACGTGCCCGTCGCCGAACACGCGCCGAAGCGAGACGCTGAGCCCGAGCACGGCGAACGCGACGATCTCGGCCAGGTTGGCCAGCGCGCCGCTGAAGCGCTCCACCTCGCGCTTGTAGGGCGCCCGCGCGTCGCCGACGAGGATGCCCGCGACGAACACGGCAAGGAACCCGGACCCGTGCGCGACCGCGGCGGCGCCGTACAGCAACAGCGCGAACGCGATCGTCTGCACCGGGTAGAGCGCCTCGTTCGGCAGCGCCACCCGACGCATCACCTGCAGCAGCGCCCAGCCGCCGGCCACGCCGACGACGAGACCCACGGCCATCTGCAGGGCGAACGTGCCGGCTCCGGAACCGAACGCCCCCCAGCTGCCACCCCCCGCGCCGAGCACGCTGAGCATCAACGCGATGCCGACCGGATCGTTCGCCCCGGACTCTGCTTCGAGCAGCGTTCCGCTGCGACCGCGCACCTCGCGTCGCCCGAGCACCGAGAAGACGACCGCTGGATCGGTCGGGGCGAGCGCGGTGCCCAGGAGCAACGCCTCCCGCCAGGTGAAGTCGAACAGCCCGTGTGCGGCCAGGGCGAGCGCGGCCGCGGTGACCACCGTCCCGGCCGTACCCAGCCAGATCGACGCACCGACGGCCCGGCGCAACCGGGACAGTCCGATGCGCATGCCGCCGTCGAAGAGGATCACCGCGAGCGCGACCGTCACGATGCGCTGGTCGACCTGCACCGAGAGGCTGCCGAGGTGCGGCCAGATGTCCGAGGCCACTGCGGCGACGACGAGGAAGATCGCCGGCGCGGGCACACCGATTCGTTCGGTGGCCCGGCTCGATGCGACGGCGGCCAGCAGGGCGAGCGCCACGATCCCGACGGTCAACGCGAACGGCTCGAGGTCGTGCACTACGGCTCCTGAGGTCGACGACGGTGCCGCCGACCAGGCTTCCCGGCACTCCGCGTCCG
The DNA here is from genome assembly GCA_032160545.1 of Pseudonocardiales bacterium. Taxonomy (GTDB): domain Bacteria; phylum Actinomycetota; class Actinomycetes; order Mycobacteriales; family Jatrophihabitantaceae; genus DATGFB01. The sequence continues at coordinate 15,277 of JAVHVN010000119.1, read as the reverse complement.
ACCCTAGCGGCCCGTCGACGCCACGTCACCGCTGCGCACGCGGTGTGGGCACCTGCCGCGCGCCGCCCGTTACGCTCCGAAGGATGCGGATCGACTTCTCGCCGTCCGAGCGAACGAGCCTCGGCGTGGAGTGGGAACTCGAACTGGTCGACCTGGAGACCCGCGAACTCATCGGCATCTCCGACGCGGTGCTCGAAGCGATCCGGCCGGACGGCGCGGACGAGCATCCCAAGGCCAAGCACGAGCTGCTGCAGTCGTGCGTCGAGGTCATCACCGGGATCTGCCGCACCGTCGCCGAGGCCAAGGCCGACCTCGCGGAGACGGTCGCTACCGTCGCCAAGGCCGCGGCCGAGCGCAACGCCGGGCTGATGTGCAGCGGGACGCATCCGACGACGGACTGGGCCACCCAGCGCGTCACCGAGGTGCCCCGCTACATCGCCCTCATGGAACGCAACCAGTGGATGGCGCGCCAGCTGCAGATCTTCGGCGTGCACGTCCACTGCGGCGTCCGGTCGCCGGACAAGGCGATACCGATCGTCAACGCGCTGCTGGCGTACCTCCCGCACTTCCTCTCGCTGTCGGCGTCGAGCCCGTACTGGATCGGTTCCGACACCGGCCTTGCCTCGTACCGCAGCAAGATCTTCGAGGCGCTGCCGACCGCCGGCCTGCCCTATCAGCTCTCCGGCTGGGAGGCGTTCGAGGCGTACATGGACGCGCTGATCTCGTCGCACGCGATCGAGTCCATCCGCGAGGTGTGGTGGGACATCCGCCCGCATCCGAACTTCGGCACCGTCGAACTGCGCATCTGCGACGGCATGCCGACACTCGACGAGATCGGGTGTGCCGCCGCGCTCGCGCAGTGTCTGGTCGAGCGCTTCGACCGTCAGCTCGACAACGGCTACACGCTGCCGTCCCCGAGGCCGTGGCTGGTCCGCGAGAACAAGTGGCGCGCCGCGCGCTACGGCTTGGACGCCGAGATCGTCATCGACAACAGCGGCACGGTGCGGCCGGTCAAAGAGGCGATCACCGACCTCGTCGACGACCTGCTGCCGCTGGCGCGCAAGCTCGAATGCGCGGCCGAGCTCGAGGCGATCCCGCGACTCATCGAGCGCGGTGCCAGCTACCAGCGGCAGCGAGCCGCGGCGACCGCCGCGGGCGGCGACCTCGTTCCCGTCGTCGATCTGTTGCTCGCCGAGATGCGGCACGGGCTGGCGCTGTGACGCGACTACCCGACGTGGTCACTCTGCGCCGCGACCTGCATGCCCACCCCGAACTCGGGTTCGCCGAGAAGCGCACGACCGAGCTGGTGGGCGAGTACCTGTCGGCGCTCGGTCTCGAACCCCGAACCCTGCCGGGAGGTACCGGCGTCGTCTGCGATATCGGTACCTCGGGTCCGGTCGTCGGGCTGCGTGCGGACATCGACGCGCTGCCGATCACCGACCTGAAGGACGTCCCCTATCGATCGACGGTCGAGGGCACGTGCCACGGCTGCGGGCACGACGCGCACACCGCGATCCTGCTCGCGGCTGCCGCGCAGCTGTCGCGGCGCTCGCTGCCGGGCCGGGTCCGGCTGATCTTCCAGCCGGCCGAGGAGACGCTGCCCGGCGGAGCGCTCGCCGTGCTCGAGAGCGGCGAGCTCGACGGGGTGTCGCGCATCTTCGCGCTGCACTGCGATCCCCGGCTCGAGACGGGGTCGATCGGTGTTCGCCCCGGACCGATCACCGCGGCGTGCGACCGGCTCGAGGTCGCGCTCACCGGCCCGGGCGGTCACACGGCTCGGCCGCACCTCACCGCCGAACTCGTCTACGCGGCGGGCCTGATCATCACTGAGCTGCCCGGTCTGCTCTCGCGCCGGGTCGATCCGCGTGCCGCCCTGTCGCTCGTCTGGGGATCAGTGCAGGCCGGCGGGGCGGCCAACGCCATTCCGATGGTGGGCTCGGTGCGCGGGACCCTGCGGGTCTTCGACCGCGACGCCTGGGCTGCGGCCGGGCCGCTCGTCACCGAACTGGTCGACCAGATCGTCGCGCCGACCGGGGTCCAAGCCACGACGGACTACGTGCGCGGGGTGCCGCCGGTCGTCAACGACGGCCCTTCGGTCGAGCTGCAGTCCACCGCCGTCGTCACCGCCCTCGGCAAGCAGGCGCTCGCCGAGACGTCGCAGAGCATGGGTGGCGAGGACTTCGCCTGGTACCTCGGCACGATCCCCGGCGCGCTGGCGAGGCTCGGCGTCCGCCGCGCTGGCGGCGCGGCCTTCGACCTGCACCAGGGCACCTTCGACATCGACGAGGCTGCGCTGGACGTGGGGGTCCGCTACACCGTCGAGCTCGCCCTGCGGGCCTTGGCAGCGCAGAACCGATCCACGCCGCGCCACTGAGACTGCCGCACCTCGCACGGTTCGTCCGGTGCGTACGGGCAGCTCGACATGCTCACTCACCCAGGGAGCGGCACGGACGGGCGCGCAGCTCCGCCACATAGTCGTCCGGAGCGCCCGCTGCCTGCGCTGCCTCGGCGATCAAACCCAGGTAGCGAGCCGAGGGCAGACCACCCTCGTACCCGTCCAGGATGTAGACCCATGCGAGCACCTCGCCGTCGAGCGTCGAGATGCGCAGCTTGATCTTCTTGTAGAGGCCGGTGTCGGCGCTCTCCCAATAGTCGAGGACGTCGTGATCCTCGGAGGACAGGTCGTAGAGCGCGACGAAGACCTGACTGGCGGGGTCGGGAACGACCATCGCGAGCGCGCCGTCCCAGCCGAGTTCCTCGCCACCGAACGTCAGTCGCCAGCCGTTGAGCCACCCGGTTCCGGCCGCCGGCGAGTGCGGACACCGCTCGAGCATCTGCTCGGGGTCCATGTTGGAGCCGTAGGCCGCGTAGAGCCCGCTGCTGGGTGCCATCGCAGGGCAGCGTACCGAGGAGTTCGGGTCGGACGGGAGAATGGCGCCGTGACACGGATCGCGATCGTGGGTGGGGGACCGGCGGGTTACGAGTCGGCACTTGTCGCCGCGCAGCTCGGCGCCGAGGTGACGGTCATCGACCGGGACGGCATCGGGGGTGCCTGCGTGCTCACCGACTGCGTGCCGAGCAAGACCCTCATCGCCACGAGCGACCGGGTGACCGCGTTCCGCGACGCCCCGCGCGTCGGTGTCGGGGCGGTTGAGGGCGCGGTCGACGTCGACCTCACGACGGTCAACGCGCGGATCAAGGCGCTGGCCCGCCAGCAGTCCGACGACATCCGCGACCGGCTGGTGCGTGAGGGGGTCAAGGTGCTCCCCGGCGCCGGCCGGTTCGCTGCGACCCAGCCGGCGCGCACCCACCTGCTCGAGGTCGTCGGCGACGACGGCACCGTGAGCGGGTCGGTCGAATCCGACGTCGTCCTGATCGCCACGGGGGGCACCCCCCGTGTTCTCGACACCGCCCCGCCCGACGGCGAGCGGATCCTGTCGTGGCGCGATGTCTACGACCTCGACGAGCTGCCCGCACACCTGGTGGTGATCGGCTCGGGCGTGACCGGCGCCGAATTCGCCAGTGGCTACAGCGAGCTCGGTGTGCCGGTGACGCTCGTCTCGAGCCGCGACCGGGTACTGCCCGGCGAGGACCCCGACGCCGCCGAGGTGATCGAGCAGGTCTTCATGTCGCGTGGCGGCACCCTGGTGCGGCGTGCCCGGGCGTCGGGAGTAAGCCGCACCGCGGACGGGGTCGAGGTCGCCCTGCAGGACGGTCGCACGGTGGCCGGATCCCATGCGCTGATGTGCGTCGGCTCGGTGCCGAACACGTCGAACCTCGGGCTGGAGCACGTCGGCGTCCGGCGGGACGCGAACGGCTACATCGAGGTCGACCGGGTGTCGCGGACGAACGTCCCGTCCGTCTACGCCGGCGGTGACTGCACGGGTGTGCTGCTGCTCGCGTCGGTCGCCGCCATGCAGGGGCGTATCGCCATGTGGCACGCGCTCGGTGAAGCGGTTGCGCCGCTGCGCCTCAAGACCGTCGCGGCCAACGTCTTCACCCATCCCGAGATCGCGACGGTCGGCATCGGCTACGAGGCGATCAACTCCGGCGAGGTGCCGGCGCGCAGCGTGATGCTGCCGCTCGCCACGAACGCGCGCGCCAAGATGCGCGGCTTCGACGCGGGTTTCGTCAAGGTGTACTGCCGACCGGCGACCGGGGTCGTCATCGGCGGCGTGGTCGTCGCGCCGGACGCCTCCGAGCTGATCTTCCCCATCGCACTGGCGGTGCAACAGGGTCTGACCGTGGCCGAGGTGGCGGCGACCATCGGCGTGTACCCGTCGCTGTCCGGGTCGGTCGCCGAGGCGGCCCGTCGGCTGATGCTGCATGACGACCTGATCTGACTGCACAACCGGGGCACGAGCGGGTGACCGCCTTGTCTTCCATGACGGGCGGTGCCGCCACACTTAACCAATTCTTAAGTGAGCTGGCACACATCCGCCGTCCCTTACGCCGTCTTCACAGCACCGGGGCCAGGCAAATCGGTCGAGTAGGGGCGTCATGCCACAGTGTGGGCGGCGGAGCAAGGCGGAGTGGACGGCGCGATCTCAGCGCACCGAGCGGCGGTCTCAGCGCCGGGCGGCGGGCGCTCGAGGGTGGCACGCCGGTTTCTACCGGCCCGGAACCGGCGCGGTCCTGGTCGCGGTCGTCCTGGCCACGGTCTCGGTCCTCAGCTTTCCGGCGCGGTCGGCTGCGAGCACGCCGCCCGCCGTCACCGAACTGGCAGCAGCCACCAGCGCGGCGACAACGCCGACCGTTTCGGGCTGGCAGTCGCACCAAGCCGCGTTCAAGATCACCGATCGCGACCTGATCGACCCTGCGTCGCTCTACGGCGTCTCCGGGCAACTGGTCTGGGTCGCGAGCGCTCCGAAGCCGGTGGCCGGTGCCGCCACGCCCGCGTACCAGGCGGCCCTCTCGACGGGTCAAAGATCGAGCGGCCAGTCGGTGACGCTCAGCAAGAGCGCCGCCGACGGGTCATGGCAACTGCGGTGGAACGGAAGCGTTGACCCCACGCCGGTCACGAGTGCCGCCTACTGCTACGGCGACCAGGACAACTCGACCAAGCCGGCCGGGACGTGGGACGTGACCTTCGCACCGGTGACGCCGGCGACACTGTTCGTCTGCGTCACGAACGCCACGGCCGATACCCCCACGGTCAGCAGGCAGATCGTGGCGATCCCGCAGACCATCGACGCCGGAGCCAAACTTCTCGCCTCCGACGTATTCGCCAATCAGCTGGGCCACCAGCCGCCGCCCCGGCCGTTCGACACCAGCTTGCTGGCGACGGTAGGGCAGCCCCCTCTCGCCGATGATCACATCTACGAGGTGAACGACGGATCGGCACCCGTTCCGGAGAATTCCTCCGCACCCGACTACTCGCAGTCGCGTGCGATGCACACGGTTGCCTCCACGCGGGACCCCATCTATCCCGGGTCGATCGAGTACGACATCCAGGACTACACCGGGGCCAAGGTCGCCGCGTTGTCGCTGCTGCAAACCGACACCATCTCCGGTCCGGCTACGGCTGCTTACCTGTTGCCGGTAGGGCAGACGGGCTTGCCGATCCGGATAACCGATGTGGGATTCGGGTATGGCTGCTTCACCGATGCTGACTTCGGAACCTTCTGCCCCGCGCAGGCCGAACGGGTGATCTTCGTCGTTGGTGGAAAGGTCTACTCCCTCCCGACAGCAGGGTTCGGGGGTTCACCGGCGGACCCGGCAGGTCAGCGGCTGCTCGGCCCGATCGACAGCACCACGTCGGTTCCGATCGGGGCATCCAACGCCACCGGCATCACCCTGGCCGTCAGCAATTCGACTCCGACGGCTGGTACGGCGACGACGGCGAGCGTCCGGGCCGATACTCCGCTCGGGACCGTGGACGTGACCGGCGTGTCAGTGGTGTCGGCGACGCCGGCAACAGCGAATGTGGGTTGCGCCCCGATAGCGGCCGGTGCGACCACGACGCTCAGCTGCACGACTCGGAAGGCAGGCGCATACACGCTGACCGCACGCTACGGGACGTTCTCTGCCACAGCGACGGTCACGGTGCAGGCCGGGCCCATCGCTCGGATCCAGATCGGCCCGGCCAAGCTCGCGAATGCCGTGGCCGTGGGAAAGAGGGTGGCGTACAACAGCGCCGGATACGACCGGTACGGCAACCTGGCCCGCAAGTCGCTCGACGCCAGCTACACGATCGCACCGGACGGGTCGTGTGCAGCCAGTCGATGCTCGGCCTCCGCTGCGGGCGCGCACACGGTCACTGCTTCCTACGTCCTGTCCACCGGCAAGACCGCCACTAGTGTCGCGGTGTTCACGGCCAAGGCCGCGGACCACATCTACGTCGCTCCGGTCGTTGTCAAGCCCTACATCGCTGAACACGGAACGTACAAATTCGCGGTGACCGCGTACGCCAGCGGGGTGAGCCTCGGCGATGTCACCTCCGACGCGACCCTGACCTTGGACCCCAGCGGCACGTGCGACGCGACCGGGAGCTGTGTCGTCGGCACCGAGGGCACCACCGTCGCGCGCGCCGCATTCGCCGGGCTCACCGACAGCGTGGGATTCACGGTGCTGCGTGTGCCCACGACCTTGACGTTGCAACGTGACATCTCGGGGCCGCTTGAAGCCGACCAGTCGGTGACCTTCACCGCTACCGGCAAGGACGCTCGGGGTATCTGGGACGTCACCGGGCAGACGGATTTCACGTCGACCGACGGCGCGCGCTGCGTCAGCAGCCAGTGCTCCGCCGCGCAGCCGGGGATGTATCACGTGACGGCGGCCTGGCGAGGTAGCAAGCCGGTCGCGCAGACGACGATCACCGTCGGAAGCGGCACGCCGCCGCCGGATCACATCGGGGTCTCGTACGCACCGAGTTCACCTGTCCTGCAAGGCGAAAAGGTGACGGTGACAGTACGCACCTTCGACGGTGCCGGTACACCGCAAGCCGACGTATCGAAGGCGGCGACGATCACTGCGGACGGATTCTCGTGCACCGCGAACGTCTGCACCGCCACTGCCGCCGGACACCACACGATCACCGCAAATTACAAGGGGCTCCACGACACCGTGGCGATCGATGTTGCCGACCACATCGCCTTGACGCCCGCCGATGCAACCCTGTCGGCCGGGCAGATCCAGAGCTATGTGCTCACTGCCTACGACGCGCAGAACACCGCTCTGGGAACGGTCCGAATCGGCTACGTCGACAGTTCGACCCCGGCCCGCTGGGTATGGCTGAACCTTTACGACAGCACCGGGACCACCCTGCAAACCGGTGCCGACAACTGCAGCGACTCGCACTGCACCGCCACGACGGCCGCAATCTACGTCGTGAAAGCCACCAACGGGGTGATGGTCGCGCAGGCCAAGCTCACCGTGTCGGCCGTGGCTGCGCCGACGTCCTGCACCCCGGGTGATCACCACAACTCCGACCGATCCAGCGACGATCCGGGCGGCGACGGCTGGTTGTTCGGAGTGGCGCCGATGGTCGAACTGCCCTGCGGTGAGGCGGCGGCGCGCGACCTGATCTCGCCGACGACCCTGTACTTCTGGAGCGACCGGGCGAAGGTGGCCGGCGACGTCTCGGTGTCCCCGGCCGCCAACGTGTGCAGTGTGGCCGACCCTGCCGCCCCATTCTGTGTCTTCACCGCCAATGACGATCTGAAGCTCACGATGACGAACGGCGTCACCCAGGTGGCGGCGCCGGTGGGTGCAACTCCGGTGAAGGTCACCAACGCGGCATATTGTCACGATCCGCAGGCCGGCTGGCTGGTCTGTTTCTCCGATCAGAACCGTCACCTCCATGCCGTCAGGGACGTACAGATCGGCCTGACGGCGGACACGCCCACAGCGTTGTCGCTGTCATCAGAGTTCTTCGCCACCTGGTTGGACAAGCAGAAACCACCGGCGGAGCTCACCTCAGCACCGAGCCCGTCGGCTACCTGGTGGCAGCTCGATCCGGGCCACACCTACGGTTGGAACAACCCGGCCGATGTCGCCGATCACGTCACCGTCATGACTGCAGGCAGCGGCGACTGTCAGGCGTCCGCCGTCACCCCTGGCGCGGTCGCGTGCACGTTCTCCGACGGTAACGGTAAGAGCAGCACCGTCGTCGGCAAACCAGGCGGCGCTCCGAGCGTGGGTAACGGACAGGACTGGCCGAACCACACGATCGACACGGCCGCGTACTGCCTGGACCCGGTCCAGCGTTGGCTGCTCTGCTTGACGGACTCCGCCGACAAGCAGGTCTGGGCAGTCCCGTTGACGGCCCGCAACCTGTCGGGCAGCACCGCGGCGTTGTACGGGTCGAGCTGGATCGACCCCGACAACGTGCCGACGCAGATGGCCCGCCCGGACCTGGTGAAGCTGCCGTCGGCGTATCCCGCGGCCGACGCCCTGCTCGCCGTCAGCGACGACCACATCGCGTCCCCGACGAGCGCTGTCACCGCGCCGAAGGATCCGAACACAGTGAAGCGGGACGGCACGTACCTCGCGTACCGCGTCGTGACCGGGACGCTCGCCGGCGAACTGGACATCCTCGGGCTCGAAGCCGCGACGTTCTATGCCGACTCCGGCGCGGTCTGGCACCTCCCATGGGCAACGCTCGCCTATGCGACGGACTCGGCGGGGATCAAGTCAGGGTTCGCCCTCATGGCGATCCAGGTCGCGAACCAGATCATTGCCGTTCCGAACGGCCTGCGCCCCGACGGCACGATGGTCGATGCGGGCGGTTCGGCCATGCACGACTATCTCTATCGACAGAACGTGGACGCCACAACGCCACCGGACGACGGCGCTCCGAAGGGCCAACCGATCACTCCCGTCGCGTACGACTACCTCAGTCCGGGCGGGTATCGGCCCGACGGATTCACGCTGGTCCAGTCGTTCGACGCCATTCCGGGTACGGCGCTGCAGCCGCTGCTCGCCGACCCGGCGTCCGTCATCGACGACGGCGTCATCTATGACCTCACCAAGTCCCTGGTGGTGGATCCCGGGCTGCAGGCCTTCGGTGACTGCAGCCAGATCGCCGCAGCTACTGTCGCCCACGCTGCCTACGGGTTCGTTCCCACCACCGCCGCGGGCGCGCCCTACCGCGAGGTGCTCATCCTGCGCATGGCTGCCGGCACTCCCGCATTCCGGCTCTGCGACCTCAACAACACGGTGAACGACGCCATCTTCGCCGCGCTCGTACCGATGCTGAGCAACGAGGTCGATGTCCGCGCTCCGGATCGGCGCCTCCTGACCACCGATGCCGTCGCGTTCGAAGGCGACAGCGACACCGTCGCCGGGTTGCCGTCGGCGACGCAGTTCGTGGTCGCGGGCGATGCGCTTGCCACGCCGGACGGCACGAGGGTGGAGCTCGCCCCTTCCCTCACCGCGAACGGCTCCGGCTGCGACCCCTCCGCTGTCGCGTTCGTGGGATTCGGGGCGCCGCTGTGCGCGGTGGGCGCGTCGTACGGCTATTACCTGGCAGTCGGCACCGACGCTGCGGGCACCCAGTTCAACGTGGGTTCGCCGAACACAACCTCCACGCTGCTCAGCAGCAAGGAACCGGTGATCGCGCTGCAGTTCTCGGACAACTCGATCCGGCTGCTGGCGGTGGCCGGGCTACAGTCCCTGCCGCCGGCCCTCGGCACGGCGCTGCACTCCTGGCTGGGCTCCGCGCACGAGAACGCCACCGCGCTGAGCAGTCTCGAGGACCGCGGCAATCAGGTCACGCTGAGCGAATATCTCGCGGCGGACGCCGCATCAAGGGGCGCCGGGCTGGCCGGACCGCGAATGGACCTGTCCCGCGCGATGACGGTCTCTCAATTCCTCGGCTCAGGGACGTCGGTGCCTGCACCGTCCGGACTGGGGCGTACCTATCTCACGCCGGCCGATGCTGCGGAGTTCTTCGACCCGACGGCGGTGCAGGCGCAGCTCGTGGCGCGCAGCAGCGATCCGATGGTGATCAAAGACTTGAGCCACACAGGTGGCGTGCTGGTGGAGGCCAGGTACGAGCAGGGACTCAACGCACGCCAGGCGGCCGGCGGCCCGATCGGCCCGCGCGCGTCGATCTCCGGCGGCCTGTGGGCGCTCGACGGGCGTCCGCCGGTGCCCAGTGCGTACCCCGCCGACTCGCGATCGGTCGAGGTCGCCGACTGGATCATGACGACCTCGTCGATACAGGACCAGCCTGGGGCTCGCTCCGGTCTCGGAGTGGACCTGAACACCATCGCGATGGCGCTCCAGAACGAGGGTGTCGTCGGCTATGACGCCATCTCGCAGATCGTCGAGGGCGCCTACGAACTGCTCGGCATTTCGAACCGTCAACTGGAGAAGGCGGAGGGGCAACCCGGTGGGGCGGCCTATGTCCTCGCCGCCTACCGGCTGAGGCTGGCGCTGGACCCGTCGTTCGCCGGTGCGTCGGCTCGCAACGAGCCCACCAAGCTGACGGAACTCCATTTCGACGGTCAGCAGCTTCAGTGTTTCGAAGATCCGGACGCGGCGCAGAACCGTTACCTCAATGACTTCGGGATGTGGGCGCTGTACCGACTCGACCCCGATCAGGAGTTCTGTGACGGCAGGGCACCGAGCTATGGCTTCGGCCCCGGGAACCTGATCGGCGCGTTCAAGACCTATTGGGCCGCCGCCGGACTCAGCGCTCCGGCGCGCGACGCGGATGGCACGTGGTCCACAACGGCCGCGGCAGCAGCCACGACAGCGGCTGATTACCGCACCGCGCTGCCCGATGTCAGCTGGTCGACGATTGCCTACGCCCTGGTGGCAGCGCAACGGGGCTTCGCCGGGTTCGAGGCGTGGGCGAACAAGGCAACGGGTGAGGTCGGCAACGCGCTGAAGTCGATCGCTGCCGAGGCGGACGACTATCAGAAGACGCTGGCCGGGTGGGTTGGCGGGGCCGACGCCGCACTCGCCGACGACCTCACCACGACTATCGGCGACAACGCGGTCAGGGAGGCGTTCGCGGCTCTCGATATCAACGACGTGCTCAGCGGACCGGACGGTCTCGACCGGCTGAACCAGGCGTGGGCGGACGCCATGTATGTCGTTCTTGCAGAGGTGAAGGCCACCGTCCGTGGGACGGCGATCGCGCACAACCTCTACTGGGAAGGCGTCCTGGGCAACTATGACCTGGACAAGATCAAGATCTTCGCGGAGGTGCCGAAGGACTTCACGGTCAACAAGCTGCTCTCCGCCGCGACGAAGAAGTACGACGACCTGGGCAAGCGTGGCTTCCTCGGAGATCTCAACAAGGCCGGCGTGCTGAATGGCATCGTCGCACTTCTCGGGGTCTTGCTCACCGCGTCGTCCGGGGTCAAGTTGGACCTCAGCGACCCGTACAACGCCATCGTCGTCACCCAGCAGTTGTTCGTCGCCCTGTCCTACCCGACGTGGTGGATTCGCCTTGTCGCAGCGATCGATGGACCGCTGACGGTCTGGGACGTACGCGCGCGGGTCGAGGCCCAACAATACAAGTGGGGCATCGCCCGCGGAGGCCCCGTCGAGGCGTGGAGGTTCCTGGGCATGGACACCGAGCGCCGGGTGGGCTACGCCGCACAGGCGCTGGTCGTACAGATGGAGATGATTCGGCGGTCACAGGGCCGCCAGATGACGCTGCCAGAGATCCGGAACTTCCTGCTGACCAAGACGACGCTGCGAGACGTCTCCCAGCTCGACAACCTCGACCCCCATTTCGACGAGGTCATCCATCAACGCCGGCTTCGAGCTGTCCGGACCGCCGTCACGTTCGTCAGCCCCGAGGTGAGCGTCGACGACCGAATCGTGGCGGGCGCCAAAGAGAATATCTTCTACAAACCCGCGACGGATGCACTCACCAAACTCGCGGACCTCGACACGGCCCTGGAGAGATACTTCGCTTTCCTGCTCAACCTCGACGTCAGCGATCCGCAAGTCGTGTCTCACGCCAAGTTGATGTCCGAGCAGCTGAACCGCTTGGATCCGACAGTGAAGAACGGCGGTCAATTCACACTCGCTAGGCTGCAAAACCTCATGGTGCAGGTTGTTCAGACCGACCTGACGAGCGCCGATGCCGCTGCAGAAGGGCGCAGCGTCATCGACATCAGCGCAGCGATAGATCAAGCGAACGACAAGGCGGTCCTCTCCGACGCCCAACGGCTCGCCAAGATCATGAGGGCGCTCGTCGCAGGGGAACCCCTCGCCGCGAGTGATTTCTTCCTACGGTTGGGCTTCGCCGCAATCATCTTCCTCAACATCATGGATCTCGCGGCAGGTGCACTGACGATGGCCGAGGCGATCATCCTCTTTGTGAGAGGGGGGCTCACTGCTGCGACGGGCAGCGCGGCGGTGATGATGCTGTTCGGTGGAGCGGCCGGAGTTTTTGCCGCGGTCGCGGAGTTCCTGGGATTCTCCATCGCCGCGAATGTCGGCTTCATCATCGCTCTCGTATTGAGCGCGCTGGCCTTGTTGATCACCTATCTGACGAAGAGTCCGTCGGCAGACAACAGCGAACTCGACACCTGGGCCGAGCCCTATCGCGCGGCAGGGCTGCTACGGCCGAACCAGGCGCTGCGGCACAGCGACGGGACTTATACCTTCCCGGGGCTCGAGCACTGGCACTCCGGTATCGAGTTTGACAACAGCGCGCAGGTCCAATGGCCGGTGCTCGACGCGTCTGGTGGGCATGTCACCGACGCGCGCATGCCGGGTTCGCCGAGCGACCGCGTGCAGGTCGTCGCCGCGGACGGCCAGAGCTGCCTTACCCTGCCGCTGGCTCCCAACACCACAATCCCCGCAGTCGGTCTGCACGCTGCGGGGGCTCCACTGCTGAGCCCGTGCGCGGGCGACGGAAACACGGTGAAGGAGCAGGTCTTCGCCGACGCCGTGAACAACGCCTATGGCACCCACCAGTTCGTCCTTGACGCGCAGGTGGCCGACCGCGGCGTGTACGGCTTCGAGAAGCCGCTGATCTGGCCGTGCCCGAGCTTCGACGCGGCGTCGGCGACGGTGACCACGGTGAGCTGTCGCACGGATGCCACCGCGGGGCAGTGGAAGGTCGTCGCCCAGGACGACGGCACGGTAAAGATCCAGACCGCTGACGGGGTGTGGTGCCTGAGCCAGGCACAGATCTGGAACGACCTGCACATCCAGTCGTGCGCCGACGTCTGGATGTTGCAGAAGTGGACACTGCGGCACGTCGACGGTGTTCAGCTGACGCAGCAGGCCAGCGGATTGTGCGCGACCATTCCGAACGCGTGGACCGATGCCACCGCCGAGCTCGATCCGTGTGCTCGCGATGCTGCCGGCACCGCCATCAGCATGCTCTACCCGACGGTCCTGTCCGCCGATCCGGACGCCCACACGATCGCCGGCACGGCGCAGAGCAAGTTCGTCACGATGGTGAGGCTCAGTGACAACGTCTGCCTGTCGGCCGCTCCGGTCGGCGGCACGACAGTGGTCGCCGGCACGCCGGTCAAGGGTGGTGAGTGCCGCGATGCCTTCGACACGCCCGCAGCCCTGCACGGGTGGCTGGTCGATCCCGTCGGACGCGGCCAGGCCCTGATCCGCTACGACGGGGTGAAGAACGCGGACGGTACCCCCGCGTACTGCCTCGACACCGTGGACGGGGCGCGGATCCAGTCCAGTCCGCTGACCCTGACCGCGTGCAACCCCGCTTCATCGACGCAGCTCTGGGCGGCGAACAGCTCCCAGATCACCGGTCAGTTCACAATCGCCTCGGGAGCGTGCCTCAGCGCCCCCGAGCGGGGCGGTGACGCGGTGGTCGGCACCTGTGCGTCGCTCGACACCTGGACGTCTAGCGCCACCGATGCTGAGGGCGCGCAGAATCTGGTGCGAACCTCGGCCGACGGAACCCGGCTCTGCCTGACGGTTCGCGCGGCGGACTCGTCGGGCGTGCAGCCCGTGGCGTCGGAACCGTGCACCGGCAATGCGGCACAACTCTGGCGCGTGGTGCCGGTGCTGAATCCGGGTGGTGGCACCAACAAGGCAGCACTGCCGCCACCCCCCGGGTCCGCCTCCGGCGCGACGGTGCAGATTCAGCCGGTGGCGGGTATCTCTGGTGCGGCGAGGGGGCAACTGACCACCACCTGCTTGACCCGCCCCGAGGGTGGTTCCACCGTCGTGGCCGCGGCATGCGGCTCTGCCGCCCTGAAATGGACGGTGAGCCAGCCGTCGTGAGCCGGCCGCACGATGCGTGCTACTCCGTCTTCGTGGCCGCGAGCGCGCCGATCAGCTGACCGGCCTCGACGGCGTGCCGCCTATCCTGAGGCGATGTCCGACGTGCACGAGCCTCGTTTCTCCCCCGAGGCGCGGGCGCGCGCCGAGCGCACGATCGAGGTAGCCGCGGTCTTCGCCGCGAACGCCGACGCGATCCTCGCCGCGATGCCCGATGTGCCCCCCGGGCACGTGCTGGTCGGCATCGTCGATGCCGACCACGCATTTGCCGGCACGCACCACGTCGAGACCGAGTCGATGGTCACCCGCGTCCCTGAGCTCGAGGCCGGCGGGTGGGCAATGGTCTTCCCCCAGGGGACGGTCCGCGACGACATCGTCCGTCGCACCGTGGAGCTCGCCGAGATCAACCGCCAGCGCATTGCGGCGATCGACCGCATCGTCGCCCGCCGCGCGAGCCGGGACGGCGGATGACCTACGTCAAGGAGCCGCGGATCGACGCCTACATCGACGCGCTGCCCCGGTGGCAGCAGGACATCTGCCATCAGGTGCGCGACCTTGTGCACTCCGTCGACGACGAGGTCATGGAGACGATCAAGCGCACGGTGCAGCCCTACTTCGTCCTCGACGGCAACATCTGCGCGCTGCTCGCCGCCAAGGATCATGTGAACGTGTTCATGTACGACGGCGGCATCGTCCCGGACCCCGAGGGAATCATCACTGCCGGGCACGACAACAAGACCGCGCGCACGGTAGCGGTCCGGCAGGGCGAGACGCTGAACGCACCGGCGCTCGCCGAGATGTTTCGGCAGATCATCGCCAACAACCGGGCCGGTGGGTGGCGCAAGCTGAAGGGGACCGGCGCCTAGGGACGCCCCGATCGCGGTGCCGGCGCGGGCACCGCGAGCACCTGCCCGGTTCGGTCGTCAGAGAACATGTGCTCCATCCCGCGCCACGTCGCGGCGAGGACGAACAGGATGAGGCCGTCGGGGCCGCCGAGCATGCACGCGAAACAGCCGCGGTCCACCTCGACGACGTCGAGCACCGCACCGCCCTCGCGTACCCGCACGCACCGGCGGTTCGGCACGTCGGCGTACCACGCGGCGCC
>JAVHVN010000175.1:0-3611 GCA_032160545.1 Pseudonocardiales bacterium | reverse complement strand
CGCCGCCTCCGCCGCCGTCCACGATCTGGGCTGGCGCTACCTGCTCGGCACGTTCCGGTGCTACGTCGCGGTGCCTTCGACCGCTGCGGCGCTCGAGGTCGCCGGTACGGCGCTCGCGGCCTGCGGGGCGGAGTGCGACGCCCGGCTCGCGGTCGACATCCGTGCCGACCGGGTGGAGCTCGGTCTGGCGGACCCAGGCACCGGTCAGGTCACCGCTCGCGACGCCGAGCTCGCGCGCGGCATCACCGCCGCGCTGGACGAGCGCGGCTACCGCACCACAGCTGTCGCAGACGAGGGACCCAGAGGCGTACAGCTGCTCGAGATCGCGGTCGACGCGCTGGACATTCCGGCGGTCCGGCCCTTCTGGAAGGCCGTGCTCGCGTACGAGGACGAGCCGGGCGGCGACGGCGTCGTCGACCCGCTGCGGCAGGGCCCGGCGGTGTGGTTCCAGCAGATGGACGCCCCCCGCCCGCAGCGGAACCGGATCCATTTCGACCTCACGGTGCCGCACGACGAGGCGCAGGCGCGGGTGCAGGCGGCGCTCGATGCCGGCGGCGTCCTCGTCAGCGACGCCGCCGCGCGCTCCTTCTGGATCGTCGCGGATCGCGAGGGCAACGAGGTCTGCGTCTGCACCTGGCAGGACCGCGACTGAAACCCCCCGTCCGGCAGACCGCGCGCCGCGGTCGGCGTCAGGCCTGGGTGCGCCGCGAGCTCACGGCCGCCAGCTGCGCCCGGCTCAGCGTGCGCCGGTGCGTGGGCTCCTCGGCCGCCCGCAGCCCGGCCAGCTGCAACTCGAGGTAGCGCTCCCAGGCCCGTGGTGCCACATGTGTGGTCGCCTCGACGACGCCGCGGAGTCCCCACATCACCGTGTAGACGTCGCCCGCGGCGATGTGCGGCGCGATCTCCCCGGTGTCATGCGCGCGCTCGGTCAGGGCGCCGATCCGCGTACGCAGGGCGGCCGACTGCTCGGGCGTCGCCGCTGCGCGCAGCAACTCCTGCGCGCAGCCCTGGTGGTCGGTGAGCGACCCACCGACCGCGGCGAGGAAGGTGGCGAGCCCCGTGGCGTCTGTGCGCTCCAGGGCGGCATCGGCCGCTGACACGATGTCGTCGAAGATCGCGCGCATCAACTCGTCGACGAGGGCGTCCTTGTTGGCGAAGCGCCGGTACAGGGTGCCGACACCGACGCCGGCCCGCTGGGCGATCTCCTCCATGCCCACCTCGGTGCCGCGCTCGGACAGCACCGCCAGGGCAGCCGCGCGGATCGAGCGCAGGTTGCGCTCGGCATCGCTGCGCAGCGGGCGCGCGGTCGCGGTCATTCCGGCTTGTCCCCGACGACGGTGCCACCGGCGACGAGCGCCAGCTCAGGGTGCGGCGGCTCGTCGTCGGCGTCGGGCCGGTGCCGCAGCTTCGGGATCGCGAGCGCCGCTACGGCCGCAAGGGCGGTCACGACGGCCATCAGGCCGAAGGCCGCCGTGTAGCCGGACTCGTGTGGCAGCTTCCCGGCGGGCGTCCCGGCCGTGACGATGCTCGCGACCAGTGCCGATCCGATCGATCCGCCGATCGTGCGGATGTTGGCGTTCATGCCGCTGGCCACCCCGGTCTGCGCCGAGGGCACGGCGTCGACGATCAGGCTGGACATCGCCGAGTAGGCCATGCCGAAGCCCACGCCCATGATCGCGTTGACGAGATACAGCTCCCAGGTCGCGCTGTGCGCGGTCGTCAGCAGCACCATGGACACGGTCGCCACCGCTGCACCGGTGACGATCGTCCGCTTCGCTCCGATCCCGTTGACCAGCCGGCCGGCGAACAGCCCGACGACGAACATCGTCACCGAGGACGGCAGGAGGATGAGACCCGACTCGGTGATCGAGGAGCCGAAGCCGTAGCCGGAACTCGTCGGAGTTTGCAGGAACTCAGGCAGGAACGCGAACGACGAGTACATGCCGAACCCGATGAGCAGGGCAACCACGTTCGTGGTCCACACCGCGGGCAGGCGCATCATCCGCAGGTCGATGAGCGGCGAGGCGGCGCGCTGTTCGCTCGCGATCCAGCCGACGGCGAGCACGATCGCTGCGGCGAAGAGTCCGAGCACGCGTGTGGACGCCCACCCCCAGCTCGGCGCCTCGCTCAGCGCCACCAGCGCGCAGACCAGCCATGCAGTCAGCAGGACCGCCGGCAAGACGCTGATGCGACCGTCCCCACGTCGTGGGGACTCGGGCACGACGAAGTGAGCGGCGATCGCGGCGAGCGTGATCAGGATGGCGGGCAGCCAGAACAGCCAGTGCACATCGAGCGTCGACTCGATCGGGCCGGCCAGCACGATGCCGAGACCGGCGCCGACCGCGATGATCGATGCGAGCCGACCGACCGCTCCGCTGACCCGCTCGGGTGGGAACTCGTCGCGGATGATTCCGAAGGCCAGCGGTAGCACGCCCCCTCCGATGCCCTGGATGACCCGCGCCAGCACCATCACGCCGATGTTTGCGGCGAGCGCCCCGATCACCGAGCCCGCCGCGAGCGCAACCAGGGCGAGGACGAAGGTTCGCTTCTTCCCGTGCAGGTCCCCGATCCGCCCCATGATCGGCGTGAAGATCGACGCCGAGAGCAGGTAGGCGGTCAGCACCCACGTCACGGATGCCTGCGACGTGTGCAGCTCGGCTTGGATCGTCGGCAGTACCGGCACCACCAGCGACTGCAGAACCGCGTACGCCGTGACGCCGGCGGTCAGCACGGCGAACGTGACGGTGTGGTGGATGCGGGCAGGTGCGGTCATGGTCTCTCCAGGCAGCGGGACGGCACTCCGGAGGCTATCGGTTAGCGGAAGCATGATTCCGCTTCGGGCGACCGGCGTCACATTCCGTGCAGCGTGCTTCGCAGCGCGGCGGCCGATCGGGCGCGGTGCCGTCGCGCGGACGGCAGCCACCACGCACCGGAGTACAGCGATCCGTGAATGTGCCCGCGGGCGCGCATCACCCGAACGGGGATCTGCGCGGCGCGCAACCGCTCGGCGTACCGCTCGCCGTCGTCGCGCAGCGGGTCGAACTGGCAGGTCACGACGAGCGTCGGCGGCAGTCCGGTCAGATCGTCCGCGAACAGTGGCGAGACGTCGGGGTGCTTTCGCAGGGCCGGGTCCGCTACGTAGTACCCGTAGCCTTCGGCGAGTTCGTCCCGCGTCACCACATAGCCGGTGGCGAGGCTCGTCATCGACGCGCTGCCCATCGTCAGGTCGGTCACCGGGATCTCGAGGAGCTGGACCGCGAGCCGGGGGCCGCCCCTGTCGCGCACTCGGATCGCCACCGCCGCCGCGATGCACGCACCGGCCGAGACGCCACCGATTCCGATGCGATCCGCGTCGACGCCGAGGCCGGAGGCGTTGTCGGCGAACCATCGCAGGGCCGCCTCGACGTCGTCGGGAGCGGCCGGCCACGGGTGCTCGGGCGCCAGCCGGTACTCGACGGTGGCAACCAGGCAGCGCGCCTTGCGCGCGTAGAGACGAGCGAGCGCCTCGGCCTGCGCGATGCCGCCGTTCCAGAAGCCGCCGGACGGCACCAGCAGGTAACCCGGCAACGGTGCGGCGACACCCGCCGGGCGGTACGTGCGGACGCGCACCG
>JAVHVN010000165.1:0-20908 GCA_032160545.1 Pseudonocardiales bacterium | reverse complement strand
CGCCGCCCTGCCCGGTTTTGAGGCCGAGGGCGTTCCATTCCCTCGCGACGCCCGCCAATGACTGGCCCGCGAGAAACGACCGGTAGCCCTGCCGGATGGCCTCAGATTCGGCGGCTCGGACGGTCATGCCGTCCGCCTCGTAACCGAACGGTCTACGCCCACCGGACCGCCGCCCCTGCTCGGCCGCTTGGAGTTGGGCGCGCTGCTGTCTTTCTGACTTCATTTCGACTTCCATGCGGGCGACCGAGCCGAGCGCGTCGGCAACGAACCGACCCGCTGCCGACGCAAAATCGAGGTCCGCGCCCTTCACCAATGACAGCGTCACGCCCTTGCGCTGGCACGCCTCGTACAGTCGCACCTCGTCGCGCTTGCTGCGTTGCAACCGGTCGAGCGACCATGCGACGACGACAGAGGTCGTTCCGGCTTCGATGGACGCTAGGAGCGCTTCAAAGCCTGGCCGGCGCTTGCCTTTGGTTGCGCTGATGTCGTTGTCGGACTCGACGCGGACGACGGTCCAGCCGCGGTCCTGACACCGACGCTCGCAGTCGTCGCGCTGGCGAGTCACGCCAGCTTCGAGGCCGGTGCGGTCGTCGGAAATTCGTAGGTACACGGTTGCGTTCACATCTGCTAACTTAGCGTCCACGCCAGCCGTAACACGCGATCGAAGCCACGCGCACTGAGGGCGCCACGCCGCAGATAGGTCTCGGCCGCCTCGAGCGCAGAACGCGCCGGTGCCCATCCGCCCGACCGCAGCGCCGCGCCGGGCACCACGGCGTTCACCCGCCACGGCGTCCCCTGCCATCGCTGCGCCGCAGCTGCCCGGGCAGCAGCGACCCGCGCCGCGACGGCAGCGCTGCCTTCGCCATCACCCGCACCGAGCAGGTCACCGTGCGGCACCGCATCGACCGACACCCTCAGGTCGATCCGATCCAGGAGGGGCCCGGACAACCGCTGCTGGTAGCGGCGGCGGGTGTTCGGCGCGCAGTCGCAGTCGGCCGGCGGCCGGGCGCACGGACAGGGATTGGCCGCCATGACGAGCTGGAAACGTGCGGGGTAGCTGACCGCGCCCCCACCCCGGTGCAGCACGACCGTTCCGCTCTCGAGCGGCTGCCGCATCGCGTCGAGCGCACGGGGCGAGAACTCGGGTGCCTCGTCCAGGAAAAGGACGCCGTGGTGCGCGAGGCTGATCGCTCCGGGTCGCGCGAGATGGGAGCCACCGCCTACGAGTGCAGCGACCGATGCGGTGTGGTGGGGCGCCTGCAGCGGCGGCACCCGGATCAACCGGGCCCGTTCGGCCAGCCGGCCTGCCACCGAGTGCACTGCCGTGACCTCGAGCGCGGCCGCATCCTCGAGCAGCGGCAACAGGCCCGGCAACCGCTCGGCCAGCATCGTCTTGCCGGCGCCCGGCGCTCCGACGAGGTACAGGTGATGACCACCCGCTGCCGCGATCTCGAGCGCGCGCTTGGCGGTCGGCTGACCGGCGACCTCGGCAAGATCCAGCGGACCGGAGTCGACGAGTTCGTCCGCACCGGTACCGTCTGCTAGTTCGAGCGGCTCACCCGAGCCGCGCAACCACCGGACGATCTCACCGAGATCGCCCGCGGTGCGCACCTCGACACCGTCGACGAGCGCCGCTTCGGCGGCGTTGCCCGGCGCCACGACAGCACGGCGGACACCCGCCGCGCGTGCGGCCGCCACCGACGGCAGCACGCCGTGTACCGGCCGCAACCGGCCGTCGAGACCCAGCTCGGCGATCCAGAGCGTGTTCGCGATCCACGCCGCCTGCACGTCTCCGGCCGCGCCGAGAACGGCCATCGCCATGCTGAGGTCGAAGCGGGCGCCGACCTTGCGAACGTCCGCCGGAAGCAGCGCAACGGTGATCCGGCGGTTCGGCCAGTCGACGCCGGAGTTCTGGATCGCGGCCCGGATCCGGTCGCGCGACTCGACGACCGAGGTGTCGGCAAGTCCGGTGAACGCCAGCCCGGGCAGACCGGCCGAGATGTCGGCCTCGACCTCGACGACCTGACCGCGAACACCGGTCAGTGCTACCCCCAGCGTGCGGGCGAGCGCCATCAGAAGGCCGCCGTCAGGTGTGTGATCGACGGGCCGGCCGGGCCCCGCCGCAGCACCGCGATCACGTCGAAACGTAGCTGGTCCCAGAACTCGCCGGGCTCCGTCTCACGGCGCTCGGCGATCCACCGCAAGGCGAGCGATCGGATGCGGGCCGCCTTGACCGGCCCGACAGCCTCGGCCGGATCGCCGAAGGCGAGGGACGAGCGTGTCTTCACCTCGACGAACACGAGCGTCGCCCCGTCACGGGCGATGATGTCCAGCTCGCCCGCGGGACAGCGCCAGTTCGTCGCCAGAATCGTCAGCCCCGCCGCACGCAGATGATCGGCGGCGAGGCGCTCACCGAAACGCCCGACGGCGTCTTTGACTCGCATCCCGTCACTCTGCGGGCGGCGCCAGCGTGCGGCGGCGGCAATGCGGTCCGCTGTGGACCGCCCGGAGGGTTGTGGACGCAGCGGGCCTACCGGGTGAAGCCCGGCTTGTCTCCTGGCAGTTCGAGATCGGGCTTGTCGAGTTCTTCGATGTTGACGTCTTTGAACGTCACCACGCGCACCGTCTTCACGAATCGAGCCGGCCGGTACATGTCCCACACCCACGCGTCGCGCATCGTCAGCTCGAAGTAGACCTCGCCGTCGGCGTTGCGTGGCTGCAGCTCGACCTCGTTGGTGAGGTAGAACCGGCGCTCTGTCTCGACGACGTAGCTGAACTGCGCCGCGATGTCGCGGTACTCGCGATAGAGCTGCAGCTCCATCTCGGTCTCGTAGTTCTCGAGATCCTCGGTACTCATGCTCGCTCCAGTTGCATAGCGGGCATTCCGTCGACGTCCATCAGGTCATTGTCGTCCACGGCCGCAATCAGCGGTTCACCGCGCATAGCTTTGCGCACATTGACGTACCTGCGGCGGTGCTCCGGGCACGGCCCGTGCTCGTACAGCGCGGCCGTGTGGGCCGGCGTG
The DNA here is from genome assembly GCA_032160545.1 of Pseudonocardiales bacterium. Taxonomy (GTDB): domain Bacteria; phylum Actinomycetota; class Actinomycetes; order Mycobacteriales; family Jatrophihabitantaceae; genus DATGFB01. The sequence goes on along the minus strand of JAVHVN010000165.1, from coordinate 17,883 downwards.
ATGTATCCCTTGTGCTGGGCGAACTCGTAATGCGGCCAGCGCTCGTGCAGGTCGGTCATGATCGCGTCACGGGTGACCTTCGCCAGGATCGACGCGGCAGCGATGCAGCCCACGGTGGCATCGCCCTTCCATACCGCGGTCGAGGGAACGGTCAGCCCGCGAACCGGGAAGCCGTCAGTCAGCGCGTACGACGGCCCCGGGGCGAGGGTTCCCAGCGCCCGCCGCATCCCCGCCAGGTTGGCGACATGCAGGCCGTACGCGTCGATCTCGGCCGCGGGCACGATCACGACCGTGTAGGCGACCGCGCGCCGCACCACCTCGTGGTAGAGCCGCTCGCGCGTCGTGGCGGTGACCAGTTTGCTGTCGGTGAGGCCGTCGATCTGCCCGCGGCGCCCGGCCGGCAGGATGCACGCGGCCACGACGAGCGGGCCGGCGCAGGCGCCCCGCCCGGCTTCGTCCGCCCCGGCCACCGAGCCGAAGCCGGCCCTGGCGAGCGCGGCCTCGTAGGCCGCCAGCCCGGCCTCGCGACGGACCACCAGCCGCGGCGGCCGGAAGACCGCGCTTACCGACGACAGTGCGGCACTCATGACCCGGACGAGGTTACGCGGGGGTCCCCGTGGCGTCGGGCACGCCGCCGCCGCAGCCAGAACAGCGGCAGCACGACGACGGCCGCCCCCGCAGTCGGCAATCCGGCCGCGGCCGCCTTGAACGTCGCGGGAGTGCCGAGGGTGCGCCACCGCGATGGCGGCCACGCGATCAGCACCGCCTTCCCGATCACCAGGTTGTCGGGAACCGTGGCCTCGGTCGCATCACAGGTCGGTCCGGTCGGGCCGTCGTTTCCGCTGGGGTCGCAGTGGAAGCGGGAGTCCTTGGAGTCGCTGCGATGGTCACCCATGACCCAAAGCCGGCCCTTCGGCACGGTGATCGGCCCGAAGACGGCATGGGTGTCGACGTTGTCGTTGAAGACGTACGGCTCGTTCAGCGTGCGCCACGGGCCGGACGCCCCGTGGTCGCTGATCAGCACGTGTCCGGACGCGTCGCCCTCGACCGTCTGGCCGCCGACGGCGATGACCCGCTTGACAAGCACCAGGCCGTCCGGGGGGACGAACCCGACCAGCTGGCCGAACCCGCGCAGGACCTTGAGGACAGGGTTGCTCGGCGGGGTGGACGCCGGCTCGTCGTTCCAGCCTGGTGGGGCGTGGAACACCACGATGTCGCCCGGATGCGGGTCGCGGATGTCGTAGATGGGCTTGTTGACGAGGATCCGGTCGCCCTTGCAGCCGGTGCAGCCGTGCAGCGTCTTCTCCATCGACTGCGACGGGATGTAGAAGGGTTGCACCAGGAAGGTCTTGACCAGTACGGCTATCAGGATCGCGACGGCCACGAGGACGGGCAGCTCCCACCAGGGCGCCTTCTTGCGGCGTTTCGCGGCCTTCTTGGCACGACGGTTGGTCGGCGCCGAGCCCTCCCACTCGCCAGGCGGCACCCAGCCGTTGGGGGTGGCGGCCGCGTCGGCGGACCCGGCTGCGCCACCGTCGTGTTCGCTCGCGGCTCCCCCGTCGCCGTTCGGATCCGCCGGCCGGGGCGGGACCGGACCGGTCGCCGCGGCGTCGAATCGGGTCAGGTCGGGTGACGGCAGGTCACGCCGGTGCCGGCCGGAGCGCGACGCGGGCGGGGGCGGCGACGGGGCCGCGACGAAGCCGGTCGCGGCCCCGTCGGAGCCGTCGGCCACGCTGTCGATCGCGAGGGTGTCGGCGAGTTCGTCGTCGAGCGCCGAGCCCGCTGACTCCAGGTGTGCCGGTGCGTCGGCGCCGTCGCCGGGCGTGGGACCGGCCGGTCGCCAGTCCGGAGGCGGAGTCCAACCCGAGACCGGCGGGGCAGCGCGCTGCCCCGCGGTGACCTCCGGAGACACCGATTCAGGTCGGCCGGCGTCGTCGCCGTCGGGAACGGTCATACGAGAGGCGAACGAAGGAGGTCAGCGAGTGACGTTGTCGCGCTTCTCCTTGATCTTCGCCTTCTTGCCGCGAAGATCGCGCAGGTAATAGAGCTTCGCGCGCCGCACGTCACCGCGCGTGACGACCTCGATCTTCTCGATCACCGGGGTATGCACGGGGAAGGTGCGCTCCACGCCGACGCCGAAGCTCACCTTGCGGACGGTGAACGTCTCGCGCAGGCCGGCGCCCTGCCGGCGGATGACTGCACCCTGGAAGACCTGGATGCGCGAGCGCGAACCCTCGATGACGCGGACGTGCACCTTGAGAGTGTCGCCGGGACGGAAGTCCGGCACATCGTCGCGCAGCGACTGGGTGTCCAGCATGTCGAGGGTGTTCATCTCGGGGATCGCTTCCTTGTGGGCGTGCAACGTCTAGTGTCCCCGCGGGCAGCGCAGAGTGCGCTCTGCCCAGGGATTCCCGCACGCGCCGGGCGCAGCGGGCAACCCCACGATAATGCCACATCCGCCGCGCTAAGCCGAAACCGAGGCATCCGCTCAGAGCAGGTCAGGACGCCACTGTGCGGTCCGTTCCTGCGAACGTTCGGCCCGCCATCGCGCGATCGCACCGTGGTTGCCGGAGAGAAGGACGCCCGGCACGTCGAGCCCGCGCCAGGAGGCGGGGCGGGTGTACGCGGGGGCTTCGAGCAGCCCCGCCGGCCCCGCACCGAACGAGTCGTCGACCGCAGACTCGGCGTTGCCGAGGACCCCCGGCAGCAGGCGTCCGACGGCCTCGGCGATGACGAGGACCGCCACCTCGCCGCCGGCGAGCACGTAGTCGCCGAGGCTCACCTCGTCGACCCGCATCCGCTGCCCGGCGTACTCGAGCACGCGCGCGTCGATGCCTTCGTAGCGTCCGCACGCAAAGGCCAGCCATGGCTCGTCGGCGAACTCTGCGGCCAGCGCCTGGGTGAACGGGCGGCCCGCCGGGGTGGGCACGATCAACCGGGGCTGGGCAGGCGCCCCCGGCGGAGCGATCTCGTCGAGCGCGCGACCCCACGGCTCAGGCAGCATCACCATGCCCGGCCCCCCGCCGTACGGGGCGTCGTCGACCGTGTGGTGTACGTCCTCGGTCCACCGGCGCAGGTCGTGGACGCGCAGCGCGACCTGACCGCGCTCGATGGCCCTGCCGAGCAGCGACTGGCGCAGCGGCGCCAGGTACTCGGGGAAGATCGTGACGACGTCCAGGGCCAGCCGGGCCGCGCCCTCCGGAGCGGTCACAGGTCGAACAGGCCGTCGGGAGGGTCGATCACCACGCGCCGCGCGGCGAGATCGACAGTCGGCACGATCGCGGCCACGAACGGCACGAGCCGCTCGCGGCCGTCGACCTCGACGACGAGGTAGTCAGCCCCGGCAACGTCGAGCACATCTCGAACCGGGCCGAGGGCCGCACCGTCGGCGCGGACGGCGTCGAGGCCGACCAGATCGTCGGCGTAGAACTCGTCGGGGTCCTCGAGGGCAGGCCGCTCGCCGCGCGCCACGACGAGGCGGACGCCGCGCAGCGCCTGGGCTGCCTCGCGATCGTCGACCCCGTCGAAGTGCAGCACCAGCTTGGCGCCGCTGTGGTTGGCCGCCGCGACCGTGAGGGGCCCCGCCCCGGCCGGGTCGGTGCGCAGTTGCGCTCCGACCGCGAACCGGGTCTGGGGATCGTCGGTGAACGGCTGGACGAACACCTCGCCCTGCACGCCGCGGGGCGCGCCGACCCGGCCGACGGTGACGTCCTCACCGCCCTCGGCGATGCCGCCCGCGCTCACCGGCTCAGCGACGGTCGACGTCGACGACGTCGACGCGGATGCCCTTGCCGCCGACGCCGGTGATGACCTGACGCAAGGCCTTCGCCGTGCGGCCGTTTCGGCCGATCACGCGACCGAGATCTTCGGGGTGCACTCGCACCTCGAGGCGCTGTCCACGGCGGTTGTCGATCAGGTCGACGCGCACGTCGTCGGGGTGGTCGACGATGCCGCGGATCAGGTGCTCGAGGGCCTCCTCGAGCACGTCAGCTCTCCGCCGGCGCGTCCGACCCGGCCTCGGCTGCTGGCGCCTCGGACGACTCGGGCGATTCGGCGGCCGCGGGCGACTCTTGCGCTGCGGGCGATTCGGCAGCAGGCGCTTCGACAGCGGGCGCTTCGACAGCAGCCTCTTCGACAGCAGGCTCGGGGGCGGCAGCCTCGGCCGCCGGGGCCTTCTTCGCAGCCCGCTTCCGCGGCGTGGTGGCCGTCGTGGCCTCGGTGACGGGCTCGCCCGACGCCTCCGCCAGCGCCGCGGCGAACAGTGCGTTCTTGTCCGGCTTGGGGGCCGGGGTGCGCATCTGCGGCGGAGCCGGCTCGCCCTTGAACTTCTGCCAGTCACCCGTGACGCGCAGGATCGCCGCAACCGCCTCGGTGGGCTGGGCGCCCACTCCGAGCCAGTACGCAGCGCGATCGCTGTCGACCTTGATGACCGACGGGTCGCTCTTCGGGTGGTACTCGCCGATGGTCTCGATGGAGCGGCCGTCCCGCTTGGTACGGGCGTCGGCCACGACAATGCGGTAATGCGGCTCGCGCATCTTTCCCAGACGCATGAGCTTGATCTTCGTTGCCACGAGGTTGGGTACTCCAGATTCGGTTCGCGGGTGGGCGCGCCGGGGCCGGGTGGGGAACTCGGGTCGGGCGTCCGGATGGACTGGCCGGTGCGGCGAGAGGGTCCGCGTCCGGCCGGTACTCAACGCGCCATTCTGCCAGATGAGCACGGCACCCGTCGCCACCGACCGGTTCCGCGGCCGCTCACGGCAGCGTGCCGGACTGATCCAGCGCCGCCGCGGGCGGCGCGAGGTCCCATCGCCGGCGGACCACCGGCACGGGGATCGGTTGGCCGCGGTCCATGCGATGCAGCACGTGCGCCCGGACGCGCCGCACCCAGACCGCAGTGCGGACCGTCCCGACCGCCTGCACCGCGACGGCGACCGCGACGGCCCAGCGGAGGGTGTGGGCGTCGGTGCCACCCTGCAGATCGAGCGACCAGCCGATGCCGAGGACGATCAGGATCGTCGCGCTGAAACCTCCGACGTTCACCAGCCCGGACGCGGTGCCGAGCGTGGTCGCGCTGTTGTAGTCGCGGGCCACCGAGAACGCCCCCATCGAGATGGGGGCGCCCAGCGCCATCACCACGAAGAGCGTGGCGACGTATGCCTGGGGCGGGGCGTCCCCCATGCCCAGGACGAGCGCGAGACAACCGCCGACCGTGAGTGCGCCGATGGCGACTGCGAGCGGCGCGCGCACGATCGGGCGCCAGCCGATGAGCGCACCGAGCAGCGGCGTGGCGAGTGCTGCGAAGAGCACGCTCGCCATGAGGACCGAACCGGCGCCTGTCGGCGAGAAATCGGCCGCCTTCTGCAGGTACGGCCCGCCCCAGAGCACGGCGAACGCCGTGGTGGTGGACATCCCGGTGAAGTGCACCCAGAATCCGAGCCGGGTGCCCGGCACCGCCCATGCCGCGCCGATGCGCCTGCGGGTCTCGGCCCAGCCCGGTACCGCCTCGTGCTCGCCGGTCCGGCCGCCGCCGGGCATGAGGACGAGGACGCCGCCGGCCACAACCAGCGACAGCACGCCGGCTGAGGCGAACGAGGCGCCCCAACCGACGTACCGCAATGCGAGTGCGAGCGGCAGTGTCGCGGCGACGTTGCCGACCGTCCCGCACATAGCCGTCAGCGCGACGAGCACCGGGTAGCGACGCGGCGGGAAGTGCGCGGCGGTGAACCGGAGCACGCTGACGAACGTGAGTGCGTCGCCGCAGCCGAGCACGGCACGGGCGGCCAGCGCGGCCGGGTACGACGGCACCGCGGCGAACAGCAGCTGTGCCGCGCCCATCAGGGTCGACGCGACGATCAGCAGGCGCTTGGGCCCGTAACGATCGGCGAGCAGCCCCGTCGGCACCTGCATCGCCGCGTAGACCCCGAGCTGGACGAAGACGAAGACCGCGAGCTGCGCCGGCGTGATGTGAAACCTGCTCTCGGCGCGCAGACCTGCGACTCCGAGCGACGTGCGGTGCAGGACGGCGAGCAGGTAGACGCTCGCCGCGACCCCCCAGCCCCACCACCGGCGCGGGATGTCACTCCGCACCTGTTCGGCAAAGGCGGAGGACATCCGACGAATCTATCGGAGGAGCCAGCTAGGTTTGCGCCGTTAGGCGACGATTGTGGGCATCATCGCGCGAATGACTGATCTGAACGCGCCGATCAGACCACCCTGCCTCGCAGCACGATGCGCTGGGGGTGCAGCGCCGCGCCGAGCTCGCGGCGCGGGTCGGCGTCGAAGACGAGCAGGTCTGCCGGTGCGCCTTCGACCAGGCCGGGCAGGCCCAGCCACTCGCGTGCGCGCCAGGACGCCTGCGCGACGACCGCCGCGAGCGGGATACCGGCGCCGGCGAGAGCGCGGATCTCGTGCTGGATCAGCCCGTGTGGCAGCGAGCCACCCGCGTCGGTACCGGTGTAGATCGGCACGCCGGCCTCGAACGCCGCGCGGATGCGGTCCCGCGACGTCGCGAACAACGCCCGCATGTGCGCGGCGTACACCGGGAACTTCTCCTGCGCGCCGGCAGCGATCGCCGGATTGTTGTCGATGTTGATCAAGGTCGGGACGACCGCGATGCCCCTCGCCGCGACGTCCCCGAGCAGATCCTCGGTGAGTCCGGTGCCGTGCTCGATCGAGTCGATACCCGCCGCGATGAGCCCCGGCAGCGCGTCCTCGCCGAAGACGTGCGCCGCGACCCGCGCACCGAGTTCGTGCGCCCGGCCGATCGCGGCGGCGAGTACGTCGTCGGGCCACACCGGCGTGAGGTCGCCGACCGCGCGGTCGATCCAGTCGGCGGCGAGCTTGACCCAACCGTCGCCCGCACGCGCCTGCGTCTCGACCTCCGCGACGAGTTGATCGGGCTCCACCTCGACGCCGAGGTCGCGGATGTAGCGACGCGGACGGGCGATGTGCCGGCCGGCACGGATCAGGCGCGGCAGGTCCTCTCGCGCCTGCACCGACCGGTTGTCGACCGGCGAGCCGGCGTCGCGAAGCAGCAGCGCCCCGGCGTCGCGGTCGAGGACGGCCTGCGTCGCCTGCTGGTCGGGGTCAGGCGCGTGCCCGGTGGGCGACAGCCCGATGTGGCAGTGCGCGTCGACGTACCCCGGGATGACCCAGCCGCCGGTCGCGATCGTCGTCGCCTCGGCCCCCGGACGGTCGAAGGTCAGCCGCCCGGCGAGCACCCAGGCGTCGCGTTGCTGCTCGTCGGGAAGGAAGACCCCGCGCAGGTGCAGGACCGGCGCCGTCACGCGGCCGCCCACGCCTCGGCGAGGACCCGCCGCGCGTCCGAGAGCAGCTGCGGCAGCACGCGCGTCTGCGCGACGATCGGCATGAAGTTGGTGTCACCGCCCCAGCGCGGCACGACGTGCTGGTGCAGGTGCGCCGCGATGCCCGCACCGGCGACGCCACCCTGGTTGATGCCGAGGTTGAAGCCGTGCGGGGCCATGGTCGCGCCCAGCGCCCGCATCGCGCGCTGGGTGAACGCGCCGACCTCCGCGACCTCGGCGTCGGTGAGATCGGGGTAGTCGGCGACGTGCCGGTACGGGACGAGCATCAGGTGCCCGGAGTTGTACGGGTAGAGGTTGAGCACCGCGTACACCAGTTCGCCTCGCGCGACGATCAGGCCGTCCTCGTCGGAGCGCGCCGGCGCGGCACAGAACGGGCACTCGTCGCCCGCCTCGTCGTGCGACGGCTTGCCCTCGCCCGTGATGTAGGCCATGCGGTGCGGCGTCCAGAGCCGGCCGAACGCGTCCGGCTCGCCGGCGAAGTCGCCGGCCGGTTCGGTGGACGGTTCGCTCACGCGTAGAGCTCCGCGGACGGCGAGGCGTTGGAGCGGCGAGCGACGACGTCGGCGATCTCATCGACGGCCTGCGCGATCGGGATGCCGTTGCGCTGGCTGCCGTCGCGGTAGCGGAAGGAGACTGCGCCCACCTCGGCGTCCTGCGCACCGGCGATCAGCATGAAGGGCACCTTGGCCTTCTGCGCCGTGCGGATCTTCTTCTGCATGCGGTCGTCCGAGTCGTCGACCTCGACGCGGATGCCGCGCGCCCGCAGCTGGGTGGCGACTTCGCCGAGGTAGTCGACCTGGTCGCTGCTGATCGGGATCGCGATCACCTGCACCGGCGAGAGCCATGCCGGGAATGCACCGGCGTAGTGCTCGGTGAGCACGCCGATGAACCGCTCGATCGAGCCGAACTTCGCCGAGTGGATCATGACCGGCTGCTGGCGGCTTCCGTCGGCGGCCTGGTACTCCAGTCCGAAGCGGGCCGGCTGGTTGAAGTCGAGCTGTACGGTCGACATCTGCCAGGTCCGCCCGATGGCATCCCGCGCCTGCACCGAGATCTTGGGACCGTAATAGGCGGCACCGCCCGGATCGGGCACCAACTCGAGGCCGGACGCGCGCGCCACCTCCTCGAGAACCGCGGTCGCCTGCGCCCAGTCCTCGTCCGAGCCGATGAACTTGTCCGACGTCTCGTCGCGGGTGGAAAGCTCCAGATAGAAGTCGTCCAGTCCGAAGTCGCGCAACAGGCCGAGCAGGAATTCCAGCAGCTTTCTGATCTCACCCGGCGCCTGCTCCGGAGTGCAGTAGCTGTGCGAGTCGTCCATCGTCAGGCCGCGCACCCGGGTCAGGCCGTGCACCACGCCGGACTTCTCGAACCGGTAGACGCTGCCGAGCTCGAACAGTCGCAGCGGCAGCTCCCGGTACGACCGACCCCGGGATCGGTAGATCAGGTTGTGCATGGGGCAGTTCATTGCCTTGAGCCGGTACTCGGCGTTCTCGAGCTCCATCGGGGGGAACATCGTGTCGGCGTAGTACGGCAGGTGGCCGGAGGTGTAGAACAGGCCGTCCTTGCTGATGTGCGGGGTGCTGACGAAGTCGAAACCCTCGTCGATGTGCCGCTGGCGGACGTAGTTCTCCAGCTCGCGGCGCAGGATCCCGCCCTTCGGGTGGAAGACGGCGAGGCCGGAACCGAGTTCGTCGGGAAAGCTGAAGAGGTCAAGCTCGATGCCGAGCTTGCGATGGTCGCGCTTGGCGGCCTCCTCGAGCCGGCTGAGATAAGCCTTCAGGTCGTCGCGGGACGCCCACGCGGTGCCGTAGATGCGCTGCAGCTGCGGGTTCTTCTCACTCCCCCGCCAGTACGCGGCGGCGGCCCGGGTCAGCGTGAACGCCGGGATTCGGCGGGTGCTGGGCAGGTGCGGACCACGGCACAGGTCCGTCCAGATCCGGTCGCCGGTCTTGGCGTCCAGGTTGTCGTACATCGTCAGGCCGCCCGAGCCGACCTCGGTCGCCTCCTCGCCGGTCGCGCTCGATTTGAGGCCGATCAGTTCCAGCTTGAAGCGCTCGTGGGCGAGTTCGGCCCGCGCCTCGCCGTCGTCGATCGGGCGGCGGTGGAAGCGCTGGCCGGCCTTGACGATCTCGCCCATGCGCTTCTCGATCGCCGCGAGGTCTTCGGGCGTGAACGGGCGCTCGGGCAGGAAGTCGTAGTAGAAGCCGTCCTCGATGGGTGGCCCGATGCCGAGCAGGGTGCCCGGGTAGAGGTCCTGCACCGCCTGCGCGAGAACGTGCGCGGTCGAGTGGCGCAGTACGGCGAGGCCCGCCGGCGACGTCCCCGGGACCAGCTCCACGTCGGTGTCGACCGACGGCGCCCACTCGAGGTCGCGCAGCACAGCCTCGGGGTCACGCACGACCACCACGCTCTGCGGGTCGTTGACGTCGACACCCGCCTCGCGCAGCGCGTCGAAGGCCGTCGCACCGGCCGGGACCCGGACGGTACGGGTGGCGTCGGCAGGCGCAGCGGTGGCAGACACAAGGACTCCTCGACAACAGGGGACGGGCTGCCCGGACGTTCAACCGGACCCTCCGGAATGCTAGTGCGGTGACCTCGTCCCACCGACCACGTATCCGCCGGGCCGCGCGGCTGACGGCCGCTGCCGCCACGGTCGTCGCGGTGCTGTCCGCGGCGGCGTGCACGGGCGCCGCGGTGACCGGGCGTCCCAGAGCGAGCGCGCCGACCACCTCGCAGCCGGGTACCCGTGCGAGCACCGCGATGCCGGCACCCGCGAAGCCGGCGTCACCGGCCCGGCCCTCCGGTGAGATCACGATCTCGTTCGCCGGTGACGTGCACTTCATGGACCGGGTCGGCCTGCGGCTCGCGGCCGACCCCGCGACGGTGTTCGCCGAGGCCGCTCCCGGCCTGCGCCAGGCCGACGTCACGATGGTCAACCTCGAGACCGCGATCACGACGGGAGGCCAGCCCCAGGACAAGGCCTTCACGTTCCGCGCGCCGCCGTCGGCGCTGACCGCGTTGAAGGACGCCGGCATCGACGTAGCGACCATGGCGAACAACCACGCTGCGGACTACGGCTCGGCCGGACTCAACGACACTCTCGCTGCGATCAAGTCGAGCGGCTTCCCGGTGATCGGGGTCGGCGCGGACGCCGCGCAGGCATTCGCCCCGTACACGCGCACCGTCAACGGCGTGAAGCTTGCCATCTTCGCCGCGGACCAGGTGAACGACGAGACCACGCTGCGCCTCTTCAGCGCCGGGCCCGGCAAGCCCGGCGTGGCGAACGCCTTCTCCTCGCAATTGCTCAGCGCCGTGCGCGCGGCCAAGGCCGCGGGCTACGTGGTCGTCGTCTACCTGCACTGGGGCACGGAGCACCAGGTCTGCCCCAACGACGACCAGCACACCCTCGCCGACGAGCTGGGGCACGCGGGCGCCGCTGCCGTCGTCGGCACGCACGCCCACGTCCTGCAGGGTGCCGGCTGGGGCGCCAACGGGACGTACGTCGCATACGGCCTGGGCAGCTACCTGTGGTTCAAGGGCGCCGGCGACGACTCTCCGGACAACGGCGTGCTGACCCTGACATTCCGCGGCGGCAAGGTGGTCGCCGACCGTTTCGCGGCGGCTCACACCGACGACCGCGGGGTCCCCGTACCCGCGTCCGGACCCGAGAAGCAACGCATCGACGCGGAATGGAACGCCGCCCGAGGCTGCGCGGAACTTTCCGCGCGGCCCCCGTCGTGAGCGGAGGCCACGAATGTTCCTGTTCGAGTACGAGGGCAAACGACCCTCCATCGCCGAGGACGCCTTCGTGGCGGCCACCGCGACCGTCATCGGCGACGTGACGATCGAGAGCGGCGCGTCGGTCTGGTACGGCGCCGTACTGCGGGGGGACGACGGCCCGATCATCGTGCGGCGCAACGCCAACGTGCAGGACGGTTCGGTGATCCATTGCCCGCCCGAGGTCACCACCGAGATCGGTGCCGGGGCCACCATCGCCCACCAGTGCCTCATCCACGGTGCGGTGGTCGAGGAGGAAGCCTTGGTCGGCAACGGGTGCACCGTCCTCGACGGCGCCCGCATCGGCGCGCGGTCGCTGGTCGCGGCGCACTCGCTGGTCGCGGCAGGTGCGGTGATCCCACCGGGCGTCCTCGCCGCGGGGAGCCCCGCGGTCGTGAAACGTCCGCTCGAGGGAACCGCGGCGGCGATGTGGGTACAGGTGAATCCGACGTACTACCCGCAGCTCGCGGCACGCCACCGCACCGGCATCGTCGCGATCGAGGGTTGACCAGCATGGGCGCCGCCGATCCCGGGCGGCGCGCGGCGCTGACCGACCACTAGCGTGGTCACCCACCGTGCCGCCGCGCGTAGCCGGCACGCGATCAGCAGCACACGGGGAGCGGAACGCATGAGCCAGGAGCCACCCTCGAACGCCGCGCCGCCGGCCGACGAGCCGGCGAACGACGAGCCGGCGAACGACGCACCGGCGAACGACGCACCGGCTCGTGATGCGTCGGCGCCGCAGAGCGCCGGGGCGAGCAAGCCCCGCCCCGGCGTCAAGCCCAGCCGCGGCAAGCCGGCCCAGAAACAGGTGGGCAAGCCCGCGCCGCGGCACGCCGCGCCCCCGCGCGGCAACGGCAAGCAGGCGCCGCCTGCCGCTCTCGCGCAGCCTGGCGCGGGCTTCCCTGCCGACCTTGCGGACATCGAGCGGCCCCGTGACCCACAGGATCCGCATGACACCGGCGACACCGGCGACACCGAGCTGCCGGATTCCCACGCGACCAGCGCACCCGCCGCGCCCGACAAGGCCGCGGGCTACTGGATGCCTCCGCCGGGGACCGCGACGGCGGCCGCCGAGCAGCCGACCACGGTCCTGCCGGTCGGCGCCGACGGCGCCGACGGCGCCGGCAACGGTGCGGCTGAGCCCGAGGCACCGGACGACGAAGCCACCGTCGCGCTCGAGGTCGTCGCCGAGACGCCGGGCTACTCCGCACCGACCGTCGAAGCGGACGAGACCAACGCCGACACCGACACCGGCGCGGGCCTGTCGCACGGTGGGGAGACCGGCGCGGCCACTGCAGGCGGCGCGTTCGCCGGCACAGGACCGGCCCGGTCCGGCTCGGGCCCAGCAGACGACGATGCTGCCGGCGGCGACCCCGCCCAGCCCGCATCGGGAAGCGGTGCCCCCGCGCCCGCCGACCGAGGTGAATCGAGCTTCGACGTCACCGAGGTCAAGGAGCAGGTCGGCGAGCCGCAGACGACGAGCCTGCTGCCCTCGCGCCCCGCGGCGCGGCGGCCGAGCTGGGCTCCGATCGCCGTGGTCGCGGCGCTGGTGCTACTTCGCCGTCGCCGCAGGCGCCGGCGCGACGCGCGCGGCTGAGCGCAGCAGCCACTCGGCGATCTGCTCACCGGCGATCACCCCCGTCGCGTCGGTGACCGTGACGTTCGGCGCCTGCCAGCCGACCGCGGCGAGTTCGCCGTGTGCCGGGCGGATGGCCGCATCCGCCGCGAGCAGCAGATCCGCATCGAGCAGCGCGTCCCCGGCGGCGAGCAGCGTGGTCGCGCCCGTCCTGCGCCAGATCTCCCGCGCCGCAGCGGCCTTCTCGAGCGGCGCCGGAACCCAATACAGCTTTCGGCCCTGCAACGACACCCGCCAGCCCCGGTCGGCGGCCCAGGCGCGTTCGGCCTCGAGCGCGCCTGCGGGCATCCCTGTGCGCTCGACCAGCCCGTAGCAGAACAGGTCGTGCACCGTTCGTACCGAGCCCAGCCACCGTGCCGTGGCGACCCCGTCGGCGTGCCGCTGCACCTCGTCGGGCCGCGCACACCCGCGCAGCCGCATGGCGAGCGTGCGTGACCACGCCTCGTCGACGACGCCGTCGACGACGATCAGGCCGCCGTTGGCGGCGACCTCGAAGCGAGGCCGCCACGGCAGCCGGACCCGGCGCAGTTGCTCGAGCGATCGGGTCGTCACGGGGACCACCTCGGCGACTTCGGCGAGCTCGACCAGTGCCGCCGCAGCCGCCACGGTCATGAACGACTGCTGCTCTCCGGCGAGTTCTTCGACGCAGAGCAGCTGCGCACCAGCACCGCCGTGCTCGGCGATCGCTCGCGCGGAGTGGAGGAGCGTCTGGTCGAGGTCGCATGCGACGAGCACGCTCACGCGGGCTCCGGGCGGATCAGGCCGACGCAGCTGTAGGAGAGGCCGTCGACCCGCTCAACAGGTACCCCGCGCTCTTCGGCGAGCAGCATTACGTGCGCGACGTCCCGCTCGGCGCCGGCACGCACCAGCACCCGCCACGGCACGCGGCGCAGCAGCACGCGGGTCGTCTCGCCCACCCCCGGTTTGACCAGATTCAGGCTGCGGATGCCGTAGGCGGTCGCGATCCCCTCGACCTCGCGCCATCCGCTCCAGGTCGGCGTGCGCTGCGAACGGCGGATCGTGCGCAGCTCGCGCTCGACGTCGTCCGCGACGGAACTGTCCCCGAAGTGGTCGCTCACCGCGTCCAGGAAGCGGCCGGACACGTCCGCGGAGCGCAGGTCGGCGTAGAACTTCGCGCCGTGAAACTGCCCGGGCTTGATCAGCGAGTCGTTCAGCACGGTGCGCGAGACCAAACCGGACACGGTCGAATTCAGGCATGCGGAGGGGATGAGAAAGTCGTCACGCGTGCCGTAGACCGAGACGCAATGACCGGGGTCGGCGAGCACGGCGAGCGCGGACGAGAACGGTTCGCGGTCGACGGCGTTCGCGATCTCGATGGCGGCGTCGAGCTCGCGGGCGATGGCACCCTTGCCCGTCCAGCCGTCGACGAAGACGACGTGGCGGGGGTCGTGCCGGCGGGCGAGGTAGTCGAGGGCGACGGTGTCGATCCCGCGACCGCGGACGATGCTGACCGCGTAGTGCGGCAGCTCGGTCCCGTGCACGCGTTGCGCCCAGCGCCGCATCACGATGCCGATCGGCGTGCCGGCCCGCGCGAGCGATGCGAGCGCGACCTCGCGCCCGCGCTCGGCGAGCACCAGTTCGGTGACCGTGCCGACCGCCACCGCGACCCGACGCGCGGAGCGTTCCAGAGCTTCGGCGAACAGCCGCTGGTACTCGGCGCCGGGTTGGTACTCGACCGGAAGCGACTCGGCATAGTGAGCCGTGCCGGACTGCACGGCGCGCTCGCGCTCCTGCGTCGGCGCCTCGAGCCGGTGTGCCGATAGGTCGGTCAGCAGCCAGCTCACCTCGTCGGCGCGGTAGCTGCCGAACGAGGGCCCGAACAGCGGTTCCGGCAGGGTCGGCGCGATCGTCACGGCGCCACCAGCGCGGGTTGCGGCAGGTACGTCGGCACGACGACGACATGCAGGCGCTCGCACACGGCGGCCAACCGGGTCACCGCTCCGGACGGCCCGGTGAGCCGGGGGGTCGCGGCCGCCTCGTCGACCACGAGGACGATGTCGGTGGCCGGATCGGCGCCGGACACCGGCGCCACGTTGTACGCGAAGCGAATGCCGCTGTCCGTGGCACCGGCGGCACCGGCGGCAGCGCTGCTGTCGAACGCGATCACGGTGCGGATCGGGTACCCGGGCACGTCGATCGCGACGGCCGGCGATCGGGTCGTGGACGACGACCGAACGACCAGGTCGCCGTTGCACGCCTGCAGTTGGAGCGCGATGAGCTGCGGCGCGTACATCAGTTCCTCGCTTCCCAGTACGAGCACCCGCGGGCCGGCCAGGCCGTCGGCCAGCGCCGCGGCGCAGCCCGCTGCCGCGGCACGCGCCGCGCACACGTCGTCGGGGCCGAAGCCGTGCCGCCCGCTCTCGCGAACGCCGCGCGGCCAGGGCGACAGCGTGCGGGCGGCGGTGCCCGAACCGGTGCTCGTCACGGGCGGCTGCGCGACGAGGGCGGCGGCACGCTCGGCCAGGCCGTTGGGCAGCGCGACGTGGCCGGCGCCCAGGGCGACGACGTCGATGCGCGTGCCGAGCCGTTCTGCGGCGAGCACCGTTGCGGCCAGCGACGCGGGGGCGCGGACGTCGACCAGCGCCGCGATGACGTAGCGCTCACGCGGCACCCGCGCCTGCAGGGCACGGACCGTGTTCAGGGCCGTCCGCCCGGTCGAGAGCTCGTCGTCGACGAGGACGATGGGGCCGGCGTTGTCGAGCAGTGCTGGGTCCTCGGGCAGCAGCAGGTGGCTCGTCGCGTGGCTGTGCTCCTCCTCGAAGGCCCCGTATGCCGCGACCCCCGGTACGGCCTGGCGGGTGGAGTGGAGGTACGGCGTGCCGAGCGCCTCGGCGACGCCGTGACCGAGTCCGGTCGCGGTCTCGGCATAGCCGAGGACGGTCGCGGCGCCGGCCGCTTCGCCGAGGGTTGCACTGACCCGCTCACCGAGACGGGTCGCGGCGGCGTGCACGACGGACGGATCGGCCGGCAGGTGCTTGCCGAGCACGGTCGAGACGAGCAGGTGCACCCGGCGGGGATTGCGCCTCAGCGCGACGCCCACGAGGTCCGTGACGGGTTCGCCGGAAGTAGGAGCGAGCTCGATCCCGAGGTGCTCGTGCGCCCAGCGCGACAGCGTCACCGTTCGAGCCCGGCGCCCAGCAGGTCGACGAACGACACGTCCTCGCGGGCGACTCCGAAGACGCCGGCCCGCAGGGCCGTGCGCCCGGCCCACGCGGTGTGCGGCTTGCTCTCGTTCATCTTGTTGCCGTACGCGGACGCCGCGGCGCCACCGGTGCAGCCGGCCGTCAGGATCGCAGTCGCGTCGGCGTACTCCTCTGCGCTGACCACGGACAGCGCGTGCACCGCGGTCACGTGGCTCGGGTGGATCACCGACTTGCCGGTCAGCCCGTTGGCGCGATCGAGCGTGACCTCGCGGATCAGACCGTCGAGATCGTTCGCGATCAGTCGCAGACGCAGCCGCCGCTCGTCGTGCTCGACGAACGGCGACTCGCGCAGTATCGGCTTGAACAAGCGCTCGGACGGCGCGTAGTACTCCCAGACCGGTCCGGTGACGACGTAGCCGCCGTCGACCCGCCCGAACACGTTCACGATGTCGCCGATGATGTCGGCGATCAGCCGCACGTCGTAGGTCGTCAGGTCTCGCGAGCGGCGCAGGCCGTACGCGGACGCGAGGTCGGTCGCGCCGACCCGCACCGCAAGAACCACCTCGCGGTGCTTGTCGAGCAGCCCACGCACGGCGAGCAACGACTCGACGCGCGTCTCGGCGTGGATCAGCTCCGGCGACTCGAGCACCGGCATGGCGAACAGTCGTCGGTGCAGGTGATCTGCCGCCGTCATCACCGCGTCGAGCAGTTCGGGGCCGGACTCCTCGGTGAACTTCGGCAGGACGAACCCGGACACGACGCTCGCGGCGTCGCCGAGCTCGTTCAGCAGCATCGGGATCTGCGTGGCCGTGCGTACCCGCACGAAGATCATCGGCGGGTCGCCCGCCGACCCCGAGTCGGCGAGGGTGGCGGCGTACGACCGCAGCTGCTCGACCGCGTTGCGCTCGGCGGCGGGAAGGTCGCCGTCGGCCACGGCGTCCTCGAGACAGACGACGAAGCTGACGACGCCCTCGGCGCTGCGGCGTGCGAGGTCCGCAGCAAGAGCCGGACGCGTGCCCGGGCAGTACAGCGTCGCGCCGAGCGCGACGGCGAGCGTGGTCGGCTCGCAGTCGCGATCGAAGGGTTCGGGCGCCCGCAGGAACAGCCGGTCGCGGTCGGCGTTGGTAAGAAAGCCGAAATGTCGCATGTGCCCCACCCCCGTGCGGACGTCGCGCCACGTTAACCGATGGAAGCTGAGCGTGGAGCGGATCGGGCGAATCGGTGCCTACTCGACCGGTGTGCGGTCATCGAGCCAGCTGATCGCGTCATAGCCGAAAGCGCGAGTCGCCTCGCGGACGGTGGGGAAACCTGACTCGTGCTCGTTGCGCACGGTCAACTCGCCGTTCACCTGGAAGCCGGTCAGCAGCATCGCGACAGCTCCGGACAACCCGTCGAGGGCCGCCTCGATCCGGGCGCCGGAGTGCGTGGTGACGACGAGCGTGCCGCCCCACTGCAAGGGTTCGCGGTTCTCTGCGAACGCAAAGACGGCGAGCCGGTCCAGCTCGCGGATGTGCCTCAAGTCGAGAGCGAGACGTTCGTAGCGCTCCCGACCGGCGACGAGCACAGGGTACGGGCTGTGCGGCGGGGCGAACCGATTGCCGGGTCCACTGTCCAGGACGCTCGTGAGCCCGGATGTGAGCCGGTAGGCGGCCCCCAGCCGGAGCTCGCCGACCTCCGCCGAGCAGGCCGCCTCGATGGTGAGCGTGCCGATGCCGCTCTGTACTCGCGTGAGCGTCACGGTAGGGGCCCGTTCGGCGAGCACCGCCCGTCCGGTAGGGGGGACGCGCACCGGCTCTGGTCTCGCACGGGTCGGGCCGGCGGCGGGCCGAGTTGCCGGCGACGGTGCTGATGGCGCTGACGGCGCTGCCGGGGACGGGGCGGACGGTGCGGGTTCCGAGGAGAGGTCCAGCGAGCTCGTCGACGGGGCCGCCGGTGCGGGTACCGGTGCGGGTGGCGGCGCTGCCGGCGGCTGCGAGAG
>JAVHVN010000118.1:0-5969 GCA_032160545.1 Pseudonocardiales bacterium | reverse complement strand
CTGTTCGCGCAGAACATCGTGGTGGGCTTCGGCCGGGTCGAGGGCCATCCGGTCGGCGTCGTCGCGAACCAGCCGATGCACTTCGCCGGATGCCTCGACATCGACGCGTCCGAGAAGGCCGCGCGGTTCGTCCGCACTTGCGACGCCTTCAACATCCCGGTGCTGACCCTCGTCGACGTGCCCGGCTTCCTGCCGGGTGTCGGTCAGGAGCACCAGGGCATCATCCGGCGCGGCGCCAAGCTCATCTATGCGTATGCCGAGGCGACCGTCCCGAAGATCACGGTCATCACCCGCAAGGCGTTCGGCGGGGCATACGACGTCATGGGCTCCAAGCACCTCGGAGCCGACATCAACGTGGCCTGGCCGACGGCTCAGATCGCCGTGATGGGCGCGCAGGGCGCGGCCAACATCCTGCATCGCAAGCGCATCGCGTCGGCCGACGACCCCGAGGCGGTGCGCGCGCAGGTCGTCCAGGAGTACGAGGACACCCTGGTCAACCCGTACGTCGCCGCCGAGCGCGGCTATGTCGACGCGGTGATCCTGCCCTCGCACACGCGCGCCTACGTCGTGAAGTCGCTGCGGATGTTGCGCAACAAGCGGCAGGCACTGCCGCCGAAGAAGCACGGGAACATCCCGCTGTGAAGACCCCGACGAACCCCGTTGCGCACGGGAGCTCCCATGTCTGAGGTACCGCCCCCCCGCCCGCAGCTGCGCATCGTCCGCGGGCAGCCCACGGCAGAAGAGCTGGCCGTGCTCACCGCCGTCGTCGCTGCCGCAGGTGGTGGCAATTCGGACGAGCCCGCGCCCCGTGCCCGGGGCCGCTGGAACGATCCGGCCGGCCAGCACCGCCGGCCGTGGCTGACCGGCGTCGGAGCGTGGCGCGCCGCCGTGCGCTGACCCACGCCTGAGCCGCCTCGCCGGCTCGGCGGCTCTGTCGAACCGGCGGAAGCGGGACGAGGACGGCTCAACGGCCCGCGAACGTCGCGTTGCCCGGGCCGTCACGCAGGAAGGACGCCACCCCGTCCCGCAGGTCGTCGGTGCCGAACAGCCGCCCGCTGACCTCGGGCGTTATCTCGTCCGCGGCGCCCGTGCCGACCTCGATCTGCTCGCGGATGATCGCCTTCGTCGCGGCGTGGGCCAAAGTCGGTCCGTTCGCCAGCGACATGGCGAACGCACGCGCGGCCGCATCGAAACCCTCGTTCGGCAGCACCCGATTGACGACGTTCCAGCGTTCGAGGGTGGCGGCGTCGACGAGTTCACCGGTGTAGACCAGCTCGCGCGCCCGCGCCGGCCCCGCGCGCTCGGCGAGCCGCTGCGGTCCGCCCATCGACGGCGTGAGGCCGACGACGCGCTCCACCAGGCCGAACCGCGCCGACTCCGCGGCGAGCAGCAGGTCGCACGCGAGGCTGATCTCGAAGGCGGCGGTCAGGCAGAGCGCATGGGCCGCGAACACGGTCGGGATCCTCAGCTCCTCGAGACGATGCAGGGTCGTGAACCAGTCGCGCCACAGCGAAGCGGCCGACTCGGCGTCGAGCGTCGCGAAGAGGTGCACGTCGACGCCCGCCGACACGGCACGTCCTTCTGCCCGCACCAGCAGCGCTCGCGCGTCCGATCCCGATACCGAGGTGACCGCGTCGTCGAGCGCCGCCATCATCGCCGCGTCGAACAGGTTCAACGGCGGGCTGTCGAACGTGATGATCGCGAGTGGGCCGTCGTGCTCGAGACGTAGGGGCGGCACGGATCTCCTCGGGCTAGGGCAGCACGAACCCGTCGGGGGTCCCCGACAGGTCACTGCAGGTGCAGGGGCTCGAACGCTGGTCGGCCGGCATGGCCGCGACGGTGCCGACGAGCAGCTCACGCAACCGCGGCAGGTTCGCCGCGAACGTCTCGAGCACCTCGGCATGGGTGACGCCCTCGCCCGCCTCGACACCGGCGTCGAGATCGGTGACGAGCGCGAGCGTGGCGTAGCAGAGCGCCAGTTCGCGCGCGAGGCCGGCCTCGGGCATCGCGGTCATGCCGATGATCGACCAGCCGCGCGCCTGGAATTCCAGCGACTCGGCGCGGGAGGAGAAGCGCGGGCCGTTGACGACCAGGAGCGTGCCGCTCGTGCCGCCGGCGAGCTGAGTGCCGACCGCGGCGCCGCGCAGCCCGGGGCAGTACGGATCGGCGAAGGTGGCGTGCCCGACGCCCTCGAACGAACCGTCGTAGTAGGTGTGCGCCCGCCCGTGGGTCCGGTCCGCGATCTGGTCCGGGACCACGAGGGCGCCCTGCGGCAGGGCCGGGGTCAGCGATCCGACGGCCGACAGCGACAGCACCTGCCGGACGCCCAGGGAGCGCAACGCCCAGAGGTTGGCGCGGTAGGGCACGAGATGCGGCGGGAACCGGTGGTGCGCCCCGTGGCGCGGGACGAATGCGATCTCGCGCCCCGCGAGCGTCCCGAGGGTGACCGGAGCGCTAGCCGCCCCGTAGGGCGTTTTGACCACTTGCTCCCGCGCGCCGTCGAGGAGGGCGTAGAAGCCGGAGCCGCCGATGACGCCGACGGGCGGTGCGCTCATGGGAGGCACGCTATCGCCCGGCCGCCGCGCCCGAGTTGCGCGTGCACCGAGGTCCGACAGGATGGGCCCGGACCGGAGCGCGGCACCCCCGAACCGCGCTCCGGTTTCCTTGCTCGGATGCGGGAGACCGCCGCCCGCCTGCGATGCTGCAGCTCGCGCCGGCTGAGGTCGCGTGCGTACCTCGCGGCCGTCCGGGCAGACTGGGGAGACCAGACGCGACGGCACGGGGAGACACCATGCAACGCAAGCACTTCGAGCCGGAGCATGAGGCCTTCGCCGAGTCGTTCCGGGCGTTCGCCGACCAGGAACTGGTCCCGAACTACCTGGAGTGGGAGCGCGCCGGCATCACGCCGCGCGAGATCTTCGCCGAAGCCGGCAAGAGCGGCTTTCTAGGCATGGCGGTACCCGAGGAGTACGGCGGCGGCGGCGTCCAGGACTTCCGCTTCAACCAGGCGCTCGACGAACAGGTCGCGCTTGCCGGGGTCACTGCGGCGGGGCTGGGCCTCAGCTTGCACAACGACACCTGCCTGCCCTACTTCCTGTCGTTCTGCACCGACGAGCAGAAGCAGCACTGGCTGCCGGGCATCGCCAGCGGCGAGCTCATCACGGCCGTCGCCATGACCGAGCCCGGCGCCGGGTCGGATCTCGCCGGCATCCGTACCAGTGCGAAGCGCGACGGCGACAATTACCTCGTCAACGGCTCGAAGACGTTCATCACCAACGGCATCAACGCCGATCTCGTCATCACCGCCGTGCGCACCGGCGAGGACCGGCACAAGGGCATGTCGCTGCTCATCCTCGAGCGCGGGATGGCCGGCTTCGATCGGGGCCGCAATCTCGAGAAGCTCGGCCTGCACTCGCAGGACACCGCGGAGCTGTCGTTCACCGATGTCCGTGTCCCGGTCGCGAACCGGCTCGGTGACGAGGGCGACGGCTTCGCGATGCTGACTCAGAAGCTGCCCCAGGAGCGCATGTCGATCGCCGTCAGCGGCTACGCCGAGGCACGCGCCGCTTTCGGCGAGACCATGCGCTACGTCCAGGACCGAAAAGCCTTCGGCACGACCATCTCGTCGTTCCAGAACACCAAGTACGTGCTCGCCGAGATCTCGACCGAGATCGACATCGCCCAGACGTTCGTCGACCGCTGTGTCGACCTGCTCAACGCCGGTGAGCTGTCGGCCGCTGACGCCGCGAAGGCCAAGTGGTGGTGCACCGAGCTGCAGGCGCGCGTCATCGACCGCTGCCTGCAGCTGCACGGCGGCTACGGCTACATGACCGAGTACCCGATCTCCCGCCGCTACGCCGACGCTCGCGTCACGCGCATCTACGGCGGTTCGACCGAGATCATGAAGGGCGTCATCAGCAAGTCCATGGGCCTGTGATCCGGTTCGTCCTCGCGTCGGCCTCGCCGGCGCGGTTGTCGACGCTCAGCCGCGCCGGTATCGCTGCCGAGGTCGTGGTGAGCGGCGTCGACGAGGATGCACTGTCGGGGTCGCTGCCGGGCGTCGGCATCGGCGAGCTGACCGCGGCCCTGGCGCTCGCGAAGGCGCATGCGGTCGCTCGCGGCACCCCCGGCGACGCCGTCGTGCTCGGGTGCGACTCGATGCTCGAGTTCGACGGCGACGCTCTCGGGAAGCCGGGCACCGTCGACGCGGCCGTCGAACGGTGGCGCGCAATGCGAGGGAAGACCGGCGTGCTGTACACCGGGCACTGCCTGCTGCGCGTGCGCGGCGGCGCGGTCACTGCCGAGGCGGCCGAGACGGCGGCGACGACCGTGCGTTTCGCGGAGGTCTCCGAGACCGAGATCCGGCTCTACTGCTCGACGGGCGAGCCGGCCCGCGTGGCCGGCGCGTTCACCATCGACGGCCTCGGCGGCTGGTTCGTCGAAGCGATCGACGGGGACCCGCACAACGTGGTCGGAGTCTCCCTGCCCCTCGTACGCCGGCTGCTCGCGCGGCTCGGGCTCGGCCTCGCCGACCTGGGCTACCCGGCCACCTGACCCACCGCGGCCGAACGCACCGCTCGTCAGGCTGGCTGCTCTCCCGGATCGAACACCGCGATTCGGATCCGCTTGTTGCCCTTGCCCTTGGACTCGGTGCCGACCACCCGCACCGCTCCGACATCCGCGGTGCTTGCCACGTGCGTCCCCCCGTCAGCCTGACGGTCGAGGCCGACGATGTCGATCACGCGAAGCGGGTCGATCTCCTGCGGGATCAGGTTCGCCGCGGTCCGGATGAGGGCCGGGTCGAGGTCGGCGTCCGATCGGGCGAGAAACTGAACCAGGATGTCACGCGCCCTCGCGATCTCCTCGTTGATCCGGCTCTCGACCCGCTGCCCGAGTTCGGCGGACATCGACTCGAAGGGGAAGTCCAGCCGACCCGCGCCCGGCTCCATGTTTCCGCCGGTAACCGGTATCTGGAACTCCCGCCAGATGACGCCACAGAGAATGTGCAGGGCGGTATGCGTACGCATGAGCAGGTGCCGGCGCTGCCAGTCGAGCTCGCCGAAGATCTCGGCTCCGGGCTGCGGAAGTTCCCCGGCGTCGAGCCAGTGCCAGATGCGCCCGTCGCGCCGCGCGACCTTCTGCACGGAACCGGATTCAGCCCCCCAGCTCAGCGAGCCGATGTCGTAGGGCTGCCCGCCACCGCCCGGATAGAACGCGGTCCGGTTCAATGCGACGCAGCGAGCCTCGGGATCCACGTCGACGACGCGAGCGTCGAACGTCCGCATGAACGCATCGACGCTGAACAGATCGGTTTCCGCCGATTCCGGCGACGGCGCCGCAGTGCTGCGCTGCCCGGGGATCGCCATGGTTGCCCTCCGTCCGCCCGCTCAGTCATCCAGAAGATCGAGGTAATCAGCGGCGCCGTCGTAGGCAAAGGTGAGGACTCGGCAGCCGCGCGCCATGCGCGAAGCGTAGGCGTACGCGGCCGCGACGTTGGCCGCCGACGACAGGCCGACGCCCAGGCCTTCGACCCGCAGCAGGGTGCGCAGCATCTGGCGGGCTTCATCGACGTCGACCTCGACCTCTTCGTCGATGAGTCCGACGTCGAGGACGTCGGGAACGAGGCCGACTGCGAGCCCCTGGATCCCGTGCGGTTGGAACCGATTCGCCTTCAGGGAACAGCCGGGAGGGACTACCGCGACGATGCGAAGGTCCGGACGGCGCAGCCGCAACGCGCGCCCCACTCCGGTCAGGTGGCCCCCGGTGCCGACCCCCGCCACCAGAACATCCGGCAGCTCGTCGCCGAAGTCCCGCAGGATCTCGACCGCCGTCGAGCTCTCGTGCGCGCCAGGATTCGCCGGATTCCCCTGTTGGTTGAGCAGCACCCAGTCCGGATGGTCGAACAACAGCTCGACTGCGCGCTCACCGTGGGAGTTTCCCCCGAGGCGGGAATCGGAGAGGACGACCTG
>JAVHVN010000109.1:0-69722 GCA_032160545.1 Pseudonocardiales bacterium | reverse complement strand
ACGTCGGCATGCTGCGGGCGACGCTATGACTGCCGCGGAGTGGAACGCCCCGTACAGCCACGTGTCGGTCACTCCCAACAAGGCGTCTCGAGCTCGCCGGGCCGCCGCGGCAAAAGCGGTGTCTCGCTGGCTGAGCGCGGATCGACCGGTGGCCGCGTGGGTGACTGTGTGCGCCGCTCTGTCGCCGGCGTTGCTCACGATTGCATGGCTGATCGGCGACGCGGTGCAACCGGCGTCGTACAGCCCGGTGCGGCAGACAGTGAGTGTGCTGGCTGGTTACGGAGCGACGGATCGCTGGATCGTCACCGGCGCCGTGTACGTGATCGGAGTGTGCCATCTCGCGACCGCCGCGGGCATGCCCGTCCTGACTCTTCGGGCTCGGGTTGGTCTGGTCGTCGCTGGGCTGGCCGCGATCGGCATCGCAGCGAGCCCGCAACCGGCAACCGGGAGCAGCGCACCGCATCTGGTGTTCACCTGCATCGGTGCCGCAGCCATCACGCTGTGGCCGGCGCTGGCGGCCCAGAGACGTGCCTCTGCCTCGATCTTCGTGAGCGCTCGTGTCTCGGCCGTCGTGTTCGTGGGGTTTCTGATCCTGCTCGCCTGGACCGTCGTCGAGACCCAGGACGGCGGCAGCCTCGGGCTGGCCGAACGGGTGAGTTCCGCGATTCAGATCGGCTGGCCGCTCGCCGTCGCCGTGAGCCTGCGACGGGGTACCTCACGAGCCGCTGTCAACCTGGCCTGACCCGCGGTCGCGTGTCGAGACCGCGTTCCGGGCTCGTCGGCTGCGCCGCCGGCGGAGCATGAGCAGCAGGAAGGGCAACGGCAGCGCCAGGCCCGTCGTCGACAAGGTGATCGTGACCTCGTGATCGCGACGCTGGGCGGCGCTCTCGGCGACGGTGACCGGCCAGCTGCCCACCATGACGTCCTGGCCGTCGCCCGTGTGCATATACGTGACCGTGACGGTGTGCTGCCCGGGGTCGGCCGGCACCACGAGGTCGTAGCCGGTGGATGACCCGCTGGCCGCCGGGTCGGTCGCGACGGTGCCGCCGTCGATCGAGACCCGCACCTGGGCCGGCTGGCCGGCGGCCAGGTTCGGGTCGGTGACGACGCCGCGGACGGTGACCTCGCCGGCGCCGCCGACGACGGAGCTCACCTGCCCGCTCGGGTCCCCGTCGACGGCGACCGTGGACGCGGTCACCGACGTGTCCTGCGTCCCCTCCCCCACGTTGACCGCGCGCACCGTGTAGGTGTGGCGCCCGTCCGGGGCCTCGACCGCCAGGTCGAAGCGGTGGTCGGTGGCCTGCGTGGAGCCGGACGCGACCTCGGTGTCACCCTCGTAGATCTCGATGCTGGTCGAACTCGTGGACGCGTCGGGGTCGACCGCCGTGCCCGTGACGCGCACCGTGCTGCCGGTCGCCTGCGCGCGCACCGCCGAGACCGTCGGGTCGTGCGCCGCCGGATCGTCGATCGTCCCGTTCGGCATGAGCTGCTGCGCCTCGCCCGTGACCACGGCGCTGATCGCCGTCCCGTAGGTCGACGGGGGGCCGTCGGTGAGGATCGCGACGGCATAGCGGCCATTGTCGACGTAGCCCGTGCTGTTGAAGACGGCGTTCGGCGTGTCAAGCCCGTCGTCGCCCCAGCCCTGCTTGACGGCGGCACCGGTGGTGGCCGACGGGATACCGAAGAACTGGTCGGTGCCGTCCGCTGCGTAGTGCGTGGTGTGCGCCATCGCGTTCGTCAGCCACGGCCCGACCTCGGGATCCTTGGCGATTGCGGCGTAGAGGTACACCAAGCCCTTCGCGGTGATCTCGGTGCTTCCCCACCACGCCGGGTCGGCGGGCGGCGCGCCGAGGTCGGGGATGTGGAAGTACGACTCGGCCCACGGCAGGACGTCGGCGCCGCCCACCAGGCCGTACAGCGCATTGGCGTCGTCATCGTCCGACTGAGTGATCATCTGATAGGCCGTCGTCGCCGTCGAACCCGTCATCTGACCGGTGGCGAGGAGCCTGGCCGCGATCATGACCTTGACCACGGACTCGCTGGCGAACCACTCGGTGTCCTCGCCCGCGCCGGTGTACTGCCCTGTCTGGAGATCGAGCACTCCGATCCCGGTGCGGTACCCGGGCGAGGTTGCCACCACTGCCGCGGCCGTGGCGGCCGAGGCGAGTGACGTAGGCGCCGTGGCCGAAGCCACCGGCGCACGCAGCGTCATGACGCCGAACAGCGCGAGGAACACGGCGGCGGCCGGCGCCAACCATCGCGTGACAGACAGGGCGGTGGACGAACGACGACGGCACGAGACCACGCAGACCCTCCACGGTGACGGATTTGGTTCCCACCCTGCGGCGGCAACCTGACCGCAGCCTCCGAGATGGCTGATGATCTGCACAGGAGCGACCGCCCGCCATATGCCTCTGTGACAGAGCTATTGTGGACGGCATGAGTCCGTCAACGCCCGTGCCCGATCCGGACCTGGCCCTCGCCGAGGATCTGTTCGCGGCGATCGGCCAACTGCGCCGCAAGGCGCGCCACCATGCCGGCCGTCCGTGGCCGGTCACGACCGTCTCCGGTGCCCAGATCGAGCTGATCCGCCTCGTGCGGCGGCATCCCGGCACCTCCGTCGCCGAGGCGGCCACCGAGCTCGCCCTCGCGGCGAACACGGTGTCGACCATGGTCGGTCAGCTCGTCACGGCGGGCGTCCTGACGCGGACACCGGACCCGGACGATCGCAGGGTGGCCCGACTCGCGCTCACCGGCACAGCCCGACGGCGCTTCGACCGATGGCGTGATCAGCGTGCCGCGGTGGTAGCCGAGGCGCTCGCCGGTCTCTCTCGTGACGACCGGGCGGCCCTGCGCCGCGCAGCCGGCATCTTGGCTCGGCTGTCCGCTGACCTGCCCGACGCTCGCGGCGCGGAGCAGCATGCCTGACGCGATCACCGCGCGCGGCGTGAGTTACCGCTTCGGCCACCACCAGGCGGTGCGCGACGTCGACCTGCACGTCGGGGCGGGTGAGTGCTTCGGACTGCTCGGCCCGAACGGGGCGGGCAAGACTACGGTCATCCGGCTGCTGAACACGTTGCTACCGCTGCAGGACGGCGACATCCAGCTGTTCGGCCGGGACGTGCGACGGCAGGCGATGGCGGTACGGCGACTGCTCGGGTACGTGCCCCAGCAGCTGTCCATCGAAGGCGCACTCACAGGGCGCGAGAACGTCGCCTGGTTCGCCAGGCTCTTCGACGTCCCGCGCCGGCAGCGACGCGGGCGGGTCGAGGAGGCACTCGAGATGGTCGACCTGGCCGCCGACGCCGACCGGGTGGCCGCCACCTACTCCGGGGGGATGGTCCGGCGTCTCGAGTTGGCGCAGGCGCTGGTGAACCGGCCCGCCCTGCTGGTGCTGGACGAACCCACCGTCGGACTCGACCCGCGCGCCAGGGACAGCGTCTGGGCCCGGGTGCGGGACATGCAGCAGCAGTACGGCATGACGGTCCTGCTCACCACGCACTACATGGAGGAGGCCGACGAACTCTGCGACCGGATCGCCCTGATGCACCACGGCGTCATCCGCGCTGAGGGCACGCCGCAGCAGCTGAAAGACGGCCTCGGTGCCGGATCCAGCCTGGAGGACGTGTTCCGGCATTACACCGGCGACAGCCTCACCGACACGAAGGGAGGGCTGCGCGATGTCCGCGCCACCCGCCGCACCGCCCGCCGCATGGGCTGACACCACGCCGTCGCGCGGAGTCGTGCTGCTGGCATCCCGCATCGCGACGTTCTGCCTGGTCGAACTGCAACGTCTGCGCCATGACCGCAGCGAGCTGGTCACCCGGGCGATCCAGCCGATCCTGTGGCTGGTCATCTTCGGCAAGACGTTCAGCCGGATCAATGCCATCCCGACCGGCCAGGTGCCCTACCTCGACTACCTCGCACCGGGCGTGATCGCCCAGTCCGCGATGTTCGTTGCGATCTTCTACGGCATCCAGATCATCTGGGAGCGCGACGCCGGCGTCCTCACCAAGCTGCTCGTCACCCCGACGCCCCGTGCGGCGCTCGTGGCCGGCAAGGCCTTCGCCGCGGGCGTCCGGGCCGTCGCGCAGGCGATCGTCGTGCTCGTCGTCGCCGCGCTGCTGGGCGTCGGGCTCACCTGGAACCCGCTGCGGCTGCTGGCAGTCGTCGGAGTCGTGGTCCTCGGCGCCGCGTTCTTCTCGTGCCTGTCGGTCGTCATCGCCGGCCTGGTACTCAAGCGGGACCGGCTCATGGGCATCGGCCAGGCCGTGACGATGCCACTGTTCTTCGCGTCGAACGCGCTGTACCCCGTGAGCATCATGCCGAGCTGGCTGCGCGCGATCAGCTACGCCAACCCGCTGAGCTACGAGGTCAGTGCGCTGCGCGCGCTGCTGCTCGGCCTGCCGACCAACCTGTGGCTGGACTTCGGCGTACTCGTCGGGTCGGTTGTCGTGGGCATCTGCGCCGCGGCGGCGCTCCTCGGCCGGCTCGCGCGCTAGCGTCGACCTGAGCTGGGGATGGGGTGCTACGAGATCGTCGTCATGGAACGACGACGTCGTCGGCCCACACCTGCCGGGTCGTACGCACGGTCTCGCCGGTCTCCTCGGCGCGGTGCATCAGCAGACCGAGGTAGTGATCCTGGCTCGCTTCGGCGAGCGAGTAGACGTCGGGGCCTCCGGCGATCCTCGCGCGCATGCCCGTGAGCAGCAGAGCAATCGCGATCTCGTCATCGTTGAGGCGTCCGGGTATGAACGGATTGCTGAACGCCCATTCCTCCCCTAGCAACAGGCCCCGCAGGAACAACCCCTCGAGATTGCCACCCTCGCCTGCCATCACGCGCCGCAGCTGGGTGAAGACCGGCGAACGGTAATCCTTCGCATAGCGCACCTCGAGGTCATCGATCTCGCCGCGGTCGCCGCGTACCAGAAGTCGGTTGCCGCGAATCCACGAGAAATACTGCTCAGGGGCGAAGTCGTAGGTTCCCAACCGATCGCCGAAGTCGAATCGCGCGGTCGTCTGGGTCGCCGTCACGAACTGCTCATCCGCGGGGTCACCGTCGCGACCTGGCCCCGTCAGGAGTGGATACCGAAATGACGATGCCGAGACGGATGCATCCTCGGCGCCGATGCCCAGGGCGCGACGCATGACGCTGATGCCGTGGTAGTCGTGGCACTGCGCGACGAGCACCTGGCTGACCCGCCCGATCCGGCCGCTGCGGGCGATCGCGATCTGCGCGCTCAGAATGGGTGACAGGTGGTACTGCTCGGCGACTTGAACGATTCCCCGGCCGCCGACGCGCTCATACAAGGCGGTGAGCCCCTCGAGGTCGGGGGCCGGTGGAGTCTCGGACAGAACCGGCATCCCGCCGGAGACGAGTTGCTCGATCACGCCGGGCGTCACCTGCCAGGGAACGGAGACGACGACGAACTCCGGCAGCTGCGCCGCGATCAGATCATCGATGTCGGCGTGGGCAGGCACGCCCCAGCGCGACTCGATCGTCCGGGCGGTGTCGCCACTTCGCGTCACGAGCCCGGTCACCACGAACCGCTCCGGGAGCGCCTCGGCGATGCGCAGGAAGAATTCACTACGCCAGCCGCTGCCGACGATCCCGAACCGCACCGGAGGATCGGGGGTCATCGCTCTCCTCTGCCGCAGTTGGTGCAAGCGGCGCACCATCCGACACACCCTCGCAGGTGTGCGAGCGGAACACCCGCACATTCCGCGCGAAGCGGAGACCTCGGAGCCTTACTCCCGGGCGGGGTTCCCGGTGGTAGCGCTGGAGTCATAGTGCTGCCGGGAGGCCAGCACGGAATCCATGCTCGCCTCGACCTGCGCGATCAGCTCGAGCAACTTCGCCGCAACGTCCTGGCCTGGATGGGTCAACGTGTACTCGACCCGGAGCGGAAATCCGGTGAGCTGATGCCGGTGGACGAACCCGTCGCGCTCCAGTGCCTGCAACGTCTGCGCTAGGACTTTCTGGCTGACGCCGTCGACGCGGCGGCGAAGATCGTTGAATCGGACCGGTCCGTCCTGCAACGCGGCGAGCACCAGGCTGCCCCAGCGCCCGGTCACGTGCTCGAGCACGGGACGCGAGGGGCACGAGCGCGAAAAGACATCGAAGGGCGGGTCGTCCGCCACGTATACCGGGTCGCTCTTGTCAGCCACCCCGCCAATGCTACCTGAAATATACCGGTCACCAGGGGAGTGCAGTATCAAAAAGATACTGTAGCTTCGGTCTACCGCATCACCGACACCCCTGAGGAGCTCGCCATGATCGATCGCCGTTCGATGTTGAAGTACAGCGGCGCCGCCGCGCTCGGGACGCTTGCACTGAGTGCAGTGGCCTCCGGCACGGATCTCGCCTTTCCGCAGGGCTCTTCGGAGCCCCCCACCTCATCCACTGCGCTGCTGCCCGACCCGGCCACCACGGTCGTGCCGAGCCCGCCTTTCCCGAACGGGCTCACCCACGAGGAGCGCACTCACCTAGTGAAGTTCGACGAGCTGGACTTCGATGTCTTCAGCCATGCCGAGTGGAGCCGGATGGGTGAAAGCCACGCCCAGAACATTCGCGCCCACTGGCCCGATGGCCACTACACCGACGGCCTCGACGAGCACATCGCCGACCTCGCCGCCCTCTTCGCCTGGGCACCGGACACCCGCATCCAAGAGCACCCGATCCGAGTCGCCAAGGACAACCTCACCGCGGTGACCGGAGTGATGCGCGGAACCTTCACCCGGCCGATGCCCGACGGCAAGGGCGGCTACAACGCCCCCACCGGCAAGGCGTACGCCATCAATATGGCCACCGTCGGCATCTGGAACCGCTCCGGCGTCATGGACGAAGAATTCCTGTTCTGGGACAACCTCACCTTCTACCAGCAGATCGGCCTGGCGTGACGGTCCGACCAACCTCGGGTGTGCAGGCGACCGGACACCGTCCGGACGGTCAACGCGACCGCCAACAGCGGCCTGGCCCCTACCCCCGCGAGGTCACCATGATCAGTGGTAACCACAGATACGGGTTTGGCCGCGCCGCGATGATGGCGACATGCAGTTGAACGTCGAGCAGCGCGATGCCCCGGGTGCGTGGTTCACGATCGCGGAGGCCGTCAAGGATCGGGAGCTTGCTCAACGCACCTCTGCGGCTGTGCTCGGCGCCCTGGGCACGCGGCCCGCCGTTGCGCGACTCGACGTGCACACGGACTACGGACGAGTCATCACGCCGGACGCACTGGACGCCGAAGATCGTCTAGAGCGACTGCTCAAGCTTCGTCGACGCCGCGGCACGACCGTCGATGTCGACCTCTCGGACGCGGCTCAAGCGGATCTGCTGCGTCGCTATCTCGCGTGGTCGATCAACGTCGACATCTACGACAAGCACGATGGGTTGATAGCCAACTTCCACGATTGCGCCTACACCATCATCATGCGGCTGCCGCCCGAAGGCGTGTCCCAACTTGCTGCCGATCTGTAAGGGCTGGTCACGGTCGAACCACTAGGCGACCTGCAACCGTGGCCCAGGACGCCGCTGAAGCATCGCCGCAGTTGGCGAGGGCGCCGCGGGGCGCTCGGAGGGGACTCGTAGCTCGAAGGGTCGAAACCCCCGCTGACGCCGCGGTGAGATACGACGGACTGCGCTCATGGTGGTTGGTGGTCGTCGCCGACGTAGTCGCGCTCGTGGCCTTCGGCGGCGCGGTGGTGGTCGCGCTGCGTGACGGAGTTGACTCGGGAGCACTGATCATCGGTATCCCGCCGCTCGCCATCCGCTCTGGCCGCGGACGCTGGGTGCGATCAGGCGACGCGCCCCTCGCCGGTGACGGTGTCGAAGGCCCGCCACATCCGCGTGTAGATGCCGTCGAGCTCCAGCAATTCCTCGTGCGTCCCCTGCTCGGCCACCCGGCCGTCGGCCATCACAACGATCCGGTCCGCGACCCGGGCGCTCTGCAGCCGGTGCGCGATCAAGATCGTGGTCCGGTCGCGCGCGACCTCGCGCATCGCCGCGGTCACCCGCGACTCGCTGGCCAGGTCAAGGTTGGACGTCGCTTCGTCCAGCAGCAGCAGCGCCGGATCGGCGAGCTGCGCCCGGGCCAGAGCGATGAGCTGGCGCTGCCCGGACGACAGCGAACCGCCCCGCTCTCCGAGCTGGGTGAGGTAGCCGTCCGGTAGGCCGGCCACGACGTCGTGCGCGCCGACCGCGCGTGCCGCCGCCTCGACCTGGGCATCGGTCGCGTCCGGACGGCCGTAGGCGATGTTGTCGCGCACCGACGCCGAGAACAGGAATGCCTCCTGCGGCACGTAACCGAGATGGCTGCGGAAGGCGGCCAGCTCGAGCGTGCGCAGGTCGTGGCCGTCCAGCGACACCGAACCGGCCAGCGGGTCGTAGAAGCGGGCCAGCAACTTCAGCACCGTCGACTTGCCGGCTCCGGTCTCGCCGACGAGCGCGACGGTCTCGCCGGGCGCCACGTGCAGGTCGAGGCCGCGCAGCGCGTCACCCGCTTCCGACGAGGGATAGCCGAAGCGGACGCCGTCGAGCGCCACCGCACCGTGCACGTCGCCGAGCGGTTCGGCGACGTCAGGCTCGGGTGTGAGCGAATCGAGAGCCATCAGCTCGGCGATGCGGTTCACCGACACCCGCGTCTGCTGCCACGAATCGAAGACCTGCGACAGCTGCTGAATGGGTGAGAAGAACAGGTCGATGTAGAGCAGGAACGCAATGAGGTCGCCGACGGTCAGCGAGCCGGAGCGGATCAGCACGGCGCCCACACCGAGCACCAACGCGTCGGCCACCGCGGACAGGAACTGGACGAACGGGAAGTAGGTCGCCACCAGCCGCTGGGCAGCCACACGCGAGCTCAGGTAGGACAGCCCCAGGTCGTGGAAGCGGGCGATCGTCGCCGCCTCGTGCACGAACGCCTGCGACTCCCGCACGCCGGACAGACTTTCCTGGAAATCCCCGTTCACGACCGCGATCCGCTCGCGCGAGAGTTCATACAGCCGGGCGGCACGGCGCCGGAACCACACCGTGGCGAATGCCAGCGGAACCACCACGCTCAGCGTGACGAGCCCGAGTTCGACGTCGACGACGAGGAGCGCGACGCCGACGCCTACGAAGGTGACGAACGAGACGAGCGCCGACAGCAGGCCGTTCTCGACGAGCGACTCGAACTGGTCGACGTCGGTCGTCATCCGCGTCATGATCCGGCCGCCGAGCTCGCGCTCGTAGTAGTCGAGCGACAACCGCTGCAGCTGGGCCCAGATGCGGATGCGCAGCGACAGCATGATCCGCTCGGCGGTGCGGCCGGTGACGAAGGTCGAGGCGACGCCGTCGAGCAGGTCGGCGAGCGTGATGGCGAGGAACACTGCGGACGCGCCGAACAACACGCCCTGCGAGCCGGTAGCGACGCCGCTGTCGACGCCGGTCTTGACGAGGTAGGGACCGGCCAGCCCGGCGACCGCGTCGAGCACCACGAGGATCAGCCCGATCAGTAGCGGGCGGCGGAACTCGCGCAGCAGGCGCAGCAAGCCGAACTGCGGCTGCCGCCGGCTCTCGGCGGCAAGATCGAGCTCTGCCTCATCGCGCACCGGCGGCAGCTCGGCAACGCGCGCCAACAGCTCGGGCGTGGCTGGCAGCCCGGCAAGCAGGCTGCCAGCGCCAGCGCCGGCGCCCCCGCCGCCGCCGAGCCCGGCGCCGAGCCCGGTCGGCACGGTCGTGCGTGTGGTCGGCGCCGTACGCGCCCCGCGCCAGGCCGCCGCCGTGACGCCGCGCTTCGTCAGTGCGGCCAGCGCCTCGATGCGGTCGCCGGCCTGCCGCACCGGTTCGGTCTCGAGCCCCGACAGCAGCGACCGGTAGAGCGCGCTGCGGCCGGTCAGCTCCTCGTGGGTGCCGCTGTCGACGACCCGGCCGGCGTCGAGCACCACCACCCGGTCCGCCAGGCGCAGCGTCGAGATCCGGTGCGCGATGAGCAGCGTCGTGCGGCCGCTGAGCACCTCACGCAACCCGTCGTGGATCGCCTCTTCGGTGTGCACGTCCACCGCGCTGGTCGCGTCGTCCAGCACGAGCACCCGCGGATCGGGCAGGATCGCCCGCGCGAGCGCGATCCGCTGCCGTTGACCGCCCGACAGCGTCAGCCCGCGCTCGCCCACGATCGTGTCGTAACCGCGCGGCAGCTCGCGGACGAAGCCGTCGGCCTGCGCGGTGCGGGCTGCCGCCTCGATCCGGTCGTCGGTGGCGTCGGGTCGGCCGTAGGCGATGTTGGACCGGATCGTGTCGGAGAACAGGAAGCTCTCCTCGAACGCGACGCCCACCCGCCGCCGCAGCGAGTGCAGCGTGATGTCGCGGACGTCATGACCGTCGATGAGTACCCGCCCGGCCTGCGGGTCGTGGAAGCGCGAGACGAGCGTGGCAAGTGTGGATTTACCGCTGCCGCTCGCCCCGACGATCGCCACACGCTCACCGGCCGCGATGCGCAGGTCGAACCCGTCCAAGACCGGGGTCGCGGGGTCGTAGCCGAACCGCACGTCCTCGAAGACGATCTCGCCACGGATGTCGTCGAGGGCGACCGAGCCGGGTGCGTCGGCGATCGCCGGCTTCAGGTCGAGCAGCTGGAAGATGCGCTCGACGCCGGCTCGCGCCTGCTGGCCGACGGTGAGCACACCGGCGAGCTGGCGCGCCGGCGCCGCGAACTGGCCGACGTAGGTGGAGAACGCGAGGAACGTGCCGAGGCTGATCCGGCCGTGCAGGGCGAGCAGGCCGCCGAACACGAGGATGGCCACCTGCGCCAACGTCGGAATGGTCTCGAGCAGCGGCTGGTACCGCGCGTTCAGCCGGGTGGCCCGCATGCGCGAGCCGTACAGCCGCTGGGCGGTGGCGGTGAGCCGGCGGACCTCGCGCGCCTCCTGCCCGAACGCCTTGACCACGCGCACCCCGGTAACACCCTCGTCGACGATCTGCGCGACGTCCCCCTCACGCTGCTGGCCGTCCCAGCTCGCCGGGAACACCCGGCTGCGCATCCGGTAGGACACTGCGAATAGGGCCGGCACCACGACCAGCGCCAGCAGCGCCAGCAGCGGCGACAGGACGAACATGACCACCAGCGACAGCAGCATCAGCAACACGTTGCCGGTCATCAGCGGCAAGAAGTTGAGCAGGCCCTGAACCAGCGCGGAGTCCGAGTTGGCCCGCGACACCAGCTGCCCGGTCGGCATGCGTGACAGCGTCGCGAGATCGAGCTGCTGCAGGTGGTCGTGCATCGCGTTGCGCAGGTCCAGCTGCACCGCCAGCGCCACCTGGCCGCCGCGGTACCGCCGCACGTAGGCCAGGACGAAGGCCAGGGCTGCCGCAGCGAACAGCAGTGCCAGCCAGGGCCACAGCGCGTCGCGGCGCGTGACCACCACGTTGTCGACGATCTGGCGGGCAATCAACGGCACGAGCGTCTGGGACGCGCTACCGGCGACCGACGCCGCCACGGCGATGATCACGTTGCGGCGGTGCCGCATGAGCTGCCGCCACAGCCGACGCACCCAACCCTCAGGCGGGTTCACTCGCACCGGCCGACGAGGCGTTCGGCCGAGAGCCGGTCTAGGGCTGCGGCCAACCCGGCGAGCGCGCCGACGGTCCGGTCGGGATCGTCGGCCTGCCGCAGCACCGCGTCGAAGCGGCCCAGCATCGCGGTCTCCGCGTCCTCGAGCGCGGCTGAACCCTGCGCGGTCAGCCGCAGGCCGACGACCCGCTGGTCATCCATGTTCTGCTCGCGGACGAGCATCCCGCGGCGGCAGAGAGCGTCCACACTCGCGCTGATCGTCGGCTTGCCCAGCGCCAGCCGGGCCGCAACGTGCGAAGCGCGCTCGTCGCCGTCCGCGACCGCCGCCAGCACCCGGTAGTGGGCCAGGCTGAGCTCGCCCGAGGCGTGCTCGAGCAGGCGGGACATTCGCACCAGGGCGCGCAGGGCTTCGACTCGATCCACGTGCTCCCACAGTACACGAATTGGTTCGACGGTCGAACTACATCGACCCTCCGTCTGGGCAGTGCCGGACGCCTTCCCTACGTCCCACACAGTTGCACCCAGCCGGGCCAACAAATTCGTTAGGTACGAAGGAGTGTCCCCCGCAAGTCACGCACCAGGAGACGGTAGGCCGCACCCGTGCGCAGGAATCCACGTTCTGATGCCCGTTGGTTCCGCCCGACGACGAAGGCGGGCTTGCTGGCGAGACTCATCGCGTGCCTCATGGCCTGCGGAACGATCGTCGCCGGCGTGGCACTGCCCTTCGTGGGAGGTATCGGCTTCGCCGTCAAGGCCGCGTCGGCTGATTTCCTCAGCGCCTCCTGCGATATCGCGGCCGCGCCGCCGCAGCAGAGCACGCGCATTCTGGCCAGCGACGGAAAGACCCTGATCGCGTCGATGTTCACCCAGAATCGTCAGGACATCCCGCTGACGCAGATCCCGGTTTCGGTGCAGCGGGCGCTCATCGACACCGAGGACCGCACGTTCTACTCCAACAACGGCATCGACGTGAAGGGGATCATCCGGGCTGCGGTGAACAACGGCACCGGCGGCTCCACGCAGGGTGGTTCGACCCTGACCGAGCAGTACGTCAAGCAACTGCAGTACTACCAAGCCACCACCGACGCGGCGCGGCAGGCTGCCGTGGCGGAGAATCTGCAGAGGAAGGTCGAGGATGCCCGGTGCGCGCTGAAGCTGAACCAGACCTACACCAAGGCCCAGATCCTCGACGGCTACTTCAACCTCTCGTTCTTCGGTGAGAACTCCTACGGCATCCAGACCGCATCGGAGACCTACTTCGGTGTCCCGGCTGCGAAGCTGAACCTCGCGCAGGGCGCGATGCTTGTCGGACTGCTGCAGAGCCCCACGGCCGACGATCCGTTCGTCGATCCCCAGGCCGCACGCACCCGGCGCAACCAGGTTCTGGACAACATGGTCGCGACCGGGGACCTGTCCGCGGCACAGGCTACGACGTACAAGGCGATGCCGATCGATCTGACGACCGCCTCGCCGCCCCCCGTCCGGGAGGGGTGCGCCTACGCCAACCCGGCGATCCAGAACGACGGGTTCTTCTGCGACTACGTGGTGAACTGGCTGGAGACACAGGGTGGCCTGAGCGCAGCCGAGCTGCAGACCGGTGGACTCACTGTCGTGACCACCCTGGACGCGGCGCTGCAGAACAGTGGGCAGAGCGCGATCTGGAACAGCGGGCTCGACCCGGCGTCGCCCACCGCCCTCGTCATGCCATCGGTCGACCCACGAACCGGTGCCGTGCAGACGATGATCACCAGCCGCCACTACGGACTGAACACCGCTGCGGGCCAGACCACCCTGCCGCTGTTCACCACCGGATACGCCGGTGCCGGGTCGACCTACAAGTACTTCACGGCGCTCGCCGCTCTCAAACTGGGCGTCCAGCCGGACTTCACCCTGACCACCGGGAACGCCTACACGGTGCGCAACTGCCCTACTGACACCGCGCCGTACACGACCCACAATGCCGGCACGTACAACGCCACGCTGGCCCTGAGAGACGCGCTGCCCGAGTCGGTGAACACCTACTTCGTCGGCATGGAGGACCAGCTCTTCTCGTGCGACCTGAGCCCGATCGTGAACACCGCGCTCAGCATGGGCATGACGGGGCTCAACCAGCCGGCATCCAGCGGCAGCACGACATCCATCGCCCAGGCGACGATCGAGCAGCACCAGACCGGATTCACCCTCGGCTTCGCACCGACCGCCCCGCTGCAACTCGCCGGGGCTTACGGCACGGTCGCCAACGACGGCGTCTACTGCCCGCCGACACCCGTCTCCACCATCACCGGGCCGACCGGCACCCCCGTGTCGTTCACCCACGCAGCGTGCACCCGCGAGCTCTCTTCTCAGGTCGCCCGAACCATGGTCACCATGATGACGGCGGACACCGCCAGCTCCGAGGGGACCGCGGCGTCCTACTTCGGCAACTGGTACGCCAACGGCGGCAGCGCCGTGGCGTCGAAGACCGGAACGAACAACGACAACCCGCAGGGACCCGACGGCGGCAACGGCAACTCGGCGCTGTGGTTCGTCGGAGTCACGCCGACGCTGGTGTCGGCCTCCGCGCTCGTCAACCCGACCGACCCGGGAGCAACGGTGACCGGGTTACCCAGTCAGGTGGCCAACAACGGCAGCGACGTCTTCGGTGCGTACGCCTCCACGTTCTGGCTGGACGCCTACGGGCCGACCCTGCAATCCCAACACTGGACCTGGGCCGATCCGTCCAACATCCCGGGCGCGAGCGCGGTGCCCGATCCGACCGGGCAGAGCGTGCAAACGGCGACCGCCCAGTTGGCTGCAACCGGTTTCACGATCAGCGTCGCCTCCGTGAAATGCGGAAGCCCCGAACCGGCCGGCACGGTCGGCTACTACACGCCCCAGCTCGCGACGCCGGGCTCCGCCGTCACCGTGTGCCTGAGCAACGGTGTCCCCCCGGGCAGTTCCGCCGGCAGCAACCCCGGCCCTGGCTAGATCGTCCCAACACGACCGGTCGCGGCCCAGGCGCAGGCGTCCAGCTCGAACGGGCCGGCAGCGGCACCGGTGCACCGCTGCTTGAGCCCGTCGAGTTGCGGAGACGCCGATATCCGCATTGCGAACACCCTCCCGTTCTGGTCATACTTATGACCATGACGTCGATGTTGC
The DNA here is from genome assembly GCA_032160545.1 of Pseudonocardiales bacterium. Classification (GTDB taxonomy): domain Bacteria; phylum Actinomycetota; class Actinomycetes; order Mycobacteriales; family Jatrophihabitantaceae; genus DATGFB01. The sequence continues at coordinate 55,041 of JAVHVN010000109.1, read as the reverse complement.
CGCTGGCCGAGGTCAAGGCCCATCTGTCCGAACTGGTCGGCCGAGTGAACTCCCACCATGAGCGCGTGACGGTCACGGTCCACGGCCGCCCGTCCGCGGTCCTGCTGGCAGTCGACGACATCGAGGCGTTGGAAGAGACCATCGCGATTCTGTCCGACGCCGAGACGATGCGTCACCTCGCCGAGGCCGAGGCCGAGATCGCCCGCGGCGAAGGCGAGTCCGAAGAGCAACTCGCCGAAGCGATGCATCGGCGCCGCCGCCCGCCCGCGTGACCGAGCTCGATCGATGCCACCTGGTCATCGCGCCCGCCGCCAGGCGCCAACTCGCCGACACGCTGCCCGAAGCCGTCGCCTTCGCGGCATACGAGTTTATCGTCGGCCCGCTACTCGACAACCCGCAGCGTGTCGGTAAACCAGTGCACGAACCTCTCCACGACCGGCATAGCGCCCGGCGCGGCACCTACCGCATCATCTACCGAATCGACGAACACGCGCGAACCGTCACGGTACTGGCGATCATGCCGCGGGCTGATGCCTACCGCGCCCCGTGACGGTGTTCGTGCATAGGGCGGTGGTACTCCGATTGAGCGAGCACGTGAGCGCCTGCGGTGCACACGTACGAAGGTTAGATAGATGCAAATTAGGCGGCAGATTGGTAGCGCTGATACCCACTTCTGCCTCGCCGACCGGTGCGTGAAAGCGGGTCAGCTAAGCAGTTCGCGGCAGACGTCGGCGACGTCCTTGCCCTCGCCCAGCATCCGATCGGCCTGCGCCAACTTGCGCACGACCTGCTCCGGCGAGTGCCCGCAACGCACCGCGTGGAACTCGGGCACCGCGTGCCGAACCCCGCAAACACGGGAGGGCCGAGGTTTCTGAGCCCCACACGTCCTACGTCCTGCATCGACACGCAGAACGTCTTTCTATGCCGCTGGTCGGGCGGTGGGGGCAGTCAGGATCGCGTGGTCGGTGCCAATGCGCTATTCATATGATATATGTTCGATCAGCGACCTTGAGACCTGCTTCAAGCTCGTACCTGCCGATCTTTACTGCACCCTCGACATTCGGGAGAAGGGCTTGGGGATGGAGGCCGAGATAGCCGGCGGGCTACTGCGCCGAGGGCTGCAGCCGTTCGAGGTCCCGATCTCGTATCAGACGTGCTCGCGCGAAGCCGGTAGGAAGCTGACCTGGCGCGACGGCGTCGAGGCGCTTTTGATTCTCGTCCGTGAGCGTTCCGGGCGCAGTCCGTTACGTGAGCACTCGAACCGCCGCAGCAGGCGTTATTCACGGTGTTGGTCGCGTTGTGACGATCGAACGGCTGATGGTTGCCGTCGTGGCGGCGTCGGTCCTGCTCGCACATGACGTAGGGCGGATGCTCTCGCAGTCGTTCTGGAACGACGAGAGCTGGGTGGCGGTCACCACTCGATTTCCGATCAGCGACGTGGCGAGCACTACGGCGTCCACGCCCATCGGCTGGACCGTCCTCCTGCGCCTGTTCCCGTTCGGCGGGCCGGAAGGTCTTCGCTTGCTGCCCCTCGTCTTCGCCGCGGGTGCGGTCGTAGCCGGGTACACGCTGGCCAGCGGACTGGGCTGGAACCGTCGCACGCTGGCGGTCGGCGCCGGTCTCGGTTGCGCGTACGCCGTATTGATGAATCCCGCCATGTTGGTGCGCAACGACCTCAAGCAGTACACGGCGGATGCTGCATTCGCCCTGGTGGTGCTGACGCTCACGTCCCGCGTCGAGCGGCAGTGGTCGCGTCTCCACCTCGGCCTGCTGGCCGGCGTCATCGCCGTCGGAATGCTCTTCAGCCACACCACCGCCTTCGTCGGCGCGGCGGCGTTCGTCGCACTCGTCGCGGTTCAGTTGTGGCGCCGGTCCTGGCGCACCGCACTCGAGGCGGCCGTCGCGGGCGGCGTGGCGCTGGCCGGCATGTTGACCGTCTACGAGGTGTGGGACGCGCGCGGCATCGTGCCCGCGCTCACCTACTACTGGCGCAACTACTACTTTGCGAGAGGGTCGGGAGTCCGACACTTCCTGTCGTGGCGGTGGCACGCAATCGAGCAGTACCTCGGCCTCGGTCCGATCTGGTTAGCCGCGCCTCTCGTGATAGCCGGCGTCGTGACGATCGCACGCCTGGCCCGGCCCGCGACGGCACTGGCCGTGTGCCTGCTGTTCGTCGAAATGCCCATCGTCTCGGCGCTGAGGAAGTATCCGTACCTCGACGAACGCACCAGCACGTTTCTGTTCGTCGTGTTCGCGGTTGTCGCGGGCATCGGTGTCGTCAGTATCGGCGTGGCGTTGAGCCGCTGGATCCACGCATTCGGAGCGATCGCGCTGGCACTCGCCGCGGCGGTCGCGCTGACGATCCACGGCGCCAACTACGCCCGGACTCAGACGGTGCCAGCGGAGGACCCGGCGCAACAAATTGCGTACGTCGATCGCCATCGCGCACCCGGTGACGTCATCGTGGTCAACAGCTCGAGCAGCTATGCGTTCGGGTACTACTGGCGAAACGACAAGCCTTCGATCCAACACTCCGCCGTCGCCGGCCCGCTGCAGTACTTCGTCACCTACCCGGAGCAGTCCGATATCGTCGCGCTGAGCGGCCGCGCCTGCGCGCAAGTCAGCGCTGGGCTGTCCGCCGGACTGCAGCGAATGTCGGGGCGACCCGCGGCGCAGTTGTGGCTCATCCGAACCCACGTGAACACCGCTGAGTCGCGATGCTGGACCGAAGCGCTCGCCGACCCAGCGCTCGTCGTGACGTCGGTCGGTCCACCTGGGCTCGACGTTATCCGCTTCGCCGACGCAGCTGGCGGACAAGTCAGGTAAACGGGAAAACAGATGTAGTTCTCTGCCCGGCGATCCCGCTGGCCGCGCTGTCGGCGGGCGTGTCAGCCGAGCTACTCGTCGCTTAGCCGGTCACGGACGCGGGCGGAACCGGCCGGAACCGCTCACGAACCAGGATGATCAGCGCCGCGTGCGTCGCTGCGGCGCGGATCCGCACGGTCGTCGACGCACCGCTGCTGCTGCTCACGGTGATCACCGCCGCACAGGGCTGGCGGACACTGCTCTACCCGCACGAGATCTTTCGCACGCCGGACGTGGTCACCGTGCTCGCCATTTTCGTCCTGATGGCACGGCCCGCCTCGCCTCGCAGGATGCCGAGGACGGCCGTCCCCCGCGTCGAGGAGTACGCAGAGCTCGGGTCGAGACTTTGACGGAGAACGGGATGCAGGTGGTGATGGTGGGGCGGGCTTCAGCGGTGCGTTTCACCGGTCGGTGATCACGACGCGCGCCTGCGCCAGGGCCAGCGGCGCTGCACTGGGCCGTCGATCACCTCTTTCCGTCCGCCTCTGCCTTGATCTGGACCCGGTCGGTGTAGAAGGCGACGCGGCCCGCGATGGTCTCGACTGCCGGGTACGGCGTGCGGTAGGTCCAGACGGCGTCGACGAGCGTCTCGCCGCCGGGCAGCACGATGTCGTAGTAGGAGGCATCGCCCTTGTACGGGCAATAGGTCTCGTTCGAGCTTGGCCGCAGGATTCCCGGGACGACGGAGCTCAGCGGGAGGTAGTAGACCGGCGCGTACCCGGCCTCACGCAGCGTGACTGCCTCACTAGTGTCGGCGACGACGGTGTCTCCGACGCGGGCGACGACCCGTGACGTGTCGGCGTCGATCGTGATCGGGTGTGCCACGTCCGGGACCTTGATCGGTTTGATTTCGTTCGTCATCGTTCACCCTGCTTCTCATCGCGGACGAGATCGAACTCGTTGCCTTCGGGGTCGGCGAAGGTGATCCAGCGTGCTTGGCCGGAGATGGTGTTCACGACGGTGGCGCCGAGTCCGGTCAGCCGCGCCGTTTCGCCGTCGAGGTCTTCGGTGGCGAGGTCGAGGTGCACGCGGTTCTTGACGGTCTTGCCCTCGGGCACTTGATGAAACGCCAGGCGCGGTCCGGCGTCCACCAGGTCGCTCGGGAGGACGACAGCGTCGTGTGCATCCGCGCCGTCGGCAACCCGGCGTCCCAGGGTGTCGGCCCAGAACTGCGCCACCTTTGCCGCGTCATGGGCGTCGAAACTGATGCCAAGTGCGGTGGTTCTGGTCATGATCGTCTACCTGTCTGTGATGAGCTCAACGATGCTGACGTCAGATGGCAGTGCGGCCGCCGTCGACTGCGATGGTGGCGCCGGTGATGTACGTGGCGCGCGGTGAGGCCAGGAAGGCGATCGTTTCGGCGATCTCTTCGGGTTGGGCACCTCGGTTGAGCAGGGTCGTCTTGGCCAAGGCATCGGTGCTCTTCGCGCCCTCGGTGAAGACCGGGCCGGGCGCGACAGCGTTGACCCGTACACCGCTGGCGCCGTATTCGGCGGCCCACGATCGGGTCATGGCCGTGAGCGCGGCTTTGGTCGCGCTGTACGCCGCGGCCTGCGCGATCCCAACCGTGGCGACCATGCTCGACAGGTTGATGATCACTCCCCCACCGTTCTCGGCCATGGCCGGCGCGAGGGCGGCGGTGAGCAGGTAGGCGGAGCGGACGTTGCCGTCGAAGAGCCGGTCGTAGGTGGGAGCGTCGAGTTCGCTGCTCGGGCCGAACCAGGATGTGCCTGCGTTGTTGACCAGGATGTCGATGCGCCCGATCTCGCCAGCGAGGTGCGTGATGTCGGCGGGATCGCTCAGGTCGGCGGCCACGAATCGCGCGTTGCCGCCGGCCTTCTCGATCTGGTCGACGACCTGGGTGCCGCGGACGGCGTCGCGACCGTGCACCAGCACGGTGGCGCCGTGCTCGGCGAGTTTGAGCGCGGCGGCCTTGCCGATCCCCGAGGTAGCACCGGTGATCAGCGCGATCTGACCGTTCAAGTCAGCGGCGGTGGTCGTTGCGGTCAGCGTCGTCATGGCTTCACCTTCCGGTTCGTTGTTTAGACAGGACCGTCTAACTACAGGCGACGCTAGACGGCTCTGTCTAAATAGGCAAGAGGTGTTGCAACTTTATTTAGACAGATCAGTCGGTTATCGTGAGGGCGTGACCAGGCCTGAGCAGCGCCGCAGGACGGCCAAGGAACGCATCCTCACCGCGGCCGACGACCTGTTCTACAGCGAGGGCATCCGCTCGGTCGGGATCGACCGCGTCATCGCCCGGGCCGGGGTCGCGAAGGGCTCGCTCTACTACTCGTTCACCGGCAAGGACGACCTCGTCTGCGAATACCTGACCAATCGGCACAGCAAGTGGGCCGAGCGGGTCGCGGCCGGCATCGCGGCACACACCGAGCCACGCGCGCGGATTCTGGCCGTCTACGACGCACTCGGCGCGCTGTTCGCCGAGCCCGACTACCGCGGCTGCGCCTTCATGAACTCCATCGGTGAGGCCGCGCCGGACAGCGTCGAAGCACAAGCGACGAGGACGTTCCGAACGTGGGTGCACACACTGTTCCTCGATCTCGCCACCGCCGTTGATGTAGCTGAGCCGCAGCAACTGGCCGACGCCCTCGTACTGCTCTACGACGGCGCGGTGGCGAACGCGCAGATGGACTCGGCACCCGAGGCGGCCCGGACCGCCCGACGAATCGCCGAACTCGTCCTCGACGACGAGGTGCGTCCGTCACTCTGAGGCTGAACCAGATCGCGCGTTGTGCCGCTTGTAGACCAGAGCATCGATCCACGCCTCGACGACGGTCGTGATGGCAATGCAGCGAGCACCGAGTCACACGTCCGTTCCCAGCCGCGAAAGCCGCGGTGCCACCAGCCGAGGCGAGCAAAACCGCGCCTCGCGTATTTGCCGCTCGTGCCTGGCGCCGCCTTACCCTTCCACGGTGCCTACAACTCTCGCCGGTCGGCTGACCCACACCATCCTTGCGGTGCACGGGCGGATCTACGCGCGCACCGGCGGTCGCATCGGTCACCGGCTGCTCGGCGTCCCGTCCCTGCTCCTGCACACCGTCGGAGCCAGATCCGGCGCCGCACGCACGAACTCCCTGACATATGCAGGGGACGGGCCAAGGTATGTCGTCGTGGCGTCCGCCGGCGGAAGCTCGAGGAATCCCAGCTGGTACCACAATGTGCGTGCGAATCCGAAGGTGGTGGCGCAGATCGGCACTCGCCGCGTGCCTGCGACGGCAGGCATCGTGCTGCCCGACGACGCCGACTACGCGCGACTCTGGGAGCTCGTGAACGCGAACAACAAGCAGCGGTACGCCGCGTACCAGCGACTCACGTCGCGCCCCATTCCGATCGTCGTTCTCAGCCCTGCGTGACAAGTCACCCGCCGAACGGCGGGACTTCGGCACTTTGCGAACGATCACAGCTTTCAACGGCCCGAGCTCGTGGACCGGTAGTCGGTCGCGCGAAAGCACCCGTGGACGTGGTCGTTGACCACGCCAACGTTCTGCATGAACGCGTAGACACTTGTCGGCCCCACGAAGCGGTACCCCTGCGACTTCAGCTGCTTGGCGAACGCCGCTGCACCCGGGGTCGACGTCGGTAGGTCGGCGAGCGACCGTGGCGCTCGCTTGCGGGTCATCTCATACGACTTCGCGAGCGCGGCGAGGTTCGGCGACGCAGAGATCATCGCTCGTGCGTTGTCGACCGTGGCCTGGATCTTGGCATGGTTGCGGATGATCGAGGCGTCCCGTACGAGCCGGTCGACGTCCCGCTTTGTCATCGCCGCGACTTTGGCGACGTCAAAGTCGTGGAATGCCCTTCTGAACGCGTCCCGCTTGCCGAACACGATCGACCAGCTGAGCCCGACCTGGAACACGCCGAGGGTGAGGGCCTCAAACATCGCCTGCTCGTCATAGGTGCGTGTGCCCCAGACTTCGTCGTGGTAGGCGACGGAAGCGGTGTCGCCAGCGCCTGCCCAGGCGCAGCGCGGCCTCCCGTCGTACCCGACAACCACGTCGCTGCTCATCCGCCTCCGCGTCCTCCGGACAGAGCCTGTCCGTTGACGGCTCCTCTGGCATCACATGAACGAGTGACTTCATCCATGAGCGATCGTGGCGTTGGATATGTTGGCGCGGGCAGCGGCCCAGTGGATGCGCCGGTGCGGTGACGAGATCGAGGCGAGGCCATGGTTGGCGCCACGCCGTTGCGGGGTCGGGACGGGCAGTTCGATGCCGTCCTGGCGCGGGTTGCTCGGCTGCGGTCGGGCATCGGGTCCGTCGTGGTCATCGAAGGTGGGCCCGGTTTCGGCAAGACGCGGCTGCTGCGTGAGACGTTCGCGGCCGCGATCGATCTCGGTATTCGCGGTGGGCACGGCATGGCCGATCCGCTCGACCGCGTCGTAGAGCTCGCCCCGCTGTTCGAAGCGCTGTTCCAGAACGATCCGCCGCTGTTCGACCGCGGGCTGTTGAGCGATCAGCATGCCGCGCCGGAGCAGCGGTTTTGGCTGCTGCAGGACATCGAGGCGCTGCTCGAGCGCGCTGCCCTGGACGAGCCGCTACTGCTGTGCCTCGACGATCTGCACTGGGCGGACAACGGTACGGTCGCCGCGTTGCGCTTCCTGCCGAAGCGCCTAGCCGGCCTTCCCATCGCCTGGTTCCTCAGCACCCGTCCTGGGCAAGGTTCACCGCAGATGGACGCAGCGTTGGCCGAACTCGTAGCGGACGGAGCGACGAAGATCGTTCTCGAAGCGCTGAGCGACGACGCCGTCGAACAGGTCGTGACCGACCTGCTCGCGGCGACACCCGATGAAGCCTTGCTTCGGGCCGCTGAGCGCACCCGGGGCAATCCGTTCCTGCTGGTCGAACTCGTCCGCGGACTGGCAGAGGAACGCATCGTTGCCGTCGTGTCCGGGCGAGCAACTCTCACCGAGGACCGGACGCCGACTCGGACCAGTGGCGACATGCGCAAGCGACTGGCGCGTCTGCCCGCTATCGCCGAGCGCGTCGCGGTCGCCGCATCTTCACTCGGACGACGATTCACTGTCGCCGATCTCGCGACATTGAGCGATCTCAGCGTCGCAGACCTCTCCCCCGTCGTCCGCGAGCTCATCGATGCCGGCATCCTGGCGGAGAACGACGATCGGCTCGCCTTCGAACACGACCTGGTTCGCGACGCGGTCCGGACGAGCGTGCCGGCCGCGGTACGACGTGAACTCGATCGGCGCGGCGCCGACGTGCTGCTCGCACGCGGCGCGTTGCCGGTCGAGGTCGCCACCCAGCTCGCCCGCAGCGCGGAACCCGGCGACGAGGTGGCGATCGCGACTCTGGCTGCGGCCGCCGAGCAACTGGGTACGACCGATCCCGCGGCGGCGGCCGATCTCGCTGAGCGTGCCCTGCAGTTGGCGCCTGCCGACGATCCGCGACGTGGTCCGCTCGTCGCGCGGCGGGCGATCTCGCTGTTCGCCGCCGGCCTCGGCGAGGAGGCGAAGCAGTTCGCCGACACATCCCTGCGTCACGCGTTGCCCGCCGAACAGGAGGCGCAGGTTCGGCTGAGCATCGCCAGCATGTTCGTCATTTCTCCCGACGTCCGCGCCGACAACGCGCGGGCGGCACTCGCGCTGCCCGAACTCCCGAACGACCTCCGCGCCTGGCTCGAGGCACTCGTGCTGCACAACCTCGTCGTCGCGGGCCGCACTGAGGCAGCCGCCGATGCCGCGTCGGCGATCCGTGCCGCCGTCGAGCAGAGCACCAGCCGCGAGGCTCAGTTCGCCGTCGATCTCGCGCAGGCTGGCCTCGCCTATCAGCAGTACCGCTTCGAGGACGCGATGAAGCATCTCGACACGGCAGCACGACTCGGCACGACGGAAAACGTGCGTACCCGCCTGGCGCACTACTTCCGTTGCTGGCCGCTGGCCGCACTCGACCGCTTCGACGAGGCCACCGCCGTGGCGGACGCGGGAATCGCGGATGCACAACGCGACCGGCAGAACTGGGCACTGCGAAGCTTCGAGACCTGGCGCGGAATACAAGCACTGCAGGCCGGTCGACTCTCCGATGCGGCACTCGCACTCGAGGGCCGGTTCGAGCCCAGCGACGCGCCGCTGATCGTCGGAGTCATCGACGCGGCCGGCGTCGCCGGACTCGGCCATCTCAAGATCCATCTCGGCGACGAGCGGGGCGCGCGCGTCGTAGCGCAGATGTGCCGCGTCATGCTGGCGGCGACTGCGCCGAGCGTGCGCCGGCACGCCGCATGGTCCCTCGCGTCGCATGCCATGGCGCAAGGTGACGCGGTCGAGGCACATCGCATGCTCCGCGCCTTCGGCGACGGTGAGCGCCTGAACCTGTTTCCCTTGTTCCCGCACGACGTCGCACAGGATGCCGAATTGGCGCGGGTGGCATTGGCTGTCGAGGACGACGAGTTGGTCACAGCCGTCGTTGACACAGTGGAGCGACGTAACGAACTCAATCCCGGCGTGCGGTCTGTGCAGGCAGCCGCCGCGCACGTGCACGGCCTTGTCAAGCAGTCCGGAGCCGAGCTGGCCGATGCGGTCGAACTGTTCGCGGCGGCCGGGCGACCACTTGCGCAGGTATCTGCGCTTGACGATCTCGGCAACCAGCGGTTGCGTGACGGTTCACCCGTCGCAGCTATCGAGGCGTTCGACCGATCGCTGATCCTCGCTCTCGACATCGGCGCGGGTTGGGACGCGGCACGGGCCCGGAGCCGACTGCGGGATCTCGGGGTGCGCCGGAGGGTCGTTGGGGTCGACACGCCCCGAACCGGATGGGCCGCATTGACCCCAGCCGAAACGGCTGTCGTCGAACTCGTGATCGAGGGCCGGACGAACCGCGAGATCGCGGAGCAACTGTTCATCTCACCGAATACGGTGAGCACCCATCTGCGTCACGTGTTCGACAAGATGGGCGTGCGGTCGCGCGTGGGACTGACCCGCGCCGCCGCCGAACGAAATACACATCGCACGATCTGAGGATGTGCCGCCCCGTGCACCGGGCGAGGCTGATTCCGTTATCGCCATCAGGTTCGCGGAGGACACCATGAAACCGAACATCGTGCTCGTACACGGCGCGTGGGCAGACGGTTCTTGCTGGAGCGATGTGATCAAGCGTCTTCAGGCAGACGGATACCACGTCATCGCGCCACAGTTCCCGATGTCGTCCCTCGCCGCAGATGTAGCCCGGTTGCGTCAAGTGCTGCAGTTCCAGACCGGACCGACCCTCATCGTCGGCCACTCCTACGGTGGCCAGATCATGACCGCGCTCGGCACGGATGCCGCGAACGTGGCCGGCCTCGTCTACATCGCCGCGTTCGGGCTGGATGAGGGCGAGACCCTTGGCGGGCTACTGTCGCAAGGCCCGGTAACGCCCGCGTTGGTGCACATGTTCACCGACGCGCAGGGCTTCATGTGGCTGTCCGAGGACGCCTTCGTCAACCACTTCGCCGGCGATGTGGAGCCTGCGAAGGCGCACGCGATGCACGCCGTGCAACAGGCCCTGACTGCGACGGCATTCAACGACGTCATGGGCGTCCCGGCCTGGAAAGCACTGCCGAGCTGGTACCTGGTGGCCAAGGACGACGAGGCGATCCCACCGGATGCGGAACGGCAGTTCGCGGCCCGGATGGGCGCGACCACGATCGAGGTGCCGGCCAGTCACGTGGCGATGGTGTCGCACCCGGCTGAGGTTGCGGACCTCATCATGACAGCCGCCGACTCCGTCCCCGCCTGATCGGAGCTACGTCGTGCCCATGATCGACATCTATGCCGCGCGCGGCACGTTCGCCGACCCACACAGGCTGGCGCGCGATGCCGCCGCGGCGGTGATGGCAGTCGAACAAGTTCCGGACATCCCGATGTTTCGGCAGAACACCGCCGGCTTCGTCCACGAGCTGGACGCGAATTGCCTGGCCGACGTCGACGGCGCGGGCGATCACATCCGCGTGCAGGTCCTCACCAACGCGGGCGCGCTCGACCGGGATAAGCAGCTGGCCCTCGTGGCCAAGCTGACCGCGCTCGTCGTCGACGCGGCTGGTAATCCCGGGCTGAAGGACCGCACCTGGGTGCTGCTGACCGAGGCCCCCGAGGGCGGCTGGGGACTCTGGGGTCACGCACACACCAACGCGGAGCTGGTTCAGGCAGCGCGCGAACAGTTGTCGACATGAGCACCGATCGGCTTGCGATTGACGTCTACGTCGCCCCGATGCGGCCGTACACCAGTCCCGATCCGCTCGCGGAGGGTGAACTCGCGAGCCTCTTGATCACCGAGGGCCTGTAGGCCAGGGAATACCGGGGGGTGTGCGCGCCCGGCAGGACTCGAACCTGCAACCTCTTGATCCGTAGTCAAGTGCTCTATCCGTTGAGCTACGGGCGCATCTTTCGTACCGACGGGCCAGTCTACCGGCTCGGCTGAACCGGGTAGACCACAGCGCGGAGGCTCCGGGATTCGAACCCGGGATGGGCTTGAGACCCAAACCGCATTAGCAGTGCGGCGCCATAGACCGGACTAGGCGAAGCCTCCTGGGGGACGACGACGAGCGCACACCCACCGGGCCGAAAGCCTACAAGGTTCTCCCGAGCCACCCCAACCTCAGGGCCGCCCGAGCATCCGCTTGAGCCGGTGCGGGCGCACCAGGAAGGCCTCGGCCTCGAGCGCGGCCACCGCGATCCGTGGCAGGTCGCGGGTCGACGGGAAGGAGATGAAGCGAGGTTCCCAGCACGGCCGGAACTTGACGTTGAACCGGTAGAGGGTCTCGATCTGCCACCACCGCGACGCGAAGATCAGCAGTCGCCGCCAGGCCCGCAGCACCGGGCCGGCACCGATCCTGCCGCCGCGCTCGAGCGCGTCGCGGAACACGGCGAAGTTCAGCGAGAGGCGCCGCACGCCCAGCTCAGGGCAACGCTCCACGACCGAGGCGATCATGAACTCGTTGAGTCCGTTGTCGGCCTCGCGGTCGCGGCGCATGAGGTCGAGCGAGAGCCCGTCCGCACCCCATGGGACGAAGTGCAGCAGCCCCTGCAGGCGTCCGTCCCGGTGCGCGGTGGCGACGACACACGCGCCGTCGGCCGGGTCCCCCAGCCGCGACAGCGCCATCGAGAAGCCACGCTCGACGGCGTCGCCGCGCCACGCCTCAGCGGCCTTCGACAGCTGGACGATCTCGGTGCGATCGAGCTCGCGGACGCGGCGCACGTCCACGTCGTACCCCCCGCGGGCCGCGCGCGTGCAGGCCTGGCGCACGCCGCGCATCGGCCTCCCGTCGAGGCTGAAGTCGGCGACGTCGACGATCGCCTCGTCGCCGAGCGTGAGCGCCATGAGCCCGAGTTCCCGCTGGTACACGGTGGCGCCCAGCTCGCTGCAGCCGATGACCGCGGGAGTCCAGGCGTACTCCTCGACCAGGTTGCGGTAGGCGGCTACGGCGCCGGGCCACGCCTCGGGGTCGCCGATCGGGTCGCCGCTGGCGAGCGCGACGCCCAGGACGACCCGATACGTGATCGCCGCCTTGCCCGAGGGCGACCACACCACCGACTTGTCGCGGCGCAGGGCGAAGTAGCCGAGCGAGTCGCGACCGCCCTGGGCGGTCAGGAGAGCGCGCAGGGCGTCCTCGTCGGCGGGCGAGAGCCGCGCGATCGGCTCGGACGGGCGCAGGGCGAGCCAGGCGACCCCGAGCACCGTGACGAGGCCGAAGCCGAACAGCGTCCCGTGGAAGATGTCGTCGAAACGCTCACCGGTCATGGCGATGCCGCCACCGCCGCCGACCAGTGAGGCGAGCACCTCGCCGAGCCGAGCACCGAAGGACGGACGGCCGACGAGGTCCTTCGGATAGAGGTACAGCATGGCCATGCCGTAGATGACCGCGACGGCGAGGAACTGCACGAGCACGGCGAGGGCGAACCACCGGCTGCGCGGGTCCGACTTGGCGGTGAACCGCGAGCGCGCGTGCACCAGCATGGCGAGGAGCACGAGCGACACCGTCGCCTCGATGGGCCGCACCCCTCGCACGACGTGGGCGACGGTCATCAGCGCGGACAGGACGACCGCGGCGAGCCAGGCGGCCCGCTTGCGCTTGCGCAAGGCGTTGGCCAGCCGCAGCAGCAGCAGACCCGATACGGCTACCACGGCGGTGGCGGCGGCGCCCACGGGAACGGGGATCACTCGCACGACCGCGCTGATGTGCCCACGCTCGTGCGGCAGGAGCGCGTCGGCGAGGGTCAGAACGCCGAGCAGCCCGGCGATGGTGGCGATGATGCTTGGCGCCCGTCGCAACCAGCTGTGACGCAACCGGTCCCGACGGCCCGGGATGCCGACATCCGCGCCATGGCGCTCAGCGACCGTGGACAGGGCAGCACACCTTCGGAAAACGCACGATGATGCGCGCAGCGCACCGGTGAACCAGGACGGTTCGCCGAAGGCCATCATCCATGACGTCGGCTGAAAACCGAGTACGTGTCTGAAGCGCTGCTCAGGTCTTGCTTACGGATACCAGCGGGATGACGACCTGCTCCATGATGGCGGCGATGTCGCGGTCGGAGAGCGTCTCGCGCTGCAGCAGGATGCGGTGGGTCAGCATGGCGGGCAGGACGTCGGCGATCAGCGGCGTCGCGGCCTCGGGCCGAACCTCGCCGCGCTCGATGCCGCGCTGCAGCAGCTGGAGCACCGCCGCGCGCCGCGGTGCCTGGAACCGGTCGTCGATGGCTTGCGCGAGCTCGGGATCGGACATGGCCTCGCACTTGACCGCCCGCATCGCATCGCCCGCCGGGCTGCGCAGTACCCCGCTGATCGTCCGGGCGATCTCGCGCAGCGCATCAGCGGTCGTCGTCGCGTCGTCCCACACGGTCGCGAGGCCGCACTGCTCCGGGGTCGGCAGCATCTGGCACAGCGCGTCCATCACGAGCTCCTGCTTGCTCGGCCAGCGACGGTAGATGCTGGCCTTGCCGGTGCGGGCGCGAGCGGCAACGGCCTCGACCGAGAACGCCGTGTAGCCCATCTCGGTCAGCTCGTCGTAGGCGGCCGAGAGGATCGCGTCCTCAAGGGCGGCGCCGCGGCGCCGCTGCGGCCCGCACGGCACCAAGCCCGGGTCCGCCTGCGCGTCGTCACGAGGTTGCACCTGGGTCATCCCGTTGTCATACCTTCCGGCGAGACTGAAATCCAGTGGCTGCCGCATCCCGCGTAGTGCACGCTTGCGTTCACTAACGATCAGCCTTTACAGTCTACCCCGTTAGTGAACGCATCCGTCCACTATTGCCTGGACGCACCGTAGGAATCGAATCGGAGTCTCCTGTGACCGACACGCTCGACAAGTCTCGCCCGGCCGGCTCCCACGCAGAGCGGGGCGCCCGCAGGCACGCACCACCCGCCCTCATCCTGTTGATCATCGCCGGCGCGCAACTCATGGTCGTGCTCGACGGCACGATCGTGAACATCGCCCTCCCGTCGATGGGCCGGTACTTCGACCGCAGCCAGACCGACATGACGTGGGCACTGAACGCCTACTCCCTGGCCTTCGGCGGCTTGCTGCTGCTCGGCGGGCGCATCGGCGACATACTCGGCCGCCGCCGCATGTTCATCGTCGGCCTCGGCCTGTTCACCCTCGGCAGCTTCCTCGCCGGGATCGCGAGCAGCTTCGGCCTGCTGCTCTTCGGCCGCGTCGTTCAGGGCGTCGGCGGCGCGATCTCGTCCCCGACCGCGCTGTCACTGATCACGACCGAGTTCGAGGAGGGCGACGCACGTACCCGTGCGATCGGCGTGTATGCCGCCGTGTCCGGCGCGGGCGCCGCGCTCGGCCTGTTGCTCGGCGGCGTGCTCACCAACTACTTCAGCTGGCGCTGGGTGCTGTTCGTCAACGTGCCCATCGGCATCGTGCTCATGACCGGTGCGTACTTCTACCTGCACAAGTCCGAGCGGCTGGCGGGGCGTTTCGACATCCTCGGCGCGCTCCTGTCGGTCGCCGGCATGGTGTCGCTGGTCTACGGGTTCATCCATGTCGCGCACAGCGGCTGGGGCAACACCGAAACGTTCGTGGTGTTCACCCTGGCGGTCGTGCTGCTGGTGGGCTTCGTGCTCTACGAGGCATTCGGGACCGACTCGCCGATGATGCCGATGCGGATCTTCGAGAACCGCGACCGGGCCGGCACCTACCTGGTGATGCTGGTCGTCGGCGCCGCCATGTTCGGGATGTTCTACTTCATCACCTTCTTCGTGCAGGGCGTCCGCGACTTCGGCCCGCTGAAGACCGGCGTCTCGTTCCTGCCGGTCGCCTTCACGATCGGCATCGTGTCGCAGGTCGTGGCGCGCCTGCTGCCCCGGCTGGGCCCGAAGCCGCTGATGATCACAGGCACGACGCTGCTGACGATCTCGCTGCTGTGGCTGTCGACGGTCCATGCCAACGCCAGCTACCCGGGCAAGTTGCTGCCGGGCATGATCGTGCTCGCGGTGGCGATGGGCTGCCTGTTCGTCCCGCTGACCGTCACCGCCGTGTCCGGCGTCCAGCACACCGATGCCGGCTTGGCCTCGGCCCTGCTCAACGTCGGTCAGCAGGTGGGTGGTGCGCTGGGCCTGTCGGTGATGACGACGGTGTTCGGCACATCCTCACGCAACTACGCGAGCAGCCACCAGGGGCAGCTCACGGACGCGATCGGCAGACTGCCTGGCGACCTGCCCAAGCTGGTCGGGGCGCGCATCCAGCAGGCGGGCCAGAACGGTCTGCAGAAGCCCGACATCACCACGTTCGTGAACAGCCTGCCGGTCAGCGAGCAGCAGCCGGCGAGGAATTTCTTCAACGGCCCGTACGCCGACTTCACCCATCACCTGCTGGCGCACGCATCCGGCATGGGGTTCTTCGCGGGCGCCATGTTCGGCGTCGTCGCGATCGTCTCCGCCGTCGTGATCATCAACGTCAAGAAGGAAGACCTGCCCGCCGAGGTGCCCGAGGGCGCGCTCGTCGGCTGACGCCACCATCGAGAAGGGGCCGTTCCCGCAAGGGACGGCCCCTTCGCCAACTCAGCACTCGATCACGTTCACGGCGAGCCCGCCCCGCGCTGTCTCCTTGTACTTGACCTTCATGTCGGCGCCGGTCTCGCGCATCGTCTTGATGACCTTGTCCAGGCTCACGATGTGCCGCCCGTCGCCGCGCAGCGCGATACGCGCCGCGTTGATCGCCTTCACCGCCGCCATCGCATTGCGCTCGATGCACGGCACCTGGACGAGCCCGCCGACCGGATCGCAGGTCAGCCCGAGGTTGTGCTCCATGCCGATCTCGGCGGCGTTCTCGGCCTGCTCGGGCGTCCCGCCGAGCACCTCGCACAAGGCACCGGCAGCCATCGAGCAGGCGGAACCGACCTCGCCCTGGCAGCCGACCTCGGCGCCACTGATCGAGGCGTTCTCCTTGTACAGCACGCCGATGGCGCCCGCTGCGAGCAGGAACCGCACCACCCCGTCGTCGGACGCGCCGGGCACGAACCGCACGTAGTAGTGCAACACCGCGGGCAACACGCCCGCGGCGCCGTTCGTCGGGGCGGTGACCACCCGGCCACCAGCCGCGTTCTCCTCGTTGACGGCGAGCGCGAACAGGTCGACCCAGTCCATGACCCGAAGCGGATCGGTCGAGAAGTTCTCACCGCAGAGCCGCTCGTAGAGCTCAGGGGCACGGCGCGGCACCCGCAGACCGCCGGGCAGCACGCCGCGGTTCGTCCAGCCGTTGCGTACGCACTCCTGCATGACCGACCAGATGCGCAGCAACCCCGCCCGGACGTCCTCCTCGCAGCGCCACGCCGTCTCGTTCGCGAGCATCACGCCGCTGATGGGCAGGCCCGACTCGGCACACCGGGCCAGCAGCTCGGCTCCCGTCGTGAACGGGTATCGCTGCGGGGTGTCGTCGGCCTTGATCCGCCCTGCGCCGGCGGCCGCCTCGTCGACGACGAAGCCGCCGCCCACCGAGTAGTACGTGCGCTCGCGCATCAACTCGCGTTGCCCGTCGTAGGCGAAGAAGCGCAGCCCGTTCGGGTGGAACGGCAGGCTGGTGCGGCGGTGCAGCACGAGATCGTCCGTCGCCAGGACGACGGTGTGCTTGCCGAGCAACTGCACGCGCTCGGCGGCGCGCGCCGCGGCGGCCCGATCGGCCATAGTCGCAGTGTCGATGTCCTCGGGACGATCGCCCTCGAGGCCGAGGATCACCGCACGGTCGCTACCGTGCCCATGGCCGGTGGCGCCGAGCGATCCGAAGAGTTCGACCCGGACGCGCGCCACCTCGGCCAGCAGGCCGTCGTCGGACAGGCCCTCGGCGAAGGTACGGGCGGCCCGCATCGGCCCGACCGTATGAGAACTGGACGGGCCGATGCCGACGCTGAAGAGGTCGAACACGCTGATGGCCACGAAAGCCATCATCCGCCGATAACCGGCGGGAGGGGTAGCGGGTCAGACGACCGTCAGGGTGACGGGGATGTTTCCGCGGGTGGCCTTCGAGTACGGGCACGTCTCGTGCGCGAGCGCCACGAGCTCCTCTGCCTTCGCCCGGTCGACTCCGGGGATCTCGACCTTCAGGGTGACCGCGAGGCCGACCCCGCCGTCGGCGGTCTTGCCGAGCGAGACGTCCGCCGTGACCGTGGAGTCCGACGTGTCGATGTCCTGACCCTTCGCGCGGGCCGCGAGCGCGCCCTGGAAGCAGGCGGCGTAGCCGGCGGCGAAGAGCGTCTCGGGGTTGGCCTTCGGGTTGGCTTGGGAACCGGGCTTGCCCAGGTCCAGGTCGATGACGCCGTCGGAACTGTGCACGTGCCCGGTGCGACCGCCCTTCGCACTGGCTTCGGAGGTGTAGACGATCTCGGTGAGTTCGACGTCGGTTGCTGTCATCAAGTGCTCCTCGAAAATTGATTGATCCCTCTACAACGACCGTAGGCACCCGGTGCTTCCCGCTCGCAGGCGGGTCGCCGGTAGGTTGCCCGGAGTGAGCGCTCCCCCCGGCACGATCGTTCGCCGGTCTCCTGCCTATCGGGGCGTTGTCGTGGCCACCGCCCCGCTGACGGGGCGCATGCGGCGGATCACCCTCGGCTGTGACGCGCTGCAGGGGACGACCGTGCGCCCGGCCCAGGACGTCGAGCTGTTGCTGCGCTCGGACACCGGCCGGCGGGTGAAGCGGCGCTACACGATCCGCCAGTTGCGCGCCGAGAGCGGGCAGATCGACCTGGACGTGCTGCTGCACGGCTCGGGGCCCGGCTCGGCCTGGGCGGCTGCGGCCGTCCCCGGCGACGAGGTCGAGTTCCAGGGGCCGCGCGGCAAGCTGCAGCTCGTCCCCGCCGACTGGCACCTTCTCGTCGGGGACGAGTCCGCGCTGCCCGCCGTTGCAGCGATCTGCGAAGCGCTGCCCGGCGGCGAGCCCGCCGTGGCAATCCTCGAGGTGGACGAGCCCGCGGACGAGCTGCCGATCGCCGCCGAGACGCACTGGGTGCACCGCGCGAGCCGGCCCGCGGGCGGGGCGGACATGCTCACCGAGGCGCTCGACGGCTTCTCGTTGCCCGCGGGCGCTGGGCATGCGTACCTCATGGGCGAGACGCGGGCGATGGTCGTCCTGCGCGCCCTGCTGGAGGCGCGCGGGATGGCCCACGGGTCGATCTTCGTGAAGGGCTACTGGAACCTGGGCCGTCCTGACCGCATCGCCGGCCGATCCCCCGCGTCCCCCTGAGCCGACCGGCCGCCCTGCCGCGAGCTCACGGGCGGCGGGGTCAGCCGGAGCAGCCGGTGAAGAGGGCGACCGAACGCACCGTCCCGCTGCTGAGGACGAACGCGCGCCCGGTGTCGGACGCGATGCGGCCGGGCAGCGTCCACCACGCCGCCAGCGGCCCGTCGGTGATGTCGCGACACCAGAGCACGTCTGAGTTCGCGCCGCCGCTGCGCAACCACAGGGAGCGATCGCCGACCGCCGACACGATCGCGCCCGGGCCCAGCTGATCGGCCGGGGCGCGGTTCCGCCCGCCTTGCAAGGACGCTGGGTCGACTTGGCGCAGCACAGCTGCGTGCTCGCCGAAACCCGCGAGCCAGATGACCGATCCCGTAACGGCGACCGCGCCCTTGGTCACGTCGACGGCGGCCGAGTCCAGGGTGCGACCGCTCCGGTCGAGTGCCACGAGCGTTCGCTGATCGAGCACCAGCAGCCGGTCGCGAACCGGGTCGGCAGCGAGCGAGAACACCGCGGTCGTCCGGCGCACCACGGCCGCCGAACTATCGCCGACCTTGAGCCGAAGCACCCCGGTGGCAGCTGCGAGGAACAGATCGCTGTCGAGCACGGCGGCCTGCCGCACCGGGGACGGCACCGTGACGACGTCGTCGACCCGGGCGCTCTGCGCATCGAAGGTGATGATCCGCGCGGGCGAGGTTCCGGTACGGACGATCCAGCCCCGGCCGTTCCACGCGTCCATGACCAGACGGTCGGCACCGCTGACGAATGCCTGCTCCATGCGGGTGCTGGTCAGCACGTGCAGGCTGCGCGCGTCGATGACGTTCAACCGGTCGGTCTGCAACACGTAGAGCCGGTTGCCCGCGAGCGCGATGTCGACGACGGGATCGGAGTCGTAAAGTGCCACCGGCCCGTCCTGGGCCGGCAGGGCCGCCGGCGGTATCTCCGGGATCCCACCGACGTCCGCGGGCAGCCGAGTCATGGCGGGAAGCCCTACCGTGAGAGGCACGGCCGACTGGTTCGAGTGCCGCAGCCCGAACGCGACGATGGCCCCGGCGATCAGCGTGAGCGCGACGGTCGTGACCGCCAGCCGATGCCGCACCCGACGCGGTGCGATCTCGAGGACGTCGTCGTCGACCGGCAACGCGGCACCGTCGTCGGAGACGAATTCGATGCCGTCCAACCGGGCCATGACTGCCTCATCAGGCTAAAGAATGGGCTCCGGTCGATAGTGCGCCGCTCCCGGCTCGGATGCGAGGACGAGGTTGATACCTGCCACGACGCCGGCCACCTGGGCGCGCGCCGCTCCGGTGAACGAGAGTGGCTCGGCAAGCAGCGCGTCGAGGTCGGCCGAGGAAAGGCCGAGCCGCGAGTCGAGCGCCAGCCGCTCGAACAAGTCGTTGCGTTCCGCGCCCTTCTCGCGCATCTCGAGCGCAACGGCGACCGCGTTCTCCTTGATCGCCTCGTGCGCGCTCTCGCGCCCCACCCCCGCTCGCACAGCGGCCATCAGCACCTTCGTGGTCGCGAGAAACGGCAGGTAGCGGTCGAGTTCCCGCTCGACCACGGCAGGGAATGCACCGAACTCGTCGAGCACCGTCAGCACCGTTTCGAGTTGGCCGTCGATGGCGAAGAACGCGTCGGGCAGGGCGACGCGGCGCACGACGGAGTCCGAAACGTCACCCTCGTTCCATTGGTCACCGGCGAGTTCGGCAACCATCGAGGCATAGCCACGCAGGATCACCATGAAGCCGTTGATGCGCTCGGCCGACCGGGAGTTCATCTTGTGCGGCATCGCGGACGAGCCGACCTGCCCGGGCTGGAAGCCCTCGGTGACGAGCTCCAGCCCGGCCATCAACCGGATCGTCGTCGCGAGTGACGACGGCGCGGCGGCGATCTGCACCAGCGCGCTCACGACGTCGAAGTCGAGCGAGCGCGGGTACACCTGGCCGACGCTCGTCAGGGTGCGACTGAAGCCGAGGTGCCGGGCCACCGTCGCTTCGAGCTGCGCCAGCCTGCCCTCGTCGCCGTCGAGCAGGTCGAGCATGTCCTGCGCGGTGCCGACCGGCCCCTTGATGCCGCGCAGCGGCAGCCGCTCGATGACGCCGTCGAGCCTGCCGAGCGCGAGGAGCAGTTCGTCGGCCACGGTCGCGAACCGCTTGCCGAGCGTCGTGGCCTGCGCCGCGACGTTGTGCGAGCGTCCTGCCATCACCAAGGAGTCGTACTCCGCCGCCCGGCGGCCCAGCCGGGCGAGGACGGCGAGGGTCTTCGTTCGGACGAGCGCCAGCGCCGAACGGATCTGCAGCTGCTCGACGTTCTCGGTGAGGTCGCGGCTCGTCATGCCCTTGTGGATCTGCTCGTGCCCCGCGAGGGCGGCGAACTCCTCGATGCGGGCCTTCACGTCGTGGCGGGTCACCCGCTCGCGCGCCGCGATCGACTGCAGGTCGACGGCCTCGATGCCCTGGTCGACGATGGCCTGGTAAGCCTCGAGGGCGCCGTCGGGAACCTCGATGCCGAGTTCCTGCTGAGCACGCAGGACGGCGAGCCACAGCTGCCGTTCGAGGACGACCTTGTGCTCGGGTGACCACAGCGTCGCCATGACCGTCGAGGCATACCGGCCGGCGAGCACGTTCGGGATCGCGGGCTTCACAGCGCCATTCTCCCAGCCGCCGCCGTTCGGCGCCGTCCGGCCACCGGAGCAGGGCTCGGGGTCAGACCGCGATCTCGTCGCGCTCGGCTCGCAGGGCGATGTCGGTGCGGTACCGGCGGCCGGGCAGTTCGACGTGCCCCACCAGGTCGTAGGCGCGGCGACGGGCCTCGGCGAGCGACTCCCCCGTCGCGGTCACCGACAGCACGCGACCGCCGGAGGAGACGACAGCCCCGTCGTCACGTCGACGGGTTCCGGCGTGGATGACGCCGTCCTGGTCGCTGCCGGTGATCACGTCACCGGTGCGAGGCGTTCCCGGATAGCCGGCCGCGGCGAGCACGACCGTGACCGCCGCTCCGGAACGCCACTGCAGCGGAGCGCGGGCGGCGAGCCGCCCCGTCGCGGCGGCGTACAACAGCTCCCCGAGCGGTGTCTCGAGCAGCGCGAGCACCACCTGCGTCTCGGGGTCGCCGAAGCGGGCGTTGAACTCCACGACGCGCGGCCCCTTCGCCGTCATCGCGAGCCCGACGTACAGCAGTCCCGCGAACGGCGTGCCGCGCCGGGCCAGCTCGTCGACCGTCGGCTGCGCGACCGTCCGCACCACGTCGTCGACGGTGCCTGCGGGCAGCCACGGGAGGGGTGCGTACGCGCCCATGCCGCCTGTGTTCGGGCCGGTGTCGCCGTCACCGATGCGCTTGAAGTCCTGCGCGGGCAGCAACGGGACGACCGCAGCACCGTCGGTCAGGCAGAACAGCGACACCTCGGGCCCGTCGAGGTACTCCTCGATCACCACTCGCCCGCACGCGGCGGCGTGGGCGAGCGCCTCGTCGCGATCGGTGGTCACGACCACGCCCTTGCCGGCCGCGAGGCCGTCGTCCTTGACGACGTAGGGCGGGCCGAACGCGTCCAGTGCGGACGTCGCCTCCTCGGGCGTGACACACAGGCGGGCCGCAGCCGTCGGCACGCCGGCGGCCGCCATGACGTCCTTTGCGAAGGCCTTGCTGCCCTCGAGCCGGGCCGCAGCGGCAGAGGGCCCGAAGCACGCGATGCCCCCGCCGCGAACGGCGTCGGCGACCCCGGCTACGAGAGGGGCCTCGGGGCCGATGACCACCAGATCCGACTCGAGCTCGGCGGCAAGGGCCGCGACCGCGGCACCATCGGTCGCGTCCACGCCGCGCTGCTCGGCGATCGCGGCGGTCCCCGCGTTGCCCGGGGCGCAGACGAGCGCGGTCACGGTCGGGTCGCCCGCGAGGGCGAGGCAGAGCGCGTGTTCGCGCGCGCCGGAGCCGATGACGAGGACGCGCACGGTCGCCGAGCCTACCCACGGGCCCGCCTCACGAGGTCGCGACCACCGCCATACCGGCGAGGGTCGGGACGAAGGCCTGGCGCCCGTACAGCGCAGGGGTCGCGAACCGGTTGACGCGGCCGACCTCGACGCTGCCCGTCGACCGACCGGTGTCCGGGTCGAGTGCGTGCAACACGCCGGCGCCGGTGTCCAGTGCCCAGATGCGGCCACCGCCGACGACCGGCGACCCCGTGATCGATCCGTCGGCGTGCCACAGCACGTGCAGCTGCCCGGCGCCGTCGATGCGCACCGCGCGCAGCCCGTCGGTGCACGGCACGTAGACGACGTCGCCCACCACGGCGGTCCCGCCGAACGACCTGCACAGGTCCGCCTCGCTGACCTGGCCACCGACGCCACCAAGACGGTCCAGCCGCAGCACGTACGCGGTTCCCGACTTGCCGGCCGTGAAGACCCACTTGCCCACGACCGCCGGCCCTTGCGACCCGAGGTCGCGGTCACCCGCGTTGTCGCTGGCCCACGTCGCCGGCGAGAACGAGTCCAGCAGCTTCGCCTCGGGGCTGATGGCCAGCACCGAGTCACTGAAGTCGTACGGGTCGCCCTGCACCGACGCGCCGTTGCCGACGGCGACGAGCAGGCGGCCGCGATCGTCGACGGACGGCCCGGGCGGCGTCCAGATACCCGCTTCCCGCGTAGTCGGCACGGTGTACGCGATCGCGTTCCCCTCGCCGTCGAGCGGCACCCCGACGACACGGCCCTTGTAGTCACCGCAATCGCCGTTGAGGCCGCCGAACGGCACCCACACCCGTCCGGCGGTGACCGCCAGCGCGCCGCGCTCCTGCATGACGACCGGATCGGCGCCGGGCAGGTCGATGCCCTTGCGCCAGCGCACCGCCCCGGTGGCGGCGTCCAGTGCCACGAGTTCGTGTCGCACCGGACCGCCGTACCCGGCGGCGACGTAGACGACGCCCCCGCTGTAGACGGGCGTCCCGGTGATGCCCAGCGGGTCGATGTTGCCGCACGGGCGCTCGCCGGCGGGTGACGGTTCGCCGAGATGCGCCTTCCACAGCTGGTGCCCGTCAGTCGTCAGGGCGTAGACGGTGTCGTTCTCGGTGGCGACGTAGACCCGACCGCCGGCGACGATCGGCGATGCGTAGGCCGCGCCGTCCAGGCCGACCGCCTGACTGCGCACCGGGGCGCCCGACACGGGCGGCATCGTCGTCGACACCCCGGTGCGCAACGCGTCGCCGTGATACGTCGGCCAGTCGGCCGGCGCCGGGGTGGGCGATGAGGTGCCCGGCGACGAGGTCGGGGTCCGGGACGAGGACGAGGCTGCTGGGTCGCTCGGCCGGTTCGAGGTGCAGCCGGCGAGCGCCAGCGCGGCGAGCACGATGCAGAGCCGCCGCCGGTGCATTCCCGGATTCTGCGCCCCGGATACTGAGGACGTCCCGTATCAGTCGAGCAGGTCGTGCACCGCGATCGTCTCGTCCCGGCCGGGCCCGACGCCGACCGCCGAGATCCGCACACCGATCATCGACTCCAGCGCTGCCAGGTAGTCGCGCGCGTTGCGGGGCAGCTCCTCGAGGCTGCGGGCCGTCGAGATGTCCTCGTCCCACCCGGGGAAGGTCTCGTAGATCGGGACGGCCCGAGCGAATTCCGCCTGCGTCATCGGCAGCTCGTCGTGCCGCACCCCGTCGATGTCGTACGCCACGCAGACCGGCACCTCGGGCATCCCGGTGAGCACGTCGAGCTTGGTGACGACGAAGTCGGTGACGCCGTTGATGCGCGCGGCGTAGCGCCCGATCGGCGCGTCGAACCAGCCACACCGCCGCGGCCGCCCTGTCGTCGTCCCGAACTCGGCTCCGGCGAGACGCAGCGCCTCGCCCTTGTCGTCCAGCAGTTCGGTCGGGAACGGGCCTTCGCCGACGCGCGTGGTGTACGCCTTCAAGATCGCGATCACCCGGCTGATGCGGGTCGGTGGGATGCCGCTGCCGGTGCAGGCCCCGCCGGCCGTCGCGCTCGACGAGGTGACGAACGGGTAGGTGCCGTGGTCGACGTCGAGCAGCGTCGCCTGCCCCGCCTCGAGGACGACGGTCTTGCCCGCGCCGAGCATCGTGTCGAGCAGCAGCGTCGTGTCGGTGACCATCGGGCGCAGCCGGTCGGCGTAGCCGAGAAGCTCCTCGACGACGGCCTCGACCTCGATGGCCTTGCGGTTGTAGATCTTCACCAGGATCTGGTTCTTGAGGCTGAGCGCTCCGCTCACCTTGGCCCGCAGGACGTCCTCGTCGAACAGGTCCTGGATCCGGATTCCGACGCGCGCCATCTTGTCGGCGTACGTCGGCCCGATGCCGCGACCGGTGGTGCCGATACGGCTGCTGCCGAGGAAGCGCTCGGTCACCTTGTCGAGGGTGCGGTTGTACGAGGCGATGACGTGCGCCGCGCTGCTGACGACCA
Source organism: Pseudonocardiales bacterium (assembly GCA_032160545.1). Taxonomy (GTDB): domain Bacteria; phylum Actinomycetota; class Actinomycetes; order Mycobacteriales; family Jatrophihabitantaceae; genus DATGFB01. The sequence goes on along the minus strand of JAVHVN010000109.1, from coordinate 30,103 downwards.
GCTTCGTGGTGTCGACACCACGTGCCTCGAGGGCGTCGATCTCCTCGAACAGGACACCGAGGTCGACGACCACGCCGTTGCCGATGATCGGCGTGCAGCCCGGCGTCAGGATGCCGGACGGCAGCAGGTGCAGCGCGTACTTCTCGTGACCGATGACGATGGTGTGCCCGGCGTTGTTGCCACCGTTGAACTTGACGACGGCATCGACCCGGCTGCCGAGCAGATCGGTAGCCTTGCCCTTGCCTTCGTCGCCCCACTGGGCGCCGACGAGAACTATTGCGGGCATGCCGTCGCCTCCTGCGGTTCGCGGTCACGGGCGGGATGCAGGCTAGCAACCAGGACGGTCTGCCCAGCGCGACTCAGCTCAGGTGCACGGCCGCCTCGGGGTCGCTGTCGGTCAGCAACTGGGCGCAGCGCTGCGCCTCGGCGTCTTCACCGATGATCGCGGCCGCGCTCGACAACGCGTTCACCGCGCGCAGGAAGCCCTGGTTCGGCTCGTGGGCCCAGGGCACCGGACCCTGTCCCTTCCAGCCCGCGCGACGCAGGGCGTCGAGACCGCGGTGATAGCCGGTGCGGGCATACGCGTACGCCTCGATCGTGCGCCCGCCGGCGAGTGCGCTCTCGGCGAGCGATGCCCACGCCGCGGACGACGTCGGGTACCTCGCGGCGACCGCGGCGGGGTCGTCGCCCGCGGCGAGCAGGGCCACCGCCGGATCCTCGGGGAGGCGCGTGGGCGGTGCGAGCAGGTTGCCGAATCCAGTCATGGCGCCGATTCTGCCGTGCCCGCGCGGTCAGGAACGCGGGACGGTCGCCCGCGTCGCCCGCGCACCGGCCACCCGCCCGTCGACGCGTTCCTCAGCGGCTACAAGCTCGGTTTGTCGGTCGCCGCGGCACTGGTCGCGCTCGGCGGGCTGGCCGCGTTCGTCGTTGCCCGCAGCGGCACGAGATCGAGCCCGCGTCGCGGTTCAGGAGACCGACGGGGCCTTACCGGCCGACAGCAGGTCCTGGCACGCCTTCGTCACGCGGGCAGCCATGCCGGTCTCGGCGAGCTTGAGGTAGGAGCGCGGGTCGTAGGCCTTCTTGTTGCCGACCTCGCCGTCGACCTTCAGGACGCCGTCGTAGTTGGTGAACATGTGACCGGCGATCTCGCGGGTGAAGGCGTACTGGGTGTCGGTGTCGACGTTCATCTTCACGACGCCGTACGAGACGGCCTCGCGGATCTCTTCGAGCGCCGAACCGGACCCCCCGTGGAACACCAGGTCGAACGGCTTGTCCTTGCCGAGCTTCTTGCCGACCGCGTCCTGGAGCTCCTTCAGGATCTCTGGGCGCAGCTTCACGTTGCCCGGCTTGTAGACCCCGTGCACGTTGCCGAACGTCGCGGCCAGCAGGTAGCGGCCCTTCTCGCCGACGCCGAGCACCTCGGCGGTGTGCAGCGCATCGCCCGGCGTCGTGTACAGCTTCTCGTTCATCTCGCCGACGACGCCGTCCTCCTCGCCGCCGACCACGCCGATCTCGACCTCGAGGATGATCCGCGCCTTCGCGGCCTTCTCGAGCAGCTCGGCCGCGATCTGCAGGTTCTCGTCGAGGTCGATCGCCGAGCCGTCCCACATGTGCGACTGGAACAGCGGCTGCTCGCCGCGGTCGACCCGCTCCTGTGACAGCGCGAGCAGCGGGCGGACGTAGCCGTCGAGCTTGTCCTTCGGGCAGTGGTCGGTGTGCAGCGCGACGTTGATCGGGTACTTGCCGGCGACCGCGTTCGCGAACTCGGCGAGCGCGACGGCTCCGGTGACCATCTCCTTCACGCGGGTGCCGGAGGAGAACTCCGCGCCACCGGTCGATACCTGGATGATGCCGTCGCTGCCGGCGTCGGCGAACCCGCGCAGCGCAGCATTCACCGTCTCGGACGAGGTGACGTTGATGGCCGGGTACGCGAAACCACCCTGCTTCGCTCGGTCGAGCATGTCGGCGTAGACCTCGGGCGTGGCGATGGGCATCGGAAGCTCCTGACGGATTCGACGGTTCTCGGTCGGCACGCTCGAGTATTCCGCAGCGTCCGCCCGCAGCCGAGCGAGGCGTCGAGCGCGCGGTTCAGGCCAGGAACTCGGTGAGCGACAACTGGCTCAGGACGGCCAGGGAGTCGAGGTCGGCGACCAGCCCGCACAGCGCGGCGCGATGGTCCATCAGCATCGTCGACCACGGCTCCGGGGCCCGCGCCGCAAGCTCGGCGAGGGTCATCGGTCCGGTGAGCGGTCCAACCGCCGCGTCGACGACCGACGCCCGCAGCACTTCCTGCAGGCGCAGCCGTTCGATCACCAAGCGCTGCCCCGCTACCGGCCGGCGTGGCGTCAGGACCACGCCCGTCCCGGACGGGGTCCCGGCGAGCCGGCCGACGACCACCGTGCGCGCGAGCGACCCGAGCAGGTCGCGTTCGGCCCAGAGCACGGCGCATACCGCGGCGAAGCCGGTGCTGTGGGTGCGGCCCTGCGTGATCTTGGTTCCGTCTCCGACCGGGTGGGCGTAGTCGGAGTTCGGCATGCCTCAGCCATCGGCCGCCGAACGCGTTGGTTGAGCGGACTTGCACCGTTCGGATGAACGTCCCTTGCCTTGATCGTCCGTATGTGTCAGAGTCTCACTTCACACGGATCTAACAGACGCTCCGTGAGCAGCCGGCCAAGGCCGGAAGCGGTCCTGCGGGGGACCTATAGCAGTCCGGCGTCAAGCCGGACCGGCCCCTCGGAGGCTCACGTGACGCTCACTCTTCCGGCCCTCTCGGCCCGCCCGCGGCACGCCCGTGCCGAAAGCGATGATCACGTCGAGGCGGACGAGCTGATCACCAGCCACCTGCCCCTCGTCGGCCACATCGTCCGCGAGGCGCTCGGCCGGGTCCCTGCGCACGTCAACCGGGACGACCTCCTGTCCGCCGGCATGCTCGCGCTCACCATGGCCGCCCAGAGCTTCGACTCCGCGCGCGGCGTGCCGTTCACCTCCTTCGCCGGCATCCGGATCCGCGGCGCCATCACCGACGAGCTGCGCTCGATGGACTGGGCCAGCCGGGCCGTCCGCACCCGGGCACGCGAGGTCGAGGGCGCCCGCGACAAGCTCGTCTACGCACTCGGCCGCACCCCCACCCGCACCGAGATCGCGGCCGAACTCGGCCTCACCGAGCGCGACGTCGCCGCCGTCCAGCAGGACGTCCACCGCGCCGGCCTGCTCAGCGTCGAGGCGCTGACGCCGCAGCGGCGCACCGAACTGCCGGTGTCTCACGACGACCCGGAGAGCGCGCTGATGCAGCGCGAGACGCTGGCGCAACTGCGCGACGCGATCACCGAGCTGCCCGACCGGTTGCGGACCGTCGTCGAGGAGTACTTCTTCGGCCAGCGGCGCATGGGCGACATCGCGGCCGAGTTCGGGGTGACCGAGTCCCGCGTGTCGCAACTGCGGTCCGAGGCGCTCGAACTGCTGCGCGCCGGGCTCGCCGCTGTCAACGCCGGCTCGGAGCCGGCGGTGAGCGCGTCGCCGCTCAGCCGCCGCCGTGCCAACGCCCGCGCCACGTACTGCGCCGCCGTCGTCGCCCGTGCGCAGGGCACCGCCGGAGGTACCGACACCACCTATCGGTTGCCCGCCGTCGGCTGAGCCACGGCCCCGATCGCCGGGGCGTGCGGGCCGCTTCCCTGCAGCGCCCGCCCGCCTCGGTTCCACGTACCCCCGCCATTCGGGGAGGTGCCCGGCACGAGTCACCGTCGGGCACGGCGGGGGTACGCCCGGAACTTGACCCGTACGCTGCCCACATGCCGACCTCCGCCGCGCTCACCGCGACCGGCACCGTGCTCGCCAACCCGATCAGCCCCGACCACCTGCTCTCGAGTTTCGGCCTCGTCGGGCTCGCGATCATCCTGTTCGCCGAGTGCGGGCTGCTGGTCGGGTTCTTCCTGCCCGGTGACACGCTGCTGTTCGCCGCGGGCATCTCGATCGCCACAGGTTCGATCAAGACCTCGCTCGGGGCGTACCTGATCGTCGCCCCGCTGGCCGCGATCGTCGGCAACCTGGTGGGCTACGTGATCGGGTACCGGGCGGGGCCGGTGGTCTTCGACCGGCCCGACTCGCGCTTCTTCCGCCCCGAGTACGTCACGAGGTCACGCGACTTCTTCGACCGGTTCGGCAGCTGGACGATCGTCGTCGGCCGGTTCGTCCCGATCGTGCGCACCGTCGCGACGGTGATGGCAGGTGTCGCCCGCATGAACTTCGCGCGCTACGCGGTGTTCAGCGCCATCGGCGGCATCATCTGGGCCGACGGCGTGCTGCTGCTCGGGCACCAACTCGGCAAGATCAAGTTTGTGCAGGACAACAAGGGCTACGTGGACGTCGCCGTGATCGCGGTGGTCGTCCTGTCGCTGTTGCCCGCGGCGTACCACTACGTGCGGGGCCGCCGGCGCGCGTCCGAGCGGTAGCGCTCAGCCCGTCCGATGGCAGGCGGAGATGACATCCTTCGGCGCCGAGACGTGCACGCCGAAGAAGGTGCCGTTCAGCTTGCAGTCGGCCACCTTGTTCTTGATCTCGGTGCGCTGCTGCCAGACGACCACCGCGAGGACCACGACGACCAGCAGGATCACCAGGCGGCCCACGATCGCGGTGATCACGAGGCTGAGGAGAACGCCGACAACCACCATCGCGATGATGATGCCGATGCCGAGCTTGCCGATCTGGTCGGAATTCAGCGCGGTGGTCGTCATGCCGGAGAACGATAGCCTCGAAGGGTGACCTCGACCGCGAACACCGCACCCGGCTCGTCCCCCGGCAAGTTGCCGGCTCTCGCGGCGGGGGGCCTGCGGATCGTCGCGCTCGGCGGCATCAAGGAAATCGGCCGCAACATGACGGTGTTCGAGTACGCCCCGGACGGCGGGCGCGGCCGGCTGCTGGTCGTCGACTGCGGCATGCTGCTCGGCAAGACGAACTCCCCCGGCGTCGATATCACGCTGCCGGACTGGTCATACTTCGCCGACCGGCTCGACGACATCGACGCGGTCGTCCTCACGCACGGGCACGAGGACCACATCGGCGCGCTGCCGTACCTGCTGCGCGACCGCGGCGACATCCCGATCATCGGCTCGCGGCTCACGCTCGCGCTCGTCTCGTCCAAGCTCGACCAGCACCGGATCCGTCCCGAGCTGACACAGGTCAGCGAGGAGGACCGCCTCAAGGTGGGCGACTGGCAGCTGCAGTTCTTCGCGGTCAACCACTCCATCCCGGACGCGCTCGCGGTGGCGATCAGGATCGGCGGGCAGACACTGCTGCACACCGGCGACTTCAAGATGGACCAGACCCCGCTCGACGACCGGCTCACCGACCTGCCCGGCTTCTCGCGCCTCGGGGACGAGGGCGTCGACCTCCTGCTCGCCGACTCGACCAATGCCGAGGTGCCCGGCTTCCAGCCGTCCGAGCGCGAGGTCGGCGTGGTCGTCGGCGACGTGATCCTCAAGGCGCGCGAGCGCGTCATCGTCGCCTGCTTCGCCTCGCACGTGCACCGCGTGCAACAGGTGCTCGACGCCGCGGTGGCTTCACAGCGACAGGTGGCGCTCGTCGGCCGCTCGATGGTGCGCAACATGCAGATCGCGCGCGACCTCGGCATTCTCGACGTTCCCGACGGCGTGCTGATCGACCTCAAGGTCGCCGAGGAACTACCCGGGCGGCGGGTGCTGCTCATCTCCACCGGATCGCAGGGCGAGCCGCTGTCCGCCCTGTCGCGCATGGCGAATCGCGAGCACCCGACGATCCGCATCGCGCCGTCCGACACCATCGTGCTCGCGTCGTCGCTCATCCCCGGCAACGAGACGTCGGTCGGTCACGTGATCAACGGCCTGTCGCGGCTCGGTGCCACCGTGGTGCACAGGTCGACCGCGCTGGTACACGTCTCGGGCCACGCGACGGCCGGTGAGCTGCGCTACCTCATCGCCGCGGTGCGCCCGAAGAACCACATGCCGGTGCACGGCGAGTGGCGGCACCTGCGAGCGCACGCCGCAATCGCACAGTCGATGGGCATCCCGCCCGAGCGGGTGATGCTCGCCCCCGACGGCACCGTCGTCGATCTTGTGAACGGCGTCGCGCGGATCGTCGGCACGATCCCGGTGGGCTACGTCTACGTCGACGGGCTCGCGGTCGGCGACATCGGCGATGCGGCCCTGAAGGATCGCCGCATCCTCGGCGACGAAGGTTTCATCTCGATACTCGTCGCCGTCGACACCGAGGCCGGCAAGGTCGTCTACGGCCCCGAGATCGTGGCGCGCGGCTTCACCGACGACCCCGCGGCGCTCGACCCGATCCGCGCCGAACTCATCGCGGTGGTCGAGTCGTCGGTGGCAGACGGCGTCCGCGACTCCGACGCGCTGGCACACATCGTGCGGCGCACGGTCGGCCGCTGGGTCGACAAGACCTATCGGCGCCGGCCGATGCTCATGCCGATGGTCGTGGAGGTCTGACCCTCCCCCCGCCCCGTCCCACTTTCCGTGATCAAGAGATCGATCTGGTCGATATTCGACGCCACCGATCTCTTGATCACGGGAAGTGGCGGTGTGGATATCCGGCGCCGTCGTCCCCAGTCGCGGCGCGGTGGCCAACAGCAGGCGCGGACGTCCCGACGATCACCGGATGGGACGGCCGCTACCGCGAGTGCTCACCACCGCCGGCGCCGAGCGATTGGGCATCACCCCTGCGCAAATGCGGACCGAACTGCGCCGAGAACGGTGGCGCCGCCTCGGCAGTGGCGTGCTGCTCACCAGACCCGACGAGCCGACGCGCGAGGACTGGGCACATGCGGGCCTCGCGCTAGCCGGGCGAGGCGCAGCCGTCAGCGGCTGGGACGCGATCCGGGTCCATGATCTGGGGCCGAGGACGCCACCGGTTTCGCACGTCCTGGTGATCACTCCCCGCGGTCGCAACCGCCGTGTCGGCGGCCTACGCATCAGGCCGTCGAAGCGACCGGTCGACATTCACACCGTCCCTGCGTATGCCGAGTGCCTGCAGGGCGCACGCGTCGTGAGCGCCGCACGGGCGCTGGCCGACACGGCGCTCGACCTCGACCAACTCGCATCCGTGCGCGCGATGGTGACGTCCGCGATCCAACGCCGGCTGTGCCTCGTGGACGAGCTGCGCGCCGAACTCGAGGCGTCGCCGCAGAACGGCAGCGCCCACCTTCGAACGTCGCTCGAGGATGTCCTCGCCGGCGCACAGTCGGTCGCCGAAGCCGAGGCGATCCGGTTTCTCACCAATGCCCAGCTGCCTGCGTTCGAGGTGAATGCGGCCGTGCACGATCCGGCGGACAAGTTCGTGGCGGTCGTCGACGTGCTCTGGCGACAGCTGCGGTTCGCCCTGGAGATAGACAGTCGCGAATTCCACTTCAGCGAGGTCGACTGGCGCCACACGATGCGCCGGCACAATCGACTCAGCCGCCTCGGCTACGCGGTGGCGCATTACGCCCCCAGTGACGTCCGCCGACGCAAGGCGGACTGGGCCCGGGAAGTCGGCCAGGCGCTGCGCGCACGTGCGAAGGAGTTTCGCCTGCCCTGGCCGCCGCCCCCTCCGTGATCAAGAGATCAATTTGGTCGACATTCGACGGAATCGATCTGTTGATCATGGGGACGAGGGGACGAGGGGGCGGGACGGGGCGGGCGGGGCAGCGGCGGGGGCGGCAGAATGGAGGGGTGACCGTCAGCGCACCGATCCGGCCGGGCCGCCTCTCGCCGAGGCGCGCCGTTCCGCCGTCGATCGCGGGACCGCACTACGTCGACGCGGCGCCAGGCACACCGGCCGATCTCGACGATCCACTGGTCAAGGACCCCGACACGATCGCGCGCATGCGGGTCGCCGGCCGCATCGCCGCCGATGCGCTCGTCGAGGTGGGCCGCCACGTCGCGCCAGGCGTCACCACCGACGAGCTCGACCGCGTCGGCCACGAGTACCTCGTAACGCACGGGGCGTACCCGTCGACGCTGGGCTACAAGGGCTACCCGAAGTCGCTGTGCACCTCGGTCAACGAGGTGATCTGCCACGGCATCCCCGACTCGCGCCCGCTCAGCGACGGCGAGGTCGTCAAGGTCGACATCACCGCGTTCGTCGACGGCGTGCACGGCGACACCTGCGCCACGTTCTACGCCGGCGACGTCGCGCAAGAGGTCGTCGATCTCGGCGAACGCACCCGCGAGGCGATGCTGCGCGGCATCCGCGCGATCAGACCGGGGCGGCCGGTGAGTGTGATCGGGCGGGTCATCGAGTCCTACGCCAAGCGGTTCGGCTACGGCGTCGTTCGCGACTACACCGGCCACGGTGTGGGCCCGTCGTTCCACACCAAGCCGACGATCCTGCACTACGACGAACCGCGCGCGCGCACGTTGATGGTGCCGGGCATGACCTTCACGGTCGAGCCGATGCTCACGCTCGGCGGCGTCGACTGGTTGATGTGGGACGACGACTGGACCGTCCTCACCCGCGACGGCTCGTGGGTCGCGCAGTGGGAGCACACGGTCGCGGTTACCGACGACGGCGCCGAGATCCTTACCCTGCCAACTACCTGAGAGGGTGATGTGCCCGTCGCGTGCATGTCACCGGACGGTCATGTGCATCAGTCACGCTGGAGGCATGAGCACTACAACAGAGCACTACATCACGAAAATCAACGCGCTCGTCACCGACGGTCGCGAGGAACTCATTCCCACCGTCATCGACGAATACCACGACTCCAATGCGCGGGCCGTGCGACGTGCCCGGGCAGCCGCACCCCAGCGTCACCGCGTGCTGCGGCGGCCTGCGGGCCGGTGAGGTAGAGGACGTCCGTCAGGTCCGCACCACTCACGTCGGCATCGCGCAGATCGGCGCCGAGCAGGTCGGCACACCGCAGATCAGCACCCCGCAGGTCGGCCGCGATCAACAGCGCACCGCGCAGGTCGGCACCGCGCAGATCGGTCCCGCGCAACTGTGCACCGGTGAGATCTGCACCACGATGTGAGGACGGTCGCAGGTCGGCCCGCACCTGCTCGCTGACCCGCGACAGCACGTCGCCGACCCGCGGCCGAAGCGCCGCGGGGTCGACGGCGAGCACCGCGGGCGCATCACCGGCAGCGAGCGCCTCGATCTCGCCCTGCACCGCCAGGACGTCCGCGCGCAAGCCCGGCTCGGACGTCCGGCGGGCCGCCTCGGTCAGGTGCACGAGCATCTCGTGCAGCTGGCGCATCACGGCGAACGCGTCGAACATCTCCTGTGCAGCGCCGGGGTCGGTGCGCCACGTGCGGCCTGCGAACGTCTCCTGGGTGATCCGCTGGCCGGCCCCGTAGCAGTCGAACACCGTGCACCCGCGGTACCCCGCGGGCCGCAACGTCGCATGGATGTCGCACCGGGACTCGTCCGTCAGATGCAGGCAAGGCCGGCCGGCCGGCTTGTCGTGCGCGAAGTCCGCCGACGCGGCGAACGGCAGCGCCACGCAGCACAGTCCGGCGCAGTTCGCGCAGTCGGCCGTGAGCACACGCGCCACGGTAGTCACGGCTGGAAGCGGTAACCCATGCCCGGCTCGGTGAGCAGGTACCGCGGCCGGCTCGGCACCGGCTCGAGCTTGCGCCGAAGCTGCGCGAGATAGATGCGCAGGTAGCTCGGGTCGGTGTGGTCGGGGCGGCCGCGCACCTCGGTGAGCAGCGCGCGGCCGGTCACCAGCTTGCCGGGCCGGCGCAGCAGAGCCTCGAGCAACTGCCACTCCGTCGGGGTGAGGTGCACCGGCTCCCCGTCGCGACTGACGGTCTTCGACGCGAGGTCGACGCGCGTCGGCCCGAACTCGACGACCTCGTCGGCGTCCAGCGTCCCCGTCCGCCTGGTCGCTGCCCGCAGCCGTGCCAGCAGTTCGTCGATGCTGAACGGTTTCGTCACGTAGTCGTCGGCGCCGAGGTCGAGCGCGGTGACCTTGTCGCTCGTCCCGGTGCGGGCCGAGAGGACGAGGATCGGCATCGACGCGTACGCGCGGATGCCCTTGATGACGTCCAGCCCGCTGAGATCGGGCAACCCGAGATCGAGCACCACGACGTCGGGCTCGGCGGCGGCGGCGGCTGCGAGCGCGCGAGTTCCGGTGTCGGCCTCGATCACGTCGTAGCCGCGCGCCGTCAGGTTCATGGCGAGCGCGCGCAGTAACGCCCGTTCGTCCTCGACCACCAGCACCTTCACGGCGAGACTGCCTTCAGGCGCACGACCATCGTCGTGCCGCCGCCCGGTGTCTCGTCGGCCTCCAGCTCGCCGCCCATAGCCTCGGTGAAGCCGCGGGCGATGGCGAGTCCGAGTCCGACGCCGGCACCGTTGTGCGAGTCGTCCCGGCGCTGGAACGCCGAGAACACCGCGTCGACGTCGGCGGCCGGGATGCCGGGCCCGCGGTCGACGACGCGCAGCTCGACCCAGCCGGCATGGACGCTCGCCGTGACGACGACAGGCGCGCCGGCCGCGTATCGCAGCGCGTTCTGCACCAGGTTGGCGACCACCCGTTCGAGCAGGCCGGGGTCGGCCTGCACCTCGGGCAGATCGTCCGGAACGTCCACCCCGACCGGGGCATCCTTCGGCGCGGCGTGGTCGAGCGCGCGGTGCACGACGCCGTCGAGCGGCACCGCGCCGACGAGGACGGGCAGCACGCCGGCCTGCAACCGGGAGAGGTCCAGCAGGTTCGTGACGAGAGCGGTGAGACGGTCGAGCGCCTCGTCGGCGTTGACGAGCAGCTCGCGCCGATCCGCAGCCGACCAGTCCACGTCCGCGGCGAGCAGGCTCGACACGGACGCCTTCGCCGACGCGATCGGGGTTCGCAGGTCGTGGCTCACCGCGTTCAACAACGCGGTGCGGGCACGTTCGGACGCCGCCAGTGGCTCGACGGCGCTCGCGGCGGCGGCGAGTTCGCGCTGGCGATACGCGACCACCGCTTCGGCGGCGAACGCCGACAGCACCCGCTGGTCGGCGGAGGTGAGTACCCGGCCTCGCGCGGCGAGTGCCGTCGCGTCGTCGATGTCGACCACCGCGTCGCCGTCGGAGGGTGAGGACGGCGCGTTCGGTCCGTTCGCAGCCAGCTGTCGCCACGCCCCCGACCCGTCGCGCCGGAGCAGGCTCACGCTGTGCATGCCGAACGTCTCCTGCACGCGCGCGAGCAGCGCATCGAGCGCCTCGTCACCGCGAAGCAGGCTGCCCGCAAGTGCGGACAGCGTCTCGGCCTCGGCGGAGGCGCGACCCGCCTCGGACAGCCGCCGCGCCGACACGTCGACGACTCGCGAGACCAGCACGGCGACGCCGAGGAACACCAGCAGCGCCACCAGGTTGTCGTGCGCCGAGATCGCGAACGTGTGCAGCGGCTCGGTGAAGTAAAAGTTGAGCAGCAGGCTCCCCGCGACCGCGGCGAACAGTGCGGCCCAGAACCCGCCGACGACGCTCGTGACGACGACGATCGCGAGATAGATCGACAGGTCGGTGGCCAGCGCGACCCGACCGCGCGTGGCGGTCAGCGCGAGGGTCGCCGCGAGCATCAGCGACCCCGCGGTCACGAAGCCGATGATCTGACGACGCCGGGTGAGGCCGTAGCCCGGCCGGGGCAGCGCCATGCCCCGGCCCGCGTAGTCGTGGCTGACGATGTGGACGTCGATGGGGCCGGAGAGCCGGGTCACGGTCTGCCCCGTGCCGGGGCCGGCCAGCGCGATTGCCCACGGCCGTCGACGCGATGCGCCCAGCACGATCTGCGTGGCATCCATGCCCCGGGCGAATTCGAGCAGGGTCCTCGGGACGTCCTCGCCCACGAGCGAGTGATACGTGCCTCCGAGCGACTCGACGAGCAGCCGCAGGGTCTCGAGGCCCGCGGTACCACCGGCGGCGAGCCCGTCGCTGCGAGCGACGTGCACGGCGACGAGGTCCGCGCCGGCACCGCGCACGGCGATGCGTGCGGCCCGGCGGATCAGCGCGTTGCCCTCGGGACCGCCCGTCAGGGCCACCACGATCCGCTCGCGGGTCTCCCATACGCCGGTGATGCCGTGCTCGTCGCGGTAACGCTGCAACCCCTCCTCGACGCGGTCGGCGAGCCAGAGCAGCGCGAGCTCGCGCAGCGCCGTGAGGTTGCCCGGCCGGAAATAGTTGCCGAGCGCGGCGTCGACCTTCTCGGGCCGGTAGATGTTGCCGTGCGCCATGCGGCGGCGCAGCGCCTCGGGTGTCATGTCGACGAGCTGCACCTGCTCGGCGGCCCGGACGACCGAGTCGGGCACCGTCTCGCGCTGCGGCACGCCGGTGATGGTCTCGACGACGTCGTTGAGTGACTCGAGATGCTGAACGTTCACCGTGCTCAGCACGTCGATTCCGGCGGCGAGGATCGACTCGACGTCCTGCCAGCGCTTCTCGTGCGGCCCCGACCCCGGCACGTTCGTGTGCGCGAGTTCGTCGACGAGGACGAGCTCGGGGTGCCGGGCGAGCACCGCGTCCAGGTCCAGTTCCTCGAACGACGAACCGCGATACGTGACCGGCTTGCGCGGCAGCACCGGCAGGTCACCGAGCTGCTCGGCCGTGTGCGCCCGGCCGTGCGTCTCGACGAATCCCACGACGACGTCGCAGCCGCGTTCGGCGCGGCGGCGCGCCTCGTCGAGCATCGCGTAGGTCTTGCCGACGCCCGGAGCCGCGCCGAGGTAGATGCGCAGGTCGCCCCGCGCCCCACTCGTGTTCATGGCAACTCCCACCGGACGACGTCTCAGAACAGCATGACTCACAGCTCGTGCTCGATTCGTGCTCGACCGGGCCGTGGCGCCGTCACGTGCGAGTCGATCACGGAAGAGGGTCTCGGGCCGGCGATCTGTAGGTCGCGATCCGGTGAGGATCGCGTGAATGATCCGTGAGGATGGCTCTCGCGCCTCGGGCCAGGGGCTTGCATCGATTCGTGACGACCCTCGACCACACGCTGCCCGAGATCGACGGGCGTTCCGTGCGCGTGCCCGAGCGGGTGGGGTACCGCGCGAAGCGCATGGTTCTCGGCAAGCCGCTCGTCACGGCACAGCTGCACGACGAGCGGCTGAGCAAGAAGTCCGCCCTCGGCGTCCTGTCCTCGGACTGCATCTCGTCGTCCGCGTACGGCTCCGAGGAGATGCTCATCGTCCTGCTGCCGATCTTCGGCCTGGCAGGGTTCCACATCCTGATGCCGATGACGGCGGTCGTGCTGGGGCTGCTCGTCCTGACGACCTTGTCGTACCGGGAGATCGTCACGATCTACACCCGGGCCGGCGGCTCGTACGTCGTCGCGCGCGACAACTTCGGGCCGAAGGTCGCCCAGATCGCTTCGGTAGCGCTACTGATCGACTACATCGTCACCGTGGCCGTGCAGTCCGCCGCGGGGACGGCGGCCATCACGTCGCTCGTCCCGTCGCTGAACACGAAGGGGTGGACGTACGGGATCACCATCGGCGCGGTCCTGCTGCTGGCGTACGGCAACCTGCGCGGCATCCGCGAAGCCGGCAAGGCGTTCGCGCTGCCGACCTATCTCTTCGTCGCCACCGCCGGTCTGGTGGTGCTCGTCGGCGTCGTCCGCGAACTCGTCGGCGACCTGCCGACCGTTCGCTACGCACCGAGCGACAGCCTCATCACGGTGGCCGATCAGCACCACCAGGTTCTCTCCGCGTTCGCGATCTTCGCGTTGCTCAGAGCGTTCGCGAACGGCGGTGCGTCGCTGACCGGCCTGGAGGCGATCTCCAACGGCGTCAGCGCGTTCAAGAAGCCCGAGGGCCTGAACGCGCGCCGGACATTGACGATCATGAGCGCGACCCTGGGCACGCTCGTCCTCGGCATCTCGTTCCTCGCGTGGCGGACGCACGCGACACCGTTCGTCCATGGCAGCCCGACGGTCATCAGTCAGGTGGCCAAGACCGTGTTCGGCAACGCCTGGTACGGCCAGGCCGGGTTCGTAGCGGTACAGATCGCGACCATGCTCATCCTGTTCACCGGCGCGAACACCCCGTTCACCGGCTTCCCGTTCCTGGCCAGCTTCATCGCCGAGGACTCGTTCCTGCCGCGGCAGATGACCCGGCGCGGGCACCGGCTCGCCTTCAGCAACGGAATCATCGTTCTCACCGTCGCCGCGCTCGCGCTCGTCATCGGCGTCGGGCCACACGTCGACAAGCTGATCCCGTTCTATGCGATCGGTGTGTTCACCGGGTTCACGATGGCGGGCCTCGGCATGGCCAAATACCACCGCACGCATCGCGCGCCGGGGTGGCGCAAGAAGGCGGTCATCAACGCGACGAGCGGCATCGTCTCGGCGCTCGTGGTGCTGATCTTCGCGGTGGTCAAGTTCACCGAGGGCGCGTGGCTCGTCGTCGTGCTGTTCCCGGTCATGTGGTTGGTGCTCATGCGGCTCAACCGCCGCTACCGGGACGAGGCCAAGGCACTCGACCTGGTGACGTGGATTCGTCAGGACCAGGCCGAGGCACCGCACTACGCCAGGCACACCGTGCTCGTCCTCGTGGATCGTCTGGATCTCGCGGTGCTGCGCGCCCTGCGGTACGCGGGCAGCCTGCGCCCGACGAGCGTGCAAGCGGTGCACTTCATGGTCGACAACGTGCTGGCCGAGGAGCTGCGTTGTTCGTGGATAGAGCGCAAGCTCGGCGATCGGGTGCCGCTCACCGTCGTCGAATGCGCCGACCGCCGGCTCGTCAAGGCCGCGACGCAGCTCGCCCTCGACACGGTGGTGCTCGACCAGGCCGAGGTGACCGTCCTGCTGCCGCGGCGGACGTTCCGCCGGCTCTCGCAGCGGCTGTTGCACGACCGCACCGCCGACCGGATCGCCGAGGCCGTAGGGCGCATCCCGCACGTGGCCGCGACGATCGTGCCGTTCGACACGACTCTGCCGCACGAGCTGGTCGAGCAGCTCGAGGTGCGTCGGCACGAGACGGCCCGACGTCCCGCCCTGCCGGAGGCGGCGCCGGTAACCCGTACACCGGCCGCGACCTGCTCCAGCGGTGTCACGCCGATCGGCTCGGTGGGCTGGAAGCAGCGGGTGACCATCGAAGGCAAGGTCAAAGCGGTGCAGGTCGGGACGCAGGCGGGGCGCTCGCTCGAGGTGCAGGTGTTCGACGGCTCGGGCGGCGTGCGGCTGCTGTTCTTCGGGCGCACCAGCATCCCCGGGATCGAGCCGGGGACGGTGCTGCGCGCGACCGGCCGGGTGGGTGAGTACAAGGGACACCTCGCCCTGGCCAACCCGCGTTACGAGCTGGTTGCGGGGCGCTAGCCGACGGGGTGCAGGGCGACGACCGGGATCGTCCGCACGCCTTCCAGGTTGCGCTCGTAGTCACCGAAGCCGGGCATGCGCTCGACCTGCCCCGCGTAGGCGCGGTCACGCTCGGCGCCGGACAGCTCCTCGGCGGAGACGGGGAACCGGTCGGTGCCGACCTCGATCTCGGCCGTCCCGGCGGCGACGAGGTTGCGATACCACTGCGGGTGCTCGGGGCGCCCGCCCGCCGATGCGAAGACGTACATGGTCCCGTTGGAGCCGGGCAGGTACGCCAGCGGGCTGACGTACTCGGCGTTGCTGGCGCGGCCACGATGGTGCAGCAGCAGCATCGACGCACCGTCGAACGGGCCGCCGACGCGGCCCCCGTTGGCGCGGAACTCCTCGACGATGGGCAGGTTGCGCTCGACGATCCGTTCGGTCATGTGCTCACCGTAATGGCCGATGGGTCAAGATCACGTGGCCGGTGACGATGCATGCTGGCGGATCCAGGTGTGCATCGCGATGCCGGCGGCCACGCCCGCGTTGATCGATCGGGTCGACCCGAACTGGGCGATCGAGCAGACGACGGACGCGGCGGCCCTGGCGTCGTCGCCGAGGCCGACGCTCTCCTGCCCGAAGAGCAGCAATGCCTTACGCGGCAAGGTGATCGTCTCGATCGGGACGGCCCCGGGCAGGTTGTCGACCGCGACGACCGTGTAGCCCTCGTCCGCCGCGTACGACGCGAGCGTCGCGATGTCGGGGACGTGCCTGATGTGCTGGTACCGGTCGGTGACCATCGCGCCGCGGCGGTTCCACCGGCGCCGTCCGACGATCACGACCTCGCGCGCGAGGAAGGCGTTGGCAGTGCGCACGACCGTCCCGATGTTGAGGTCGTGCTGCCAGTTCTCGATCGCGACGGCGAACTCGTGGCGCCGCTCGTCCAGGTCGGCGACGATCGCCTCGAGCCGCCAGTACCGGTAGCGGTCGACGACGTTGCGATGGTCGCCGGCCGCGAGCAGCTCCGGGTCGAGGCGAGGGTCATCCGGCCACGGCCGCGGAAGGGGCCCCACCCCGGGCCCGTCCCGTCCGTCGCCCCGCTCGGTCGTCGGCTCGAGTGGTCCGGATCCGGCGCCCACTCGGCTCACGAGGAGATTCAGGAGAGGCCGAGGTCGGCGAGGGTGTAGGCGCTGCGGTATTCGAGGCCCTCGGCTTCGATCGCCGCGCGGGCGCCGCGGTCGACGATCGTGGCCACCCCCACGACCTGCGCCCCGGCCTCGCGCACGGCCTCGACCGCAGTCAGCGGGCTGCCTCCGGTGGTCGAGACGTCCTCGACGACCAGGACGCGCCGGCCGCTGATGTCGGGCCCCTCGACCCGTCGCTGCATCCCGTGCTTCTTCTCTGCCTTGCGCACCACGAACGCGTCGATCGCCCCGCCGGACGCGTGCAGGATCGCCGTCGCGACGGGGTCGGCCCCGAGGGTGAGCCCACCCGCCGCGCTGTACGTCCAGTCGGCGGTCACCTCGCGCAGCACCCGCCCGACCAGTGGCGCCGCGCTGCGCTGCAGGGTGATCCGCCGCAGGTCGATGTAGTAGTCGGCCTCGCGCCCGGACGACAACGTCACCGGGCCGTGCACCACGGCGAGGTCCTTGATCATCTGAAGCAACTCGTCGCGGTCATTCACAGCAGCCACTTTATGCCGATGAATGGCACCCGCTCCGGGGCGGTGGCGTAATGGAGTTGAGGCACGTTTCGGAGGTGCAGCATGACTGTCCACCAATGCCCGAAGTGCGAGCTGCGGTTCACGTGGAAGACCGAACTCGACCAACACTGCAGAGACGAGCATCCCGACTTCCAGCACGACTATCCGGTCGCGCACCGGATCGCGCCCGAGCCGCCGACCCCCGCCCCGCCGAGACCGCCGCGCTGATCCGGCGCGGTCACGGCAGCCGCCTGCCGACACCGCGCCGGTGCACCGTGAGCGCGAGCGCCGCCGTCACGAACAGCGCGGGGACGATCGCGAGCAGTACCCCTCGCAGCGACGTCATGCCCGGACCGACGATGACCCCGGCCGCGGCTGCCCCGATCGCCAGCGCCGTGGGATTGCGGATGAACGTCCAGTCGGTCGTCGACCCTCGGCGGCGCCGGTCGAGGTAGCCGGCGAGGTAGGACGAGGCGATCAACGGCACCATCACGGCCCACACAACCAACACGGCAGCTCACCCGCCTCGAACGGCGCTCATCGGCAGTATCCGCCGCGGTACTCGGACACCTGCAGGGTCGACTTCACCTTCACGCAGGCGCCGTCGGCGCCGTAGCCGCCGGCGCCGTCGGCGACCATTCCCGCACCGCTGGGCAGCTCGATCGGGACGCTGACGCTGCTCGGCGCATGCCGGTCGAGCAGGACGAACAGCTGCCGCGCCCCACCCGGGACCGGCTCGAACGCGGTGGCGCTGTGGCCGGCGGTGTCCACGTAGAGCGGCGTCGAACCGGCGGTCGTCGCCTGCGCACCCCGCGGCGCGGGCGCGCGTACCGCGGCACCTGCTCCGTCGCGAAGCTCGAGGTAGGGCTGCGACGGCGTGGGCAGGTGCACCGCAGCGTGGCCGGGCGTGGCCACGGCGTGCCCCGCCGGCACGTCGCCAACAGCCGCTCTGCGCAGTGCCGCCAAGGCGCGGCCAGCGGCATCGGTCGGGCCGCCGTTGCCCGCGGCATGGGAAGCAGGTGCCAGCTGAAGCAGGAGACAACTCATCACGGCCGCGATGACGGCCGCCCGGACGCGCGACATAACGCACCTTTCGCTCGTCCCCGACGTCTGGTATTCAACCAGACATCAGACAGCGGCCGCAACGGGCTGATCACGTCCATGGCGGCGACTCTTCGGCGCCGCCGCTTTGACTGCTTGTGACCGATTAGTCTCACGTCATGAACGACCGTTCGTCACTCGAGGCAGCGATGCGGGCAGCCCTCGGGCTCGAGTCCGACACCGAATCCACCGCCAGGACGGACGAGCCCGGCGACGCCGACTCACCGCCGGCCCTCTCGCCGCCGGCCCTCTCGCCGCTCGCCATGCCGGCCGACCGCCAAAACCCGAAGCGCCGCCGGCGCCCACCGTTCCCGCGGCACCGCCCGGCGGCCGAGCCGCCTTCGCGCTCTGATCAGTCGAGCGCCGCCCGGCCGGACGTCAGAAGGCGCGGCGGGCCATGATGCGGCGCAGCACCGGCCGCGGCAGCGTGCGCGCGGCGGTCACCAGCGTCTTGTAGCGCCGGCTCGGCACGCTGATCGGTTCGCCGCGGTCGGAGTCGGCGAGGCCCTCCGCAACGACGGTCGCGGCCTCGAGCCACATCCGGGCGGGGACGTGCGACATGTCGGCGTTCGCCCGCTCGTGGAACTCGGTGTGCGTGAAACCCGGGCACACGGCTGTGACGGTCACCCCGGTGCCCTGCAGCTGCACCGACAGCGCCTCGCTGAACATCGTCACGTACGCCTTGCTCGCCGAGTAGGTGGCGTTGCCGCCGCGCGGCACGAACCCCGCCACCGACGAGACGTTGATGATCCGGCCGGACCCGCGGGCCGTCATGGCGCGCACGGCCGGGTGCGCCAGGCGAAGCACCGCGCGGACGTTGAGGTCGAGCTGGAGCTCCTCGTCGGCCAGCTCGCTCTCGCCGAACTTGCGGTACATGCCGAAGCCCGCATTGTTGACGAGCACCTCGACGGGACGGCCCCGGTCGGCGATGCGCGCGGCCACGGCCGTGCAGCCCTCGTCGGTGCACAGGTCGGCCGAGATCACCTCGACCGAGACGCCGAAGCGCTGCGACAGGTCCGCGCGGCTGGTCTCGAGCCGCGCAGGGTCACGGGCGACGATCACCAGGTCGTGCCCTCGCCCGGCGAGCTGGCGGGCGAACTCGGCGCCGATGCCGGCAGTGGCTCCGGTGACGAGCGCCGTGCTCATCAGCCGCCCCGCCGGCTCTTACTCGCCTTCGCCCGGGCCCGGGCCAGTTCGGCACCGCGGGCGACCGCATCGGCGTCGCTGCGCTGCTTGGCCTTCGCCACCCGGGCCTCGGTACGGAGGTCGGACGCCGAGGGTCGCCGCCGCGAGGCCGGATCAGCTGCGCCGCGCGCCTGCCTCGGCGGCATGAGCAGCGACCGCAACGACGGGCGCGGCGGCGCACCAGCCCGGGCGGGGGTCGCCGCGAGCGGTCCGCGGCGCTGCGCGGCGATGGCGCGGAAGTAGTCGCGCGAGTCCGGCACGAACAGCAGCACGATGGCCGCGATTGCCGCTATCCCAGCCAGGACCATCGACACCTGCGGCACGACCGGAAGGCCCTTGGCCGGGACGATCGAGAACGGGCCGCCGGTCGTCACCATGACGATGAGCAACGCCCAGCGGCTGACGTTCGCCGTGCCCGTCCGGCGCAGGGTGTACGCCAGGACCAGCAGCGCGGCGCAGACGACGAGGGCGGTCCAGAGACCGTTGACGCGCACCCGGTGCAGGTCGTCGGCGATCTGCGCAGGCCCGTACGGCACCTTGCGATCGGCCGGCTTCAGGTCGTTGTTGGACTTCAGCAGCAACCGCTGCAGCTGGCCGGTGTAGCCGAACATGCTGAGGGCACGCACCAGCGTGAACACGACTTGGACGACGATCGCCGCGATCACCAGGTTGATCGTGCGCGGCACGGCGATGCGCTCGGACTTGCCGTCGCCGGCGGATGCCTGCGCGGGCCCGCCCTTGTGCAGCGAGACGCCGTCGGCCGTGGCCGGGGCGTCGTCGGGTGCGGTCTCGTCCGGCCGCGCTGGGGTATCGCTCACGGGCGCAGTGTACGTGCGGGCTTCTGAGCCCCGTTGGTGTCGCGCGGCTTCACAGACGCCAGCGATTACAGTCGGAACGCGCCGCCGCGACGGATGGCAGCGCGCCTCACGAAGGGCTGACATGACCACCCCGCCGAACGACCGATCGCAGGGCTCCGGGAACGAGGCTCCGCCGGTCTCGTTCGACAAGCCTGCCGAGCAGCCGTTCGACCCTTACCGCTACGGCGCTCCCGAGCACCCTGTGCCGCCGGAGTACGCGCCGCCCGGGTACATACCTCCGCCGGCCGCGCAGGCTCCTCCGCCGCAGTACCCCGAGCAGCCGATGCCACCGCAGTACGGGGGCTACGCGTCGCACCCCGGCCAGTACCCCTACCCGCCGCCCCCGCCGTGGATGACGCAGTACCCGCAACCCCACACGGGCAACGGCAAGGCCATCGCCGCGCTCGTCCTCGGCATCGCGTCGATCCTGCTGTGCTGGCTGTCGATCTTCGACATCCTGCCGGTCGTGCTCGCCATCGTCTTCGGTTCGATGGCGCGCGGCGAGGCCGGGCGCGTCGGCGGCAAGAAGAGCATGGCCACCACCGGCATCGTTCTCGGGATCGTGGGCGCGTTGCTCGCGACCGTCTTCACCGTGGTCGTCTACGGGCGCATCAAGGACTGCCTCGACACGTACGACCAGGGCTCGTCCGAGTACAACACCTGCATCCGCAGCAAGTTCTGATCAGGGGCGCAGCGCCGCGGCCCACGGCAGGTTGCGCACGACGGTGAAGATCATCCCGACGGCGATCGCGGCCGGGACCACTGCGCGCGGTACGCGGCGCGACGGTTGCCCTGCGGTGCGGCGGCGCGCCCAGTCGATCCAGACGACGACCAGTACGGGCAGCGCTGCGACGAGCAGCACGTTGTCGCGGACGGCCGCGGCGAGATGGCCGTGCACGAGTTCGTCGACCGCCCGCAGGCTGCCGCACAACGGGCACTGCCAGCCGGTGATGGCGTGGAACGGGCACAGCGGCACGTGTCGCCGGGTCGGGTCGAGCAGCACGACGCCGGCCGTCGCGACGAGTGCCGCGGCCACCACCCGGCGTGCTCCCCTCCCCCCACCTCCCGTGATCAAGAGATCGATTCCGTCGATATTCGACCGAATCGATCTCTTGATCATGGGACAGCGGGTGCGGGACGTCAGGGGGCGGGGATGACGACGGACCTGCCGGCCTTGTCGTGCCAGCCCTGGCGACGCCGGCTGTCGAAGAACGGTGACCAGTAGCCCAGCGTGCACAGCGCACCGGTGACACCGAGGACGAGCTGGCGCAGAAGTGCGCGGCCGATTCCGATCGGCTGACCGGTGTCGAGGTCGACGACCCGGATGCTCACGGCGCGGTGTCCGATCGTCTGGGTGCGCTTGCCGACGAGCAGGCCGAAGTACGCGAAGCTGATCAGCGCGCTGAGCAGGTCGAGGACGAGGCTCCCGCCGAGGTTGGTCGTTTGGGTGCAGGTGCCGAATGCGTCGCAGTTGGTCTGCGTATCGAACGAGCCGAAGACCAGGCCCAGCAAGAAGAACGGGACGGCCAGGATCACCGTGTCGATCACCAGCGCGCCGAAGCGCGCGCCCATGCTCGCGTTCCGGCCGCCGGGCACCGGGTCCCATCCGGCTGGGACGCCGTATGCCACGCTCTGCGGCGGCATCGGCCCGCCCTGATAGCCCTGCTGCGGCTGGCCGTACCCGCCCGGGTACTGGCCGTATTGAGGCTGGCCGTAACCCGGCTGCCCATACGGCGGCTGGCCGTATTGCGGCGGCTGCCCATACGGCGGCTGGCCGTATTGCGGCGGCTGCCCGTACGGCGGCTGGCCGTAACCCGGCTGCCCATACGGCGGCTGCCCGTAACCCGGCTGCCCATACGGCGGCTGGCCGTATTGCGGCTGCTGACCGTTAGGAGGCTGGCCGTAAGGAGGTTGCCCATACCCCGGCGGGACGGACGGCGGCTGCTGCCCGTGGGGCGGCGGCTGGTTCGGGTCTTCCGGCTGACCGCCCGGGTTCCACGAGGTCAATGCAGTGCTCCTGTCGGCGGTCGTCCGCATCGGTTGGGTCCGCCGCGAAGGATATGCGGCGGACCCGCGCGATTCTCGGCTTACCCGCCGGTGACGTCCAGCCCGGATCGGTCGTCACGGACGTCGACGCGCACGGTCTGCCCGTCGTGCACCTCACCGGCCAGCAGCTCGCGGGCGAGCGCGTCACCGATGGACGTCTGGACGAGGCGGCGCAGCGGACGCGCGCCGTACAGCGGGTCGAACCCGTTGAGCGCGAGCCACTCGCGTGCCCCGGCGCTGACCTCCAGCGCGAGCCGGCGTGCCTGCAGCCGCTTGGCGAGCGACGCGACCTGGATGTCGACGATCTGCGCGAGCTCCTCCGTGGTGAGCGAGTCGAAGACCACGATGTCGTCGAGCCGGTTCAGGAACTCGGGCTTGAAGTGCTCGCGCACCACGCCCATGACCGCGTCACGCTTCAGCTCGTCGGGCAGCTCGCTGACCAGCGCGTGCGAGCCGAGGTTCGACGTCAGCACCAGGATGGTGTTGCGGAAGTCGACGGTGCGACCCTGGCCGTCGGTGAGGCGGCCGTCGTCGAGCACCGCGAGCAGCACGTCGAACACGTCGGGGTGTGCCTTCTCGACCTCGTCGAACAGCACCACAGAGTACGGGCGGCGCCGGACGGCCTCGGTGAGCTGACCGCCCTCGTCGTAGCCGACGTAACCGGGCGGCGCGCCGACGAGCCGGGCCACCGAGTGCTTCTCGCTGTACTCGCTCATGTCGATGCGCACCATCGCGCGCTCATCGTCGAACAGGAAGTCGGCGAGCGCCTTGGCGAGCTCGGTCTTGCCGACGCCGGTCGGGCCGAGGAACAGGAACGAGCCGGTCGGACGGTTCGGGTCGCTGATGCCCGCACGAGCGCGGCGCACCGCATCGGACACCGCCTGAACGGCCTGCTTCTGGCCGATCACGCGCTTGCCGAGTTCCTCCTCCATGCGCAGCAGCTTGGCCGTCTCACCCTCGAGCAAGCGGCCGGCGGGGATTCCGGTCCATGCGGCGACGACCTCGGCGATGTCGTCGGCGGTGACCTCCTCCTTCACGAGGACGTCCTGCGCCGGCTCGGCCTCGCTCGCCTCGGCGAGCTCGCGCTCGAGCTGCGGCAGCTCGCCGTACTGCAGTCGCGACGCGGTCTCGAGGTCGCCCTCGCGCTGCGCCTTCTCGATCTCGTTCTCGGCCTCGTCGATGCGCTTCTTGAGATCGCCCACCCGGTTGAGCCCGGACTTCTCGCGTTCCCACCGCACCTTCAGCGCGCCGAGGCGCTCGGTGAGGTCGGCCTTCTCGGCGCGCAGCTTCGCCAGCCGCTCCTTCGAAGCGATGTCGCTCTCGTTGGCGAGCGCGAACTCCTCCATCGTGAGCCGGTCGACCGCGCGCTGCAGCTCGTCGATCTCGACCGGGCTGGAGTCGATCTCCATGCGCAGCCGCGACGCGGCCTCGTCGACGAGGTCGATCGCCTTGTCGGGCAGGAAGCGGGAGGTGATGTAACGGTCGGACAGCGTCGCCGCGGCGACGAGCGCGCCGTCGTTGATGGTCACGCCGTGGTGCGCCTCGTAACGTCCCTTGAGCCCGCGCAGGATTGCGACGGTGTCCTCGACGGACGGTTCGCCGACGAGCACCTGCTGGAAGCGCCGCTCGAAGGCAGGGTCCTTCTCGATGTGCTCGCGGTACTCGTCGAGCGTGGTCGCACCGACCATGCGCAGCTCGCCGCGGGCGAGCATCGGCTTGAGCATGTTGCCGGCGTCCATGGCGCCGTCACCGGTGGCACCCGCCCCGACGACGGTGTGCAGCTCGTCGATGAAGGTGATCACCTGGCCGCCGGAGTCCTTGATCTCGGTGAGGACGGCCTTGAGCCGCTCCTCGAACTCACCGCGGTACTTGGCGCCGGCGATCATCGCGCCGAGGTCGAGCGACATCAGGCGCTTGCCCTTGAGCGAGTCGGGGACGTCGTTCTTCACGATTCGCTGGGCGAGACCCTCGACGACGGCGGTCTTGCCGACACCGGGCTCGCCGATGAGCACCGGGTTGTTCTTGGTCCGCCGGCTGAGCACCTGCACGACGCGGCGGATCTCGGTGTCGCGGCCGATGACGGGGTCGACCTTGCCGTCGCGCGCGGCGGCGGTGAGGTCGACCGCGTACTTCTCGAGAGCCTGGAAGGTGTTCTCGGGATCGGGGGACGTCACGCGCGCCGAGCCGGCGATCGACTGCAGCGAGTCACGCAGCGCGGCCGGGGTGAGGCCGTGCTGGGCGAACAGTTGCGCGACGTCGCCGCCGTTCTCGGCGAGGCCGATGAGCAGGTGCTGGGTCGAGACGTACTCGTCGGACCGGTCGCGGGCCTCGCGCTCAGCGGCGTTGAGCACCGCCATGACGCCGCGCGACGTCGCCGCGGTACCGACCGACGCGCCGCTGGCCGCCGGCAGGCGGTCGACCAGGTGCTGCGCCTCGCGGCGTACCGCGAGGGGGTCGGCGCCGACCGCCTGCACCATCGGGCGTGGCAGGCTCTCGGCGTCGTCGAGCAGGGCGACCGCGAGGTGCGCCGGCTCGACCGAGGGGTTGCCGCGTTCGTTCGCGGTGCGCACAGCAGTGGAGATCGCCTGCTGGCTGCGGGTGGTCAGGTCCATCGGTTTTCGT
Source organism: Pseudonocardiales bacterium (assembly GCA_032160545.1). Lineage (GTDB taxonomy): Bacteria > Actinomycetota > Actinomycetes > Mycobacteriales > Jatrophihabitantaceae > DATGFB01. Next base: position 5,358 of record JAVHVN010000109.1, on the reverse strand, counting down.
CACCTTCTCCTCAGTGCCGTGATCAAGAGATCTGCTCGGTCGATATTCGACCGCAGACGTCTGTTGATCAGGGTGTGGTTCATGTATACGGCACAACGTCCGGAAAGTTGAGTGTGTTCCGCTCAACCTTAGATTTCCGGGCGTCCGCGGGGCAAAAAATACGGGCGCAAAGTTTCCGGGCGCCCGGTTCCGGGCCGGGACGGATGACAAGATCAGCCGGTGACCGAACCGCATCGCCGCAGCCGGATCGGCCGGCCCTATCGGCGCCTGCGACGCTGGGCCCGGCACACCCCGAACGGCGAGATCGCGCTGACGATGGTGGCCGTCGGGATCGCCATGGTCTTCGCGGCCGTAGTCCTCGGCATCGTCGCGATGCGGGGCTGAGGCGCGGGCTGATCAGTCGCACCGCGCATCCTGCATGCTGAGCTTCAGCGGCCGGACGAGCGGCTGGCGCAGCACGGCCGGTGACCCGGTGCCGACAGGTTCGATCAGGTGCAGCGTGATCGTGCGGGTCGTCCCCCTGGGCAGTTCGAGGTCGACGACGTACACGGGGTGCCCGAGGGCCGAGTGCGGGAAGACGAGCCCCGGCTTGCCGTCGAGCTCGACGCTGGTGAGCGACGCGCCCGGGGTCGCGTAGTACGACACCGCGAGCCGGTTGTCACCCGGCTTGGTCGGGTAAGGCGCGCGGTCGGCGCGCGCGGTGACGTACGGCGAGAGGCCGGACGCCGGCGCGTTGTTGCGCAGCGTGATGGTGGCCGTCACCGCCCGGACGGCCCCGCAGCCCGAGCGCGTCCAGGTCAGGGAGCGGTCGAGGTAGTAGTCGAGCTTGTTGCCGCCGACGTTGACGATCGACACCCCCGCGTACGGCGCGGCGGTCTGCGGGATGGCACCCGACAGCGACGTCTGCTTCAGGGTGGCCTCGAGTGCGGGGTCGGTGCTGTAGACGAGCAGGCGCCGCTCACCGGCGGCGCGTCCCCCTGCCTTGACCAGCGCCTTGGTGCTCTGCGTGGTCCCGAGGATCTTGCCCGCGACCGCACGGGCGATGTCGAGCAGGTACGCCTTGCGGGCGGTCTGGTCGGATGCGGCTGGGAACTTCGCGTACACGCCGCTCTGCGTGAGCGCCACGACGTTGCCGGCGCTGATCTTCGTGCCGTCGGTGAGGGTCGCCGGGCCGGTGACGCCGAGCAGGTACGACAGGGTCGTCGGGTCGACGGCGATGGCGCCGTCGAGCCGCTCACCGCTGTGCGCGCGCCACATCGCGAGCCAGAGCTGCGCCGCGTACGGGAAATTCGGGCTGAGGTTGGTGTTCACGTAGAGGCTGTGCGTGCGCATGCCGCCGAACATCTGGTCGAAGTCGGTGCCGAGGTCGACGCCGACGGGTTGGACGCGCATCGTGTCGTCGGGTTCGAACCGCTCGAAGGTGAACTTGCCCTTGTCGACGCGGACGATCGCGAAGGCGCCGGGGATGCCGCCGGTGCCGCGCGCCTCGGCGTCGTTCTGGAACGCGACGAAGTACCGCTTCACGCCGGCGGCCCCGAGCATCGCGGGCGCCGCGTCGGCGGCGAGGTCGGCCGAGCGCAGCGAGTGATCGAGCGACGACATGCGGCCGAGCAGGTCGCTGCGCGCGGAATCGACCGAGCCCAGCCAGGTGTGCGCGGGCTGCGCCGTGATCACCGCGGTCGCGCGGCTCATGCGCGCGACCGCCGAGTCGAGGACGGGCGCCACGGCGCTGATCCGCGCGAGGTCGAGGCTGCCGTCGCTGCGGCGCAGCGTGTCGGGATCGAGCTTGGTGCTCGCCGTGACCAGCTGCGGCAGGACGTCACTGCCGAGGCCGTCGATCTGCGCGGTGATCGCGCGCACCGTCTGCAGCGGCGCGCCGCCGGGCAGGTGCGCCGCGAGGCTCCAGACCGGCCCGGTGGTGAGGCTGTGCGCCTTGTGGGCCTGCGTGCGCAGGCTCGCGGCGGTGGCGCGCGCACCGGCGAGGTCGCCCTGCCCGATCTGCTGGTTGAGCTGCTTCACCTCGGCGCTCGCCCGTTCCAGCTGGTGCTTGGCCGCGAGCCCGGTGAGGGCCAGGTAGGCGCCGACGAGAACGACCAGGCCACCGAGCACCAGCATCGCGATCCCGAGGTGACGGCGGCGGCGCAGCCGGCGGCGGGACACGCGGCGGCGGCGGCGGGCGGGCGGTTCGGTACCGGGCTCGACCGAGCGGGCCGGCAGCCAGTCGTCGCCGCGGAAGGGATCGGGCGCGCCGGTGGTCTCCGGCGCCTCGCTCATTCGGACACAGTACGAGGGGAAGCCGCCGCGGCAGCTTCCCCTCGTACCGGGAGGTTCGGGATCAGGCCGAGACCCGCCGGCGCCGGCCGGCCATGAGCATCAGGCCGCCGCCGACGAGCAGCGCGACGCCGATCGTGCCGAGGCCGACGATGGCCACACCGGTGATCGCGAGACCGCCACCGCCGCTGCTGACACCGCCGGTGCCGCTCGTCGTGCCGCCGATGTTCAGCGCGATGCTCGCGAGCGTCTTGCCGGTCGTGAGGTCGGTGACGACGAACGTGTGGTTGCCCGACACCCCGTCGGGCAGCTTGGTCGAGATGGCCCAGTGACCGGACGAGTCGGCCTTCACGGTCGCCAGGTGGTAGACGGCCGTGTGCAGATCGCCCGAGACGGTGCCGTTCGGCGTCGCACCGGTACCGCCGGCGCTGAAGTCGCCGCCGACGCCGGGCGTCGTGCTGCTGACCGTGGTGGACGGCGCGGTGCCGGTGCCGCTCGGGTACGGGGTCGGGTCGGCCTGCGCGCCGGCCGCGAACGCCAGGGCAGCCACGACCATGCCCACGACGGCGAGCAACGGCGCGATCAGTCGCCGGGATTGCATCATGTGCTCCTGCCTCTTCGTTTCGCGAGCCCGACGGCTCGATTTCCGGTCTGAATTACTTGCCGCGAAGATAATGCCTTGAATGCGAATCATCAGTACGCACCCTTGCTACCGACAACTGCCAGGGCGGTTCGGGCCAAGATGCTGATATCGAGACCGAGACTCCAATTCTCGACATAGTAGAGGTCCAAACGTACTGCGTCATCCCAGCTCAATTCCGAGCGTCCGCTGATCTGCCACAAACCGGTGATTCCCGGGCGCACCAGCAAACGGCGCCGGGCGGCCCCCGTGTAATCCGAGTCGATGGCGGCGAGTGGCCGCGGGCCGACCAATGACATCGTGCCGGAGAGGACGTGGAACAACTGCGGCAGTTCGTCGATCGAGAACTTGCGGATCCAGCGACCGACCGGGGTGATGCGCGGGTCGCGGCGGATTTTGAACAGCACGCCGCCGCCGTCCTGCTCGTTCATTGCCAGCAGGTCGATGCGACGTTGCTCGGCGTCGGCGTACATCGAGCGGAACTTCAGGATCGAGAATTCGGCGCCATTGACGCCCAGCCGCCGCTGCCGGAAGAAGACCGGCCCGCGACTCGTCGCCCTGATCGCCACCGCGGTCACCAGCAGCAGTGGCGACGCGATCAGCAGGAACAATGCGGCGAAAGCGAGATCGAGCGAGCGCTTCAGCAGCCGGTTGCCGCGATTGAGTTGCGGCTGCTCCAACCAGACGAGCGGCAACCCCTCGACCGGGCTGATGTGCATACGAGTGCCGGCAATCTCGGTGAGTGCGGGCGCCATGACCAGTCCACGCCCGGTGCCCTCGAGCTTCCAGCCGAGTTCGCGGACGCCGACCGGGCCGAGCCCGCTGCCCGTCACCGCGACGACATCGGCATTCACCGCGGCGGACTGTTCGGCAGCCTCGAGCACACCGCCGAGCACCGGAACTCCTGGCGCGACGTAATCGCCGGGCAGGGCGTCCTCGACGCAGGCCCCGACGATCTGCAGGCCGGCGCCCTTTGCTCGCAAGGTGACGCTGAGCAGGTGGCGCACGCTGTCGGCGGTGCCGACGGCGACGATCCGGTTGGTCCACTCGCCGTTCTCGCGCTGGCGAACAACGAACTTGCGAACGGCCGCGCGCTCGATCAACAGCAGCGCCGCACCGATCGGAATGACGCCGACCACGTAGCCGCGTGCGACCAAGGTCTGGGTGGCGTAGCAGATCACCGCCAGGACGCCGACGGTCATTCCGGTGGCGCGCAGGATTCGCTTAGCCTCTTCGGGGCCCGTCGCCAAGTGACGTATCTCATACCCGCCGGCCCATTGCAGTGTCGCCATCCAGCCGGTCGCAATGACGAATCCGATAGCGAGGTAGGGAGCGGAGTTCTGGCTGTCGCCGAAACGCACCAGGTAACCGAGGACCGTGGCAGCCACGATTGCGCAGAAGTCGAGCGTCACCAGCGAGATGCGGTATTGGGCTGCCCATAGCGGCTGGCATTCCAGCGAGCCCGCTACGGGCGCCGGATGCGCGATCACCTCTGCCGGCGCCGTTGCGCGGGGTTGTGCGGGGTCCGCCGGTCGCGGACGAGTCTGCGTCATTGGAAAGCCCCCTCCCCTTGGTGCATCGGCTCAACTTCGTTCGTCCTGAGCCCTTGCACCACCCGACCTCCCCGCCGGGCTGGCCAAATGTATGGGGTCGCTGGCCCTACTGCCAGTCGTAATCAGATGTTTACGCAGTTGGGGACTAACGTCCTGGCCCGTCACCCGCCAGGTGGAGAAGCGGTTAACAACGGACGCCCGTGGCTATCTTCTTCCACGGAAGCTATTGCGACACTCCCGACCGAGATCGAACGCTTGCGTTTCCCGGGAGGACGACGGATAAGCTGTCGATCTTCGCGGCTCGATGCTGGGAAGCGCGCTTTCAGCCGCGAAAGAGAATGGAGTCTCGAAGCAGGGATGCTTCGGTTTTTCGCCAGCGGGGTCGCCGGGGAGCTGACGGAGTGGGGCTCGAATGCGGATTGCAATGATCGGGACGCGCGGCGTGCCGGCGCAGTACGGCGGGTTCGAGACCGCCGTGGAAGAAATCGGTTCTCGCCTTGTCGCGCGCGGGCACGACGTCACGGTGTACTGCCGTAAGCGCACCGGCGAGCAGTCGCACCGCGGCATGCAGCGCATCGAGCTGCGCTCGGTGAAGTCGAAGTCGCTCGACACGCTGAGCCACACCGCGCTGTCGGCCGCGCACGCCGCGTACAGCGGCAAGCCCGACATGGCGTTCGTGTTCAACGCGGCCAACAGCCCGTTCGTCCCCATGCTGCGCCGCCACGGCATACCCGTCGCGCTGCACACCGACGGCCTGGAGTGGAAGCGCTCCAAGTGGGGGCGCAACGGTCGCCGCTACTACCTGTGGGCGGAACGCAAGGCGGTGCGCCATGCCGACGCGCTGATCAGCGATGCGCAGGGCATCGCCGACTACTACCTCGAGCAGTACGACGC